>QHNK01000081.1 GCA_003218415.1 Verrucomicrobiota bacterium | reverse complement strand
CCCCGGCGACACCTCAGGAGCCGCCACGGCGATTAATGATAATGGCCAGATCGTGGGAATTTCAGGCATCTGCGATCAGGCCGTTGGAAGACACACAGCCAGGCATGCCGTGCTTTGGGAAAACGGTGGAGTGACTGACCTCGGGAACCTCGGAGCTCAGTGGTGGAACACGCCGACAGCAATCAATCAACGCGGTGATGTTGTCGGGTTTGATGGCGACCCGGCGTTTGTTGAAGGCGACATATTACATGCGTTTATGTGGACCAGGGAGGACGGCATTCGGCATCTCAAACCGTTGCAGGGCCGTTCGCCAAAACATGTCGACAGCGAGGCTTACGGTATCAACCAAGCCCGCCAGGTAGTCGGCATATCTTGCGACGCGAACTTTATAGATTGTCGTGCAGTTATTTGGGATCACGGCAACACACCCACAGACCTCAACGAACTCAAAGGCAGTTATTCTGCACGCCTCGAAAGCGCCAAAGACATAAATGATAATGGCGAGATTACGGGCAGAGCTATCGATGGAAATGGTGTCAGGACCGCGTACTTGGCGATACCTCTTAACAGCCAATAACCAGAGGACGGATTGACAGAACGTGGATGCCGGATCGCGACTCGCGAGATCGTGATCCGGCATTTCGGGTTCTGCCAAATCAGTTCTGAAAAAGAACACTGTAGCGGCGGTCCACGACCGCCGATCTTTGCAATCTGCAATTTTGCAATCTACAATCTGCAATTGCCTGGGGGCATAGCTCAGTTGGTAGAGCGCCAGCTTTGCAAGCTGGAAGTCAGGGGTTCGAATCCCCTTGCCTCCAGTCTTCGCTCGCGTCTTAGAGGAGAGCGAAGACTGTCGCGCCGAAGCCTTGGCGGAGGCGGACCTCGCCAATTGAAGCTCACTCACCGAAAACTTCCGACAAATCCGACCAGATGTAATTTACAATGATGGCCACAAAAAGCAGGAAGAGAAGACGATAACCGCGCGATACAGCCGTGTGCGAATAGAACAATTCGCCGCACTCTCTGCAGCGAAATCGCCGCTGTTTGCCTCCTGAATAGAAAATGGATAAGAGAAACCCTCCGAGATGCCAAGCCATCGGGCTGACCGATGTGCCGTACTCGGGGGCAGCTGCGTGTTCGCCCAATGCTGTGCAACGCGGGCAATAAACTTCCGCAACGGGATCAATCGGTCTGCGAAGAAGCAGATAAGCTGAGCAGACGCAAAGGCTGATAAACAGCGTTTTGGCGACGTGTTGATGCCAACTTGCCCCTGAATCGGTATTGATGGAGGAAATCTCAGCGAGCATTGACAACCCAGCGAGAAGCAAGAGAAAAAAAGCAACTGTAATTTTGAGCAAGCGCAGCAGAATATCCTTCCCGATGATTCGCGAGCGGATGGTTGCCAAGAGCGGAACTGATTTCACATTGCGCAAGACGGGGCGCATGTTAAATGTTCCTGCTGATCTCTACAATTCGAAATTCCGCGGCGGAGCCGCCGAGATGGGCCTGTAGCTCAGTTGGTTAGAGCATGCGCTTGATAAGCGCAGGGTCACTGGTTCGAGCCCAGTCAGGCCCACTTTGATTTCCGCATTTCCAATCTGACGACCGCTCCTTAAAACTGGAAATAAACAAAGGGCACGGGACCGGTTGCCGGGAAAAGTTCGAGCGCCAGAAACGTGAGAACGTATGCCGGGATTTGAACACGGGCTGGTTGGAGAGCCAGGCGATCAATAAACTGGTTGCGTTCCTGCGCGACTGCCAGAAATAGCGAAGTAAAAAGGAGCACGATCGTCCCTGTCGTCATTAGGAATTCGCCGGTTACGTGCTGGAAACCGAAAAGCGCACTTAACACATACCGGCTGGTTTGGAAAGTCTTCGGACGGAAGAAAGCCGCGCTTAAGACGAAGGCCGCAAACATTAATCCGACGCTGAATGGCACAAACCAGCGCTTTTTCATCACTCTGTCGATCGCTGTGCCCACTGTTGCCCGATCGAAAAGACGGTAGCCGATTAACAGAAGACCGTGGTATGCACCCCAGACTACAAATGTCCAGTTCGCTCCGTGCCACAGGCCCACGAGGATCATTACAACCAGCATGTTCCGGTATAACACGAATCGACCCTTCCTCCCCCGGCTAAATGGCATAAACAAATAATCCCGCACCCATGTGGAAAGAGTCATATGCCATCTTTGCCACAGGTCAGCCGGATTCCTGGACAAGAACGGCCGCGCAAAATTAAGTGGAAACTCAAAGCCCAGTAGTTTAGCGCAACCGCGGGCGATGTCGGTATAACCGGAGAAATCGAAGAACACCTGCATGAAGAAAGCAAGACAGCCTGACCACGCTGCCAGCCAGCCCGGATGTGCCAGTGGACCTTTAAAGTACGCGTCGGAGACGACGGCAAAGCGATCGGCAAACACCATCTTCTTCAAAAGCCCGGACAGAACAAGGATGATACCGCTCTGGACCACGATTGCTGCCGGCCGCCGCCAGCGTGGGATTTGGGAAATAAATTGCCGGGCGCGAATGATCGGACCTGCAATAAGATGAGGGAAAAATGCAATGAACAGCGCGTAGTCGATCAGATTTCTGACGGCCTTCATTTTTCCCCAATAGACGTCAAACGTGTAAGAAAGGCTGGCGAACGTGTAGAAGCTGACCCCAACAGGGAGAACAACTTGTAACACAACCGACGACGGCGAGATGTGCAGCAAAGCAGCTATAGAACCGGCAAAGAAGTCGTAATACTTAAAGAAACCTAGAATACCAAGGTTAACGACAAGGCTAATAGCAAGCAAAAGTTTCTTACGCCGGCCGCTTGTGACTTCCAGCCAAATACCCAGGAAATAGTCAACTACCGTGGAGGTCAAGATAAGCACGATGAATCGTGGGTCCCACCACATGTAAAACACATAGCTTGCACAAAGGAGTAGCACTTTCCCGGCGCGAAATGGGAGGCTGTAGAACAGCAAAGCCACGATCAAAAAAAAGATCCAGTACTGAAAGCTATTAAATAACATCGAATAGTTAGCTCAAAAGCTAGTTTGCCTCTTTGCTTTCGAGCGGTCGGTCCGCAGCTAGTTGAAACCCGGAGTTGAAGTGTGGTTTGGAATCAGCTGATCGAAGGCGCCCAACTAATTCCGACACCAGTGTTTCTGTGAATCTTTGCCTGCCTTTCGCGTTGAGGTGGAATGCGTCAAAGTAATATTCGGGTTTCTCAAGAAACTCGAACGTTTGTTCAGGCACCGAAAAAGTCGTTCTCTGAGTTATGACGCTCGGAAGAACAGAATGGTATGCCATGGAAAATGCAGGAAGATCGACAAACGGACCGCGAGGAACAGGCGTAAGCACAATTGCGGTGGAGCTCTTTGAATAACGATTCAGGATTCGTGGAATCCAATCGCGTTGTAGTTTAAGGGAGTATTCCATGTCCGATTGAGACGGCTGTATCAAGCTCTTCCGAACAGCCGCTCTCTGAGCTTCAGTTAACTTCGGCGCGAAAGTTACCTGTCCTGTCGTTGGATCATAAGAGGTGCCCACAAGATCGTAGTCCCGGCCTTTATAGACGACGCGGGAGTACAGTCTCTCAGCCTCTTGTTGAACGCTTTTTATACGCGCGATTGGACGTTCAAGAAGATCAGTAACATCGCTTTGGTATGCTGAACCTCGCAGTATGCACGCGGTAAATGCTCTGAACCGACCAGACCATCGCTGAAAAGCCGAGGCAAAATTGAAGCAGTCTCCATAACGGAGGAGCGGAGCCGCCATGGAAATTCTCAGAGGATCGGCGGTAGTTGGCTCATAGCCAATGCCGTAAGGAACCACGATTGCCGAGTAGCGTCGCGCTGCCGGATCGACTTCTCGAAGCATGTAGTACCAACTGTTAACAGTTGAGGCTGGTTCGGTGAGATTTACAAACTTGAACCCGGCGGCCGAACCAAGCTCATCAGCCACCGTTGTAGAGAACCCCTCCGCCATTCTCGAATCTCCCAGAACCAGCACTTCTTTGAGACCCGAAGGGGCCCGCTGCTTTTCGGCCCGTGTAATTACGGCTAATCGCCCCGCATAGGAATCTGGGGCTAGGATCGAGACGTACAAGCCGCTATGAAAGATGATGCCGTCGAGACAAATGAACGCGGCTATGCCGAGCAGAAGGTTTCGTCTGACATGTAACGGGCGAGGCGACGTTGTTGGCTCGGTTGGAAACGTCGTGCGCAGGGTCCCTGTCGAGCTGAGATAAACTGCGAAATATACGATTACAAAGAGCACCAGGACTAGCAGCCAGCGGGCTCTGCTTCGCCATAACATGCCTTGTGGAGCGGCTTCGGTTTCGGCACTTGCAAAAACAACTACGCTGGCGAGCAACGTCCGCCTGTCCTGGTCGCTATAGAGCTCGAACACATATTTACCGGACCGAATCCACGGAACCTTTTGGGTTCCTTTTGCGCCCGTAGCAAAAAGAACCGGTTTTCGTTCAGGCCCTGTTACGAAGACAAAACCCATCGATCCGTTCCCTGTGTCCCAATGGATCTCCGTGGTGCCGCGCCCACCGATGACGGTCACGTGCTGCGGCTTTGCTGTGATGGCAGGCACACCTGAACTCTGCCCTGCAGCCGTGCCGGCTCCCACCGCGCCTAAACAGGCGGCCAGACACACCACAACAGTAGCCAGGGCTGAACGAATTTTCGCGAGCGCCCACGAGTTGCGCGGTTCAACCTCAGAACGCTTATACACTTCGCCTTTCAACTGCGATACAGCATTCACAGGTGATTAATTCGTTCAGTTTTAAACTGTCGCAACAGCAGGCGGGCGCGATCTCCGAAGTCATAATCGCGTATCAACAAACTGGCTCTGGATGGTGCTTCTGGCCTTTTTAGGATGGTGGCGTGCGAAACTCGCGCAGATCAACAGTCCGAAAAGTGCTCCCACAACATCCAACAGGACGTCGCCAACTGAGGGATTACGCGACTTAACGAATGATTGATGAAATTCGTCGCTCGCGGCAAAAACTGCGCAAGCTAGCAGGACTGCGTTAAACAACGTCGGCAATTTCCTGCGCAGAGTTGGACCGCTGCGAAGTGCACGCCACAGCAGAAGGGCCAGAATCGCGTATTCGCTCACATGCGCACATTTGCGCATAATGACGAGGATGATCCAGATTGTTTTCGGCGACATGCCCGGCTTCAACCAGAGTAAGATCGGAACAATCAATCGCGATGTGTGCTCGGCGGACATGAGACTGGTCGATCCGAGAAAAATCACACCGAGCCAAACCAGTAATGGCAGCCAATATTTGAGGAATGATTTCATTCGCGGGTCATGGGCCGGAGATCAGGGGTTAACGGAAGCAAACGCCGAACATCCAACATCGAATGTCGAACGTCCAATGGGAGACAACAAATGCGAGATATCTCCTTTTCAATTGAGCGTTGGACGCTCAGCGTTGAACGTTTGCAGCGCATGTCTGACCTCGATCTCACAACTCCCCTCACCTTTCGACCGATTTTCATGGAGCGAATCTGGGGCGCGCGCCGGATCGAAACTGAATTCGGCAAGAAATTGCCGCCGAACGTTAAAATCGGCGAATCATGGGAAATCGTTGACCGTCCGGAAGCTCAAAGCATTGTCGCCAACGGACCGCTGAAGGGCAAAACGCTGCATGAACTTTGGACTCAAGATCGACAATCAATTTTCGGCAACGTGGCAGAAGCCCCTCGTTTCCCGCTGCTGATCAAACTTCTGGATGCGCACGAAAGGCTTTCGTTGCAAGTGCATCCGCCGGAAAAAGTCGCCAGCATTTTAGGAGGCGAGCCAAAAACTGAATTCTGGTACGTGGCCGCTGCCGATTCGGGTGCCGAGCTTTTTCTGGGATTGCGTGAGCCGATCACATGCGATCAGTTCGAAAAGGCGTTACGGGAGGGAACAGCGGCTCATCACGTTCATAAACTTGCCGTCAATATAGGAGATTCCGTGTTCCTTCCGGCAGGACGTTTACACGCTGTGGGGGCCGGCAATTTGCTGATCGAAATCCAGCAGAATAGCGACACCACGTATCGCGTGTTTGATTGGAACCGTGTCGTTCCCGTGACCGGCAAGCCGAGAGAGTTGCACGTCGAGCAAGCACTTCAATGCATCGACTTCGACGATGTGGCACCGAAATTGATCGAACCGAAAGGCGAATTACTCCTCAGGCACGAACTGTTTGAAATCCAAAAGTGGAATCTTGCTCAGCCGCGCGAGATCGCGCCATTTGGGCAATTTGCAATCGTTTGCTGTCTGACCGGGAGGCTTCGCTGCGTCGATGGTGATCTCGGCGCCGGAGAATTCTTTCTGGTCCCAGCTCAGTTGCAGGATCGCCAACTGAAACCACTCGAGGCAAGGACATCCCTTCTGCGCGTGACAATTTCTGGTAGGGGCGATTGACCTTAATCGCCCGGCGGGCGGTTCGGGTGAACGCCCTGCCTTCGATCTCGATTCAGGTCACAATCCATACGCGCCCGATGAATCCACGATTTTTCACCGGAATGACGTTCGCTTTTTGCGGCTGATCATCTTGGCGCGCGCTCGAAGCAATGAAAGTGCCCGCTCCGCACAACGAAAAGCAGAGCAACACTATTGCAATCTTCGTCAGCAAGGTCATGGATCAATTCCAAGCTTATCGCCCGTCTTTCAGTCAGCAGCCTGCGCCAAGCGCCGGAGGTAAGTAAAGCTATAAATGCCCGAGCTATGTCCATCCTCCCAACGCGGCTGCAAGGCATAGCCGCCAACCAAATCGAAGCCGACAAGCTGAAAGCTTTTGTCGGTGTAGGTGATCCCGCGCTGGCGGGACGAAACGTTGCCCAGCACATCCGGTTCGCCACCGCACGCCGCGCAAGGACAGGTGCGACGCAACATTTCGAGTTTGAAAAACGATTCGGTGCCATCGTTCCAGGCGATCGCAAGCTCGTCTCCGATTTGTTGAATATTGGTAGGCTCCAAACGCATGATGTTGATCTTGCTCCAAGGAGCGGCGGGTTTCCAGCCGCAGTGGGCGATCTAGAGATCGCCCTTCCTTGCTCTCCTTTCGCCAAAGATCGCCGTGCCGACGCGCACCAGCGTCGCACCTTCCTCAACAGCAATCGGAAAGTCCTGCGTCATGCCCATCGAAAGCTGGGGGAGATCGACATGAAATTCCGTTTGGAGGCACTCGCGCAGCTCGCGTAGCTGGACAAAGTATCTTCGTGACGCTTCTGCCTCATCGGCCAGCGGTGGAATGGTCATAAGCCCCAAAATCGATAATCGTTGGAGCGCGAGCAACTCTTCCATTTGTTCGCGCAACTTATCGGGCAAGAACCCGAATTTACTCCCCTCGCCTGCCACATTTACCTCCAGCAAAACGCGCGGATGCATTCCTTCATCGGCTGCGATCCGGTTCATCTCTTGCGCCAATGCAAGAGAATCAACACCGTGAAAAAGTTCGAACAGCGGAAGCGCGTAACGAATTTTGTTCTTTTGCAAATGACCAACGAAATGCCACCGCAAGTTCGATGGAAGTTCCGGAATCTTAGCGCGCGCCTCCTGCACGCGGCTTTCGCCGAACAACGTGTGCCCCGCTTCAACGGCTTCGCTCACTTTCTCCGGAGAGTGCGTCTTGGTAATCGCGACGAGTTCGATTTCATCGATAGCGCCGCCAGCTTTCGCTGCAGCGTGCGCGATCTGTTTGCGCACGCGTTCGAGGTTTTCCGCAATCGAGCCCACGCACAATTGTAGGGCAGGCGCTCCGCCTGCCAATTCAAAATCGAGGAAGGCGGGCGCCACCGCACTATTTGCTGGTCAATCGCCCTGAAATTATGCAGAACATTGATCATGAAACGTTATTCTCTTCTTGGATTCATTATTGCGGCGATGACCTGCTCAAGCTTGCTCGCCCAGGAAAAAACTGCCCTGCAACCTAACGCCACCGTGCTCGGCCTTCTTCAGGGCAGCGTCGGCAAAGGTGTGGAGTTACACTTGAGATCTGGAGAAAAGCTCGGAGGCAAAGTCGCGCAAGTTACCGACAGCATCGTCCATCTTTCGAATCTGACGGGCGCGGAATATTTCGACGCCTTCGTTGATGCGAAAGACATTTCGGCAGTCGTAGTTCGCGTAGCCGGCAGATAACAAGTCCTCATCACATTGAGAGGACCGATCTTCGCCATCCAAAGCGTCGCCGCCGGGAATCTCGCCTGACCGAGGATGTTCAGGATTGTCAAACCGACGCGGAATTGCCGATACTCGCGGCATGATTACTAAAAACATCGGAATGCTTCTGCTGGCGATTTATCTGATTGCGGTGGGGATCCTTACTCTCACGGGACTCGGGATCGGCATCATAACTGGCGTGCTGGCGCTGGTTGCAGGAATTTTTATTTTGATCGGGCGCTAGCCTTCGAGCATCACCCAAGCAATTCCGTCATTTGCCTGGCGAGCTTGGGACCGATCCCGCTCTCCTCATGCTTGAAATAAACGAACGCATCTTTCCACACTGCTTCTTGTTCGCGGACGAAATCGGTCCAGTGGTCAATATCGCTGTTGGTGTAGTCTTCGCGGCGTAATCGGAGATAACCGTAGTCGGCGGTGATTTTCTTCGGCGTGTTCAGCGCGTCGGTGTCGGCGATGCAAAGCGCGACGTTGCGCGACTTGAGCAGGTTGAAGATTTCGTCGTCGAACCATGATTCGTGGCGAAATTCGAACGCGGTGCGCATATCCGGCAATTCGCGAAGAAATGAATTCAATACGTCCGCATCTTTTTTGAACGTTGGCGGCAATTGAAACAAAACGGGCCCGAGTCGCTCGCCGAGCCCGCCTGCAACTTTCAAAAAGTATTCGAGCGTGTCCGCGCAATCGCGAAGTTTCGACCAGTGCGTGATTTTCTGCGGTGCTTTCAGTGCGAACCGAAAATTTTCCGGCGTTAGTGCTCTCCAGTTGTCGATCGTTTTCGGGGCGGGAACGCGGTGGAATGTGTAATTGATCTCAGTCGTAGAAAATCGTGCGGCGTAAAACGGCAGCATCTGCGCAGCCGGCAAATCTTCGGGATAAAAATTTCCTTTCCACTCCGCGTATTGAAAACCCGAGGTGCCGATCCAGAATTTCATGCAAGCAATTGACTGGCAAGATTCTCTGGGCAATTGAAGGCTTCAAGCCCCATTAAGGAATTTCGAAACGTCCGGCGTGCGGACCGAATCCGAATCCAATATGGCGGTAAGCTCTTTCCGCCCGGCCCAAAATTAACCGGAAGAGGGAGCTTTATTGCCATCGGAACTAAAACAAGAAAGGGAAAATCATGAAGAAGATACTCTTGAGCATTGCCTTGGCATGTGTGGCGACGTTTGCGTGGGGACAGGTTTCGGAAACCACCACAACAACGACCACGACTGAAGGCAACGGGACGATCACGGAGTACACGCCCGGGAGTGCGATCGTTCTCAGAGAAACTAGCGGTCCGGTGCGCTATCGCTTCGGCAAGACTGTCACATATGTGACCCGGAGCGGCAGAGTGTTGGATGAGACTACGGTGAAAACAAGGGTCAAAGTAGGGGTTCCCGTCCGCGTCCATTACGTCGGCACAGCGCCTGACATGATGGTTGATCGCGTGATCCTCGATGAGGATTAAGATCTAGTCTCGTTTGTCTCCATAGCGCCTTACTGTTCTGCCTCAAACGGCGGGACAGTGAAGGCGCGTTTGTTTTCGGGAAATGTTCGCACTGCAATCAAACAACCGCGAGGGGGCCCAAGGCGCTCGTCATTTCCCGAACAACTGCTCAATTCTTGGTCGGCGATCACACCGTGTGAGGGTTCTGTTTCGTTTTGCGATAATCGCTGTCCTAATATCGAATGGCATTCTTTCGGCGACGGCACGGAAGAGACCATCTCGCGAGCCTTCTCCAAAAAAGGCGAACATTGAAGCAGCCGCTCGTCTCCAGATCTTTCTTGATCGCGCCAACTTCAGTCCCGGTAAACTCGATGGAACCTACAACGAGTTCACCTGGAAAGCGCTCGGGCTCTATCGGCAATCGCGCGGCGAACAACCGCAACTCCCTCCACAAAAGGGCAAGCTCAAATCGAATGTTGCGCCCGACGTTACGGGCCTTGACCTCGACAGGATAGGCCCGGTGTTCGTTCCCTATACTGTTACGGATGCTGATCTGGCGAGCGTGGGTCCATTGCCCAGCAGCGTTGCCGCGCAGGCCAAATTAAAATTTCTTCCTTACCGCGATGCAGCCGACGCCATCGCCGAGAAGTTCCACAGCGACGTTCATTTGCTGGAGCAACTTAATTCAGGCAAAATGAAAACGATCAAACCCGGCGATCAGCTAATGGTGCCGAATGTCGAGCCGTTTGAACTCACCTTGGTAAAAAAGATTAAGCCGGACAGCGAAGTCGCCTTGCAGGCAGCCAATGAGATCGAAGACCAACCCGATGCGCAAGCTGGAACTCCAGAGGAACACAGAGGCGCAACCGCAAATGTCGTCATAAAGATCGACACCAAAGCAAACACGCTCGAGGTGTACGAAGGTGAAAAGCTCATCGCCGCGTATCCGGTCACGGTTGGCTCCGCTCAAACCGTCTCACCCATCGGTGAGTGGAAGGTGCGCCGGATCACCAAGATGGCCACTTTTCGTTACGACAAGGAGATGCTCAAGCACGGCCAGCGCAGCGGCAATTTTTACCTGCTCCCACCAGGTCCGCGTAATCCGGTGGGCGTGATGTGGATCGCGCTCAACAAAAAAGGCATCGGCATCCACGGCACCAACAGTCCAGATTCGATTGGTCACGCTGCAAGCCACGGCTGCATTCGTCTCGCCAATTGGGACGTCGTCCGTCTCGCAACAAAAATAAAACCAGGTGACAAGGTCTCCATTCATTAAAGTTCGGTGATGAATGAAACGCTCGCCGCTCGCGCGCTAAATGTTCTGCACGATTGGGTCCAATCCGAAAGCTTGCGAAAACATTGCTACGCGGTGGCAGATTCAATGAAGCATTTCGCGCAATTGCGCGGGGAAGACGCCGATCTTTGGGAGGCCGTAGGTTTGTTGCACGACATGGATTATGAGCGTCACCCGAATCTGGACCACAGCCCCACTGAAGGCCATCCGTTCGTGGGGGTAGCATGGTTGCGTGAACACGGCTGGGGCGAAGAAATTTGCCGCGCGATACTCTCGCATGCGGATTACGCAAACGTCTCGTGCGAGACAGCACTCGAGAAAACTCTCTACGCGGTCGATGAACTAAGCAGCTTCATTGTCGCCGTCGCGCTGGTTCGTCCCACAAAAGGTATTCACGAGGTCGATGTTCGGGCGGTGAAAAAGAAGATGAAAGACAAGGCCTTCGCTCGCGCCGTGAACCGCGACGACATCGTCCGAGGCGCGGAGAAGCTCGGCATGCCGCTTGACACCGTCATTACTGACGTCATCACCGCGCTAAAATCAGATGCGGAGCGTCTCGGGCTCGCCGGCACTGGGCAGGTGGGTCCGGCTACAGCTTCTCAGCAATAATTTCGAGCACCAGCGGCGTCAGCATGAACGAATTGCGATTCCTTTCCGCGCTCGCGAGATCGGCGCGAACTTTGTCGGCGAATTCGCGATCGATTCGTCCCATGCCGATAAGACGAGGCAGGTAAATTTCAATGAACGTGGCAGGCCATTGCCACATGTAATCGTCTGGCCGCAGGCAAAAGACATGTGGCCGGGCTGAGCGCATCATAAAACCGTTGCGTGAAAGCAGCTCTGGCAACGGGGCCGCGCCGTCGGGCTCGCCGCCGGACTCGCGCCAGGTCGCGATCACGTGTTCGCGGAAACGCTCTTGCATCGGCAGTCGCGGAAAGAAGCGCCAGGTCTCGTAATGACCGTACTCGTGGAAGATGGACAAACTTCCCTTTGGCATTACGCGGCCAAGTTTTTGAATGAGCACGGGAGGATCGTTAATGAAGGAGACCACCCAACGGCACCAGGCGAAATTGTAATCACCTGCGGGCAAATCGTCAGTCATCAAATCGATCTCGTGAATCCGAACATTGGTAAGCGAATTCCCGCGAATCATTTCGCGGAGCGCATTTACGAAATTGCTCGATCGTTCAACCGCAACGATTCCGCCGGTTGGCCCAACGATGTTCGCAAGATCGACAGTGGCGTACCCGGGACCTGCTCCGACATCGAGAACGCGTTTGCCAGCGGTGATGCCAGCCCGTTTCCAGCAATCCAGCACAACCGGACGCCACACGTCGTGTTGCAGACCGAGTCTGGAAATTTCTTCCTCGTGCGTCCCCAGAATGTAATCACGATCCGTTGCCATGCGCTGACCGTCGCCGATTGCAGCGAGATTACCACGCGATTGTTACCCCTCGAGGTCGCACTGGTAATTCTCCGGTAATCGGCGACCATTGCGATGCGATAGCAATTGCCATGGATTACGTAATGCGCCCGCTCGCGGCTGACGACGAACCCATTCTCTGGGAAATATTGTATCAGGGCCTGTCTTCCCTCGGTAAACAGGAGCGTCTTCCACGCGACATCGTGCGCCGCCCGGAATTCTCTCGTTACGTTGAAGGCTGGGGCCGCGCCGGGGACACTGGATTTGTTGCGAATGACAAAAAAGATGGATCGCTGTTGGGCGCAGTATGGCTGCGGCGACCGATCGACAAGACTCACGCGGCACCAGAGCTCGCTTTTGTCGTAAAACCGGAGCATCGCAGGCACGGCATCGGTACAGCTCTGCTGACGCAGTTGGTCCGCGCCAATCCGGAGCAGTCAACGATCTCGTTGAGCTTCGTAGCCGGCAAGCCGGTGTTGCGCCTCTACGAGCGGTTCGGATTCAAGGTCTTCGAACAAAAGCCGGACGCCGTCGTGATGCACAGAGAAGCGTGAGACGCGCTGAAAACTCACGGCGCAAAAATCAACAGCACAAACACAGCAAACAGCAGCAAATGAAGACAGCCCTGCAAGACATTTGTTTTTCTGCTGGTAAACGTAACCACGCACACAGCGAGTGTTAACAGCAACAGCGGAAGATTTCCGCCTTGCACGCCGAGTGTGACCGGTCGGTTGGTGATAATGCTAATCGTCAGCACTGCAGGAATTGTGAGTCCGATCGTCGCAAGGACGGAACCGAGCAGGATATTTATCGAACGCTGGAACTGATTGCGCCAAGTCGCTTCGATGGCGCCTATTCCCTCTGGTGTAAGCACCAGGGCAGCGATCATTGCGCCACCAAACTCCTGAGGCATCCCAAAATGCTCGATGCTGTTGTCCAACGGGATAGCGAACTTTTCCGCCAGCAAAATCACGCTGATCAGATAAAGCAGCAGCATGACCGTATGAAAAGCTGTCGAACGCACGTGCAGCGAGCCATGGGCTGAACTCTCCACCACCACTGCCTCCTTTGACTCCAGAAAATAGCCGCGGTGCCGCATCGTCTGAATGAGCAAAAAAATCGCGTAAAGCAATAGCGACATCACAATCAGAAAAACTTCCTGCCCCGTGGAAAATGTCGGCCCCTTCGTCGTAGTCGTGAAGTTTGGCAAGACCAAGCCGAGCACTGCCAGTGTCATGATGACATTGATATAGGAGTTCACACCTTGGAGATTGTAATACTGCTCACGATGACGCAGCCCCCCCAGCAGCAGCGACAGGCCAACAAACCCAGTGAGAGCGATCATGACTACAGCGAAAATGGAATCACGCCCGAGTTCCGGATTATTTGCGCCATGCAACATCGCGGTGGATATCATGACCACTTCGATACTGATTGCAGACAGCGTCAGGATTAAAGTTCCGTAGGGTTCACCCAATTTGATGGCGAGACAGTCAGCGTGGCGCGCCACACAAACGGCCGCCCAAAGAATAACAGCAAAGAGCCAAAGGAAGACACCGATTAGCGCGGCCGGGTTCGCAATGATTTCAGTCAATTGACTTCCAGTTGAAAAGAAAATCGCCGCTGTTCCCAAAGCGATTGCAAGCGCAAATTCGCTCTTGATCGTGCTTCCAGAATCCGGGGCGCTTTTGCCTCGCAGACTTTGTCGCGTCGTTACGGACATGAGCGCGAGCATATCGAGTCCGTCGTCGCTGTGCAATCAGCTGATGATAATCCAGACGCGGTTTAGTGCCGCGCAATCGCGTTGAACGATTCGAAGTGCGGCGAATTGTCGCCTTTTTCGATTTGAGAATTGTTCAGCCGATATTTCTGCGGTTGGTAGGGTTGCGGCGCAGCGCGCCGTCCCTACCTTTAACCGCCAGCTATGGCTCCAATGATGAGAAACGGTTCGGAGCCGCTGGCAATCGCGTCCGGCAATGGAGTGTCCGGTGACTCGTGCGACAAATCCTCGCCACAAGCAAAAAATCGAACCATTGGCCGCCGCAGTAGCGTGACGTGATCACGTATCGTTCCGCGCAGCATTGGATACCGCGCTTCGACAGCATCCAGCACTGAACGCTGACTCACAGGAGCCTTAACTTCGAGTTCCAGTTCGCCATCTACGCGGGCGAGCGTGCGCAGATGGGGCGGAAGCACGACGCGTATCATGGCAGCGTTTGGACTTCAACCGAAAGCACCGCGGGAAGATCGCGCACGATCGGCTTCCAGCTATCGCCTGCATTACCCGATGCATAAACCTGGCCGCCTGTTGTTCCGAAGTAAATGCCGCACGGCTCGAGCGAATCGACTGACATCGCGTCGCGCAGCACGTTCACATAACAGTTCCGCTGCGGCAGACCTTTGGTGAGCGCTTCCCATTCGTTGCCGCCTGCGCGGCTGCGATACACGCGTAACCTTCCGCTCGGCGGATAATGCTCGGAATCGCTCTTGATCGGCACGACATAGATCGTTTCCGGCTCGTGCGCGTGCACGTCGATCGGAAATCCGAAATCGGTTGGCAAATTTCCGCTGACCTCCTGCCACGAATCACCGGCGTTGTCGCTGCGCATCACGTCCCAATGTTTTTGCATGAACAACGTGTTCGGGCGCGACGGATGGAACGCGATCCGATGCACGCAATGGCCAACTTCCGCTGTTGGATCCGGAAGAAATTGCGAATGCAGGCCGTGATTGATTGGTTTCCAGGTTTTGCCGCCGTCGTCTGTGCGAAACGTGCCGGCAGCGGAAATCGCGATGGAAATTCGATTCGGATTGCCGGGATCGAGGAGAATCGTGTGCAAACACATGCCGCCTGCCCCCGGTTGCCATTTCGGACCCGTATCGCTGCCGCGCAGTCCCGCGAGTTCATGCCACGACTTGCCACCGTCCTTTGATTCGAACAACGCGGCATCTTCCAC
>QHNK01000080.1 GCA_003218415.1 Verrucomicrobiota bacterium | reverse complement strand
GAGGTCGCAGGCGTGAATCCAGTTTTTAGTGTGTAAGCAAGGCCGCGCAGGTAGGCATCGTAGGCCTGAGGGTTGTCGGTCGGTTTGGCGGCAATGACTTCCTGTTCATGGCCTGTGAGTTTCACTCGTAATTGCTCGGCGATGGTTTTGGCCACTTCACTTTCGACCGAAAAAATATCGGTGAGCTTGCGATCAAACGTATCCGACCAAAGGTGGGAGTCATTGGCCGCCTTGATCAACTGGACGTTCACGCGCACGGCGTCGGCACTCTTCTGCACACTTCCTTCCAGAATATGGGCAACTCCGAGTTGCTTTGCGATCTCGCGCAAGTTTTCCGGAGTACTTTTGTAATGTTGTGTCGAAGTGCGCGAGATGACCGTCAGATCGGCGATCTTAGATAATCGCGTCAGGATTTCGTCCTGGATTCCTTCGGCAAAATAAGCGTTCTCCTTATCGCTGCTCAGGTTTTCGAACGGCAGCACCGCGATCGATCGTTCCATCGGGGTGAAGAATCGCGTGCGCTGGTACAACCAAGTCCCAAGCGCAATCGCTGCGATTACCAACATCGCTGCCGCGCCTGCCAGGACGCTTCGCCTGCGTCGCGAGCGCGCTTCAGGGTTGAATCGTGCGTAGCAACCGTGGACAGCAGAAAGTAACTCACGTGCTGTTTGCGGTCTGTCCTTCGGGTCAGGGGCCAGCATCGATTTCAGCAGAGCAATAACCTGCCCCGGAAGGTGCAGGCCTTTGAGCTGTTCCAAAGGTAGGTCACTGGTTTGTCTCGCGCGGATTTCTTCCATCGTGCGTCCGACAAAAGGCGTCCGACCGCAAAGCAGATACCAAAGCGTAACTCCCAGTGAATAGATGTCGGAACGCGTATCAATCCGCGATTGCCCAGTCTCAGCGAACTGCTCTGGACTGGCA
The DNA here is from genome assembly GCA_003218415.1 of Verrucomicrobiota bacterium. Taxonomy (GTDB): domain Bacteria; phylum Verrucomicrobiota; class Verrucomicrobiia; order Chthoniobacterales; family UBA10450; genus Udaeobacter. The sequence continues at coordinate 12,011 of QHNK01000080.1, read as the reverse complement.
AAAGCCGGCGTGCCAATGAAACCCGCCTGAGTTTGCTCGGCGTCGGGATCTGCCTGAGCGGCCATTACTTTCGCCACTCCGTAATCAATCACCTTTATCATGAGCGCGTCGCTCGCATCGGATTCGAGCATGACGTTTGACGGCTTGAGGTCGCGATGCACGACACCGCAGACTTCTGCGACAGCCAACGCGCGCGCGGCTTGCTCAATTATTTCCAAGGCGACAGCAACCGGCATTGGCCCATCTCGCCGTACACGGGCTTCGAGCGTTTCGCCCTCGACAAGTTCCATGGCGTAGAAACACTCGCCGTCTTGCTCACCATAATAAGTCACCTGAGCAACATTTGGATGATGAATGTTTGCAGCCGCGCGCGCCTCGCGCAGAAAACGCGACCGCGCGCCGGGATTCTGCGCCACCTTCCGGTCGATCACCTTGAGAGCGACAACCGAATTCAAGACTGTGTCGCGAGCGCGGTAAGTTATGGCCATCGCCCCCGCACCGAGCTCGACCGGGAAGCCATCCGCACCTACCTCGACTTCGAAATGGGCGTATTTCAATGGTCCCGGTGTGAGTCGACCACGCCCGGCTGGTCTCTCCGCCTGTTCGCCGTCTGCCAGAAAGCCGAGGCTAACGAGACAACGCAGGCACTCCCCATTCGGACCGCACTGAGTCAGCGGTCGTCCACAGGTCGCGCAGGTCCCCGCCGTTTCAGGCGCCGTTTTCGCACCTCCGAGACCAATGCTTTCGTCGTCCATGCGTCAGTTCACCTCACGCTGTCAGTATTTGATAGAGATGCCGTAGCTCCCCATCAACATCTGCCGAATCTGAGACCGTACTCGCCACTTCCGCTCTCAACGATTCGCGGAAACGCTGGCGGAGACGCGAAAGCCAGGTGCGCAGAGTCGCGATTGGCACTCCGAGTCGAGCTGCGGCTTCCTCCTGATTCGGCGGCGTGATACTTCCGCCCGCGACGAATGGTCTTAACTCCTCAAGCGACTCAGCTTTGCCTTCCGCTACAAATTCGTTTTGCAAACGTTGCCAGGCCCGCGTCACGATATTCGATGCCCAAACAAGATCGTAGCAACCGGCGTCGCTGAGATGAGAAGTGGCCAACATCGCTGCCTCGGCCTCCGGCAGATGCTCCTCGATCGAGACGATCTGACGCCCGCCACCTCTCTTGAGAGCTCGCACGCGGTCATACTCATTGAACAAGAAATTCTGTAGCGATGTCAGCAGGAACGTGCGAAGGCGACCCTTTTGCCGATCCGCGCGGGTTAATGTGTGTTGCTCAAGCAGATGAGCGAAGAAACCTTGGACGAGATCCTGTGCATCAGCAGATGGATGACCGCGGTGGCGAAGAAAACTGTAGAGCGGCGGCCAATAAGCTTCGCAAAATCCGGAGAGCGCCTGCCGGGCGGATTCCGCTGAGTCCTCTTCCCGCGCGCGCAAAACGACGGTCCAATGCGTCGTTTGAAACGAAGCACCGCCCTCCTGCAGTGTTCCCGGGATCGCTTTCGTTTACGAAGCGTCGCTTATCGAACGCGATCTTGCGAGAACAAAATCGCGCGAGGCGTGGTTCTCTAAAACGTCAGAACCTTTCAGCCGATAATGCTACTGCACTTGCTGCAGCGAATGATCAATGATCTGCGTATTTCTGTAGTGGCAGCCGTGCCGGCTGCACTTCTAATGCGGGCGACACGCCCGCCGCTACAGTCGTCGCCGTCGTCTTAATCAGTAAAATCCGAGAACTTGGTTGTCGCCACTTTCGGACAAAGAACTCGCGACGTACGCATTCGGCGCGTTAGGTCCGCGCTCGCTCTGCTCTCGCGCGATGGCGCCCAGGCTTAAAACTGCAAACGCCACTGCTACAGCTGCTGCGACTATGGCTTCGGTGGATAATTTCATTGCGGTTATGTGTTTTGCGGCGACGCCTTCAGAAGGAGTTCTCTCCATCCGCCACCGAAATTGAACGAAGCCATGCTGTAAACCAGGAACGGATCGTGATTGCAATAGCTCGCCCGAACGAGCGATCGCCAGGCATCACGCAGCAGCTCAAAGGGTCTGATGCAGACTTTTCTCATATTATCAGATGCACGAAGGCAAGTGGCTGGCCTCGGCGCCCTCCAGATTACGGCAGCTTGCGAAGACGTGAACGAAAGAGGTCCGCAGTTTCCCGGAAAGGCGGCTGGCACGCGCCGTCCAGTAATCGAGCCAGCCTAGCGACGCATCGTCCAGGACTTCCGCGCGGATAACGTCTGGCGAGACATCCAGTAATTTACAAACGTTCACGAACGAGTACGGCCAGGAGAAATCATTTGCCGTAATCCAACTGTGGGCATCCAGATACAGTTCCCGCTTCAAACCCTTTGTCGCGGGACGGAACCGGCGCAAATCGCGGGCTGCCTGTTTCAGCACACCGGCCGCCAGACCTTTCTCAGGAGTCGGCGCTGGCGGTTCGGTTGGAGCAACAGAAAAATGCCCGCTGCCTGCGTTGTCAGATGCTGCATTTAAGAACGCCTCCAGCTGCTCGCGCGTTAGCCGCGACAAGGGTTCTCCTGCCCGATCTTCGTGCTCGAACCGGGGCGGAAACAGCAAAAATTCACTGGTGAAATCGGGTGCCTGAGTCAAACGATCATCTGCTACGAGGTTCATATTTTGTGGAGCTTAATTTGATTGCCTTTTCCTTTTCTAAAGATTTTGGAGGCCGACATTTCAAAAAATTTGAAATTTCTTGCCAAAGAGGGTCGGGCCCGAAGAACGGCACGCCGGCTTGCGATGGACGTAACCGCCTGATTCCACCGCCATTTGCACCGTCGTAATGGGCGAAACGAGTCCCTCGGCCAGGTGCGTTTGATGCGTTTCCCGGATTTGCCGCTGAGACAGCGGCCGCTACAGCCGAACGCCTCGACGAACCTTGTAAACGATCAAAGGCAATAGCCGGCTCATGGACTGGCTAATGCACGGGATCAAGGTAGGGTGTGCCTGGATCACTCACATTAAAGATCACCAGCCGTAATGGATCGGTGCTGCTGCGGTTGTAGCCCGTCATTTTCACGTGCGGCGGCATTATTATCGGCTGACCAGCTTTCACCGTGACCGGCTCGCGTCCCTCCATTTCCAATGTGAACGCGCCTTCCAAGACATAAACAGTTACCGGGAAACGGTGTGTGTGGAACATTGTCTTATCGCGCGGTTTGAAGCTTGCTGTGAGAACTCGCACCTCCTGCTTCTCGCCCTTGGGCATCCCTTGGATGATCTCGCTCAAGAGTAACTGAGGCTTAATCACACCTTGTTCTTGCGCCGTCGCGACCAAACTAATGAGCAGAACCGCGGACCCGAAATAGAACCTTCTCCATTTATTCATGTATGTTTTTCCTTCCACTTTCTTGGATCTTGTAAATGACCATGCCGCGCGCCTGATAATTTGCGAGCGCTTGCGGATGATCGAGGGTGCACGTATGCACCCACACGCGCTTGGGCGCGATCCCGCCACGGCGGGACCAGGCTTCTTCGATTGCGCTGGTCAGCAACGCGCCGCCCAAACCGCGGCCGACAAACTCAGGTAGCAAACCAAAGTACGCGATCTCGACTTCGCCCTGCCTGTCACGCCGTAGCCTTGGCGAAGGCGGGTCCGGCTCGGACTCATGTCGCAATTCGTAATAGCCTGCGAGCTCGCCATCGTAGTACGCGGCGAATGTCCGCAGCTCCGGTGCGGCGGCGTAGTCTTTCCATTGTTTATCCGTCCACGGTCGTTTGTCGATCCATTGCCATTGTTCGCCGACTCCGAAGTAGAGGCCGCGATTGAAAACCCAGTTGGGCTCCTTCAATTCGCGAACTTGAAACCGCGCATCGGCACATCGCTTCGGCCGCAGCTGCTCCGGCGATCGCATTTCCAAATACGTCGTGACGAGCGGCGGTCTCTGGTCTGCTGTCCGTAGTTCGTGCTCAGTAGTCACTTTTTCTGCCCGCGAATCACGCGAAACATCCCAAATTTCATAAATCCATTTCGCGTCAATCTGCGTATTTCATGAGGCTCCAACTTAATCTGGTTTGATCTCGGAAAATCCAGCCTGTTTGAGTTGCTGATTTAACGCTGGGAGATCGGAGTCGAGTAATTTGCGCCACGCTTGCATTAATGGCCCAATTTTTTTCTCAACATCGGCGACAGCAGCTTTGGCCGCCGCGGTCGGCGCGGCATCAGCGCCTTGGATTTCGTTGAACAACCTCTCGGTCGATTCGAGCACAAACAGAGACGGCGGCGCGCCTGGACGAGCGTGCGGCGGCCCGAACTGGGCCAGTGTTTGCACAAACGCCTCCAGTTTTTCCGTCACGTCAGGTCGTTCCGCTGCCCGCGCTTTGAGTTTCGTTAGCTGCTCGTTGATCTCGTCAAACTTTTTGCCGATGGGCCCAAGGGTCAGCCGGAGTTGATACAACTGCCACGAGAGATCGAACTGCTCCTGAAGCTCCGCGACTGAAGTTCTCACGCGCGGATCCATTTGGACCGTCAGCGGCTGCGTGAAATTTTTGCCGTCAACTGTTAGCACGACCGTGTAACTGCCGGGGGCGACCCACGGCGACGTGGGCGCGGGTGCCGTATTACCGTACGTCGCCGATATCGGGAACTCCGGCTGCACATTCGGCACCGGTGCGTAGTGCATGTCCCATAAAAAGCGGTGCACGCCAGCTTTAGTTGAAAGCAATTGCGGCGGGCGAATCCAGTAAGCCGGAATTTTCAACCGCTTGGGGTCCGGCTTCACCGGCTCATCTGCACTCGAATATTTCCTGACCGACGCGCCTTTTTTATCCTTGATCTCGATGGCCACGGGACCGGTCGCGTCGTTCGATAAGAAATAATCAATCATCGCGCCGTCGGGCGGATTCTCGCCAGCCGGTTCGTCCGGCGGCAACGGCGTATCGGTATTGACATTGGTGCGAACGCGCAAAGCTGTCTGCGTTTTGAAAAGCAGACTCTCGTTTTGCGTTTGGCTGAACTGACGCAGTGGAGTGATGTTGTCGAGGATCCAGAATCCGCGTCCATGCGTCGCCACGACGAGATCATCATTCTTGACGATGAGATCGCGCACCGAGGTCGCCGGCAAATTCAACCGCAACGATTCCCACTTCGCGCCGTCATCGAACGACACATAAACACCCTTCTCCGTTCCGGCGAAGAGCAACCCTTTGCGCTCGGGATCTTCTCGGATCGCGTTCACCGTTTGGCCTGCTGGGATTCCGTTCACAATTTCTGTCCACGTTTTGCCGCTGTCGCGCGTTCGGAAAATGTGCGGCCGCAAATCGTCGAGTCGCAACGTGTTTACTGCGGTGTAAGCGGTGTTCGCATCGAAATGCCCCGATTCAATCAGCGAAATTTTCTGCCAGGCCGAGATACTCGGCGGCGTCACGTTGCTCCAAGTCTTGCCGCTGTCGGTCGTCAAATGAATCAGACCATCATCGGTTCCGCACCAGATGCGGTTCACATCGAGTGGCGATGGCGCGACCGCGTAAATCACGCCGCGACGATGCGCCTGCTTCGCTGCATCGGCTTTGTACTTTCCGATGCTCGCCGGCAAGTCGTACTGCGGTCGCGATAAATCCGGGCTGATCTTTTCCCAGTGATCGCCGCGGTCGCGCGTTTTCCAGAGTGTGTTTCCAGCGAAGAAAAGCAGATGCGGATCGACGGTTGAAAAGACAACTGGCTCGGTACGCAACGTCCGGAAATCCTCTGTTTGCACCGGCACCGGCAAAATTGCTTGAGCCTGACCGGTTCGTCGATCGAATCGCGTCAGTTTGCCGCCGATGATGATGTCCGAATCGAGCGGATCGGCGACGACATAGCCGTATTCCTCCGCCGCGACTGGCTGCCAGTCGCGAAATGTGATTTCGCCATCGTTGCCGCGACTTGTGATCCCGACAGAGCCGCTTTCCTGCTGACCGCTGTAAAGCCGATACGGAAATGCGTTGTCCGCGCTGACATGATACAACTGCGCCGTCGATTGATTATACCACGAGCTCCAGGTTGCTCCGCCGTTGACCGTGACAATCGCACCTTGGTCCGAGCCGAGAAGAATGATGTCGGGGTTGTTCGGATTGATCCAAATGTTTTGATAATCGTCTCCGCCGGGCGCGCCGCGCCAGCCATCCCACGTTTTGCCGCCATCGGTCGATTTCCAACAGACCACGCTCGCCGAGTAAACGATCTGCGGATTTTTCGGATCGAACCGCACCACGGGCAGATCGCCACCGCCGATGCCGAGGCCCGGGCGCGGATCATCGGTTGTCCCCGTCCACGTTTCGCCCCCATCCTCGGAGCGATAAAGCTTCGCGATCGTTTTTGCCCGGACAGCGGCGAAGAGAGTTTTCGGTGAGCTTGGCGCAATTGCGAGGTTCGCCTGCACGATGTTGTTTGGCAGTCCCTTTGTTAACTGCCGCCATGTCTTACCGCCATCGACGGATTTGAAAATACCGCCGTTGTCTCCATTGAAGATGCCGTTTTCCCACGGACCCTCGCGCGATTCCCACAGCGCGGCGTAAACAATCGCCGGATCGCGCGGGTCGATTTGGACGTCACTGGCGCCAACGTTTTCATCGCGGTAAAGCACCCTTTCGAATGTTTTGCCGCCGTCGAGCGATCGGAACACACCACGCTCCTCGTTAGGCCCGTACGGATGCCCGGCCACGGCCACGAAAAATCGGTCGGCATTTTTTGGATCGACAGCCAACTGCGCGATCTGCTGACCGTCGCGCAATCCCAGATGCGTCCACGTCTTGCCTGCATCGATCGATTTGTAGATTCCATCGCCGACCGAAAGATCCGGCCGATGCAATCCTTCACCGCTCCCGACATAAACCACGTTCGCGTTTGCAGGCGCAACCGCAATCGCGCCGACCGACGCCGTGGGTTGATCGTCAAAAATCGCCTGCCACGTCCGGCCGTAGTCGTTGGACTTAAAAACGCCGCCGTTCACCGGCGCCATGTAAAAGACATTCGGCTGCGAAGGAACGCCTACGATCGCGCGAGTGCGTCCGCCGCGATGCGGTCCGATGTTTCGCCAACGTAGATTCGAATCGAAATCTCCCGCACGCGTCTGACCGTAGGGTCGCCGCCGTAGTTGCCTTCAAGGACATCGACTAGGCCCTGGATGCAGCGCCCGGCCATGCCTTTATCAGGATCGACATCGAGCCGCGTGATCCGCGCGCCGCTGGCGAAGTGATGGAACACGCGGCAGCGATCCGCAATCTCGGGATCGAGCAGTGGCGAATCGGGCGGGAGCGGCTCCTTTTCAAAGACGTCGAGCGCGGCACCGGCAATGACTTTTTCCTTCAGCGCTTTCGCGAGCGCTTTTTCGTCCACGACCGGGCCGCGTGAACTGTTGATCAAATACGCGGTCCGTTTCATCAGCCTCAGCGTCTTTTCGTTGATGAGGTGATACGTCGGCTTGTCAGTTTCGCCTTCGCGCAACAGCGGCACGTGGATCGTGACGTAATCAGCGCTGCGTAACGCTTCTTCGAACTCCACGTATTTGATCCAGGTCTTCTCGTTCTGAATGCCGCGCGCGTAGCGCAGGTCCATCAATTCCTGGATGGCGGCGATGAACTTGTCGTTTTGATACGCCGGGTCGTAGCAAAGGATGTTCATGTCGAACCCGGAGCATTTCTTGATCATCGTCAAGCCGATGCGCCCGGTGCCGATGATGGCGATGGTTTTGCCTGTGACTTCATCGCCGAGGAACGGCAGGAATGGGTGCCACGACGGCCATTTCTGTTCGCGCACCAGCCGCTCGCTCTGCCACATTTTGCGAGCGAGCATGCCCATCATGAAAAACGCGAACTCGGCGGTCGCTTCAGTGAGCACGTCAGCTGTGTTCGTGAACGGGATTTTGTATTTGTTCGCGTCGGCGCGGTTGATGTTGTCGAAACCGACCGCGATTTGCGCAACGACCTTGAGGGTCCCCTTCCCTGCTTCGAATACCTCGGCATCGATCGGATCACGGAGCGTTGTGATCAATCCATCGATGCCGCTCTTCACTTTCTCGACGATCAATTTCTTCGGCGGCGCCTCGGGGCCTTGAAAAACCTCGAGATCGTACCCGCGCTCGCGCAGCCGGTTCTCCGCAGCATCGCCGATGCGGGATGTTGCGAACACGCGGAATTTTTTCTCGAACATAACTCGAACGATTTAATCAGGAAGCCACGAAAGCAGGAAGTTCCTATTGTAGGGGAGGCGCTCCGCCTACCGCCTTCGTTTCGCTAGTCGCCTCATTCCTCTCGATCTCGAACTCGCGCACCATTCCTAGATCAGCATGGGTGATGTCTGTATGTGAGGCGGATGCGTCGGGCGTCAGGGGCATTTCGCAATGGAGCACGTAGCGCCCGGGTGCGAAGTTCTTTCGTAACCAGACCACTCTTTTGATATCGTGGCTGTCGAGCGCGCCTCCCAATGCATCCGCAGGCGCGGGACCGCCGGGGTCCTCTTTCCGCCAGCGATTCAAGTCCGCCACGGTTTTGCCATCATGAAGACGGAACAAATCAACTTCATGCATCGTAGGTCCGGGTGTTTCGACACGAATGATGTGAACGCCGCTGCGCAAATTGCCCTCGATCTCAAATCGAAAGTCGACCAGCTTTAGCACCACTTCCTGTTTTGGCACAGCATCGTTTGCGACTGTGTAATCGACGATGAATGGGTGGGCGGATCTTGTCTTCGCGTGACCATCATTCCAACAAATGAGAATGTATTGTCCCGGCTCCAGCCTTACCCACATCTCAGTCTTTTCACCGGGGGAAGTTAGTCCCGGGCCAGAGCAATCCACGGCACCTTTAGGAAAGAGTGTTCCGCGCTTTACTGCCGCTACGTAATCGTTCGGGCTCATTCCTTGTGGTAGCTTCACCAGCATGCCCTCGTGAATCTCAGAACCATGATTTTCGAAAACGATGTGACGCATTCCAGAAGGGACGTGTTCCGGAGCTTCAAATCCCGCGTCGGTGGCAACGATCCGAAACGGCGTATCCATCTCAAGGACTCGCCTATCGCAACCGGCGCTGATGAAACATAAGATCGCTAGGATCGACCATGGAAGGACACTGATATTCATCGCAATTTTACTGACAGCGCAGCGTCGTAATCAACGCGTCGATGCCGCTCTGCACTTTCTAAATCAAGAATCTAATCAGGAAACCAGGAACGCAGGAACTTTTCTATTGTAGAGCAGGCGCTTCGCCTGCCAAATAGGCGACCCCGAAAGCTTTCGGGGTCGCCTACAAATTTTTGCTCACCCAAGCACCAATGCGATCGCGCGTATCTTCCTCTCCTTTGTTCGGGAGAGGATCGAGGTGAGGGTGATCCGTAAACGCGCAGCCACGAATGCATTCGGCTCCTCGCCCTCCCCCTCTCCTCGGTCGAGGAGGAGACGCGCCCCGTCGTTGATCGCCTACAAATTTTTCTTCGTCCAGGTCTCGATGCGATCAAGCGCTTTCTCGATGTTTTCGATCGAGTTGGCCACGCTGAAACGTAAATAGCCTTCGCCGAAATCGCCGAATGCGGTGCCGGACAGCGCGGCGACGCCAACGTCGTCGAGCAGCGCGTCGGCCAGTTTCTTCGATGGCCAACCGGTCTGCGTGATGTTGGGGAAAACGTAGAACGCGCCCTTCGGCAAGCGGCAGGAGAAACCTTTGATCTTGTTCAGACCGGCGACCATCACGTCGCGCCGTTTCTGGAATTCGACGCGCATTTGGTCAACCAAATCCTGCGGGCCGCGCAGCGCCTCGATACCGGCGATTTGCGTGAAGCTTGCGGTGCAGGAAGCGGAGTTGGTCATCAGCCGCGCGATGTGCGCCGCCAGATCAGCGCGCATCACACCGTAGCCCATTCGCCAACCAGTCATGGCGTACGTCTTAGAGAAACCATCGAGCAAGATCGTGCGCTCCTTCATGCCGTCCACCGACATGATGGAATGGTCCTCGCCCTCAAAGATTAGGCGGCTGTAGATCTCGTCGCTTAATACCATGACGTTGCGATCACCGATGGCGTGCGCGATGCGATCGATGTCCTCCTTCTCCAGTACGCCGCCAGTGGGGTTTTGCGGCGAATTCAGGATGATTAACTTCGTGCGGTCGTTGATCAGACCAGAGAGCTCATCGACATCGAGCCGGAAATCGAGCTCCTCGCGCAACCGGATCGGCACCGCTTTCGCGCCGACATAATTGATCATCGACTCGTAAATCGGGAATCCGGGATTTGGATAGATGATTTCGTCGCCTGCTTCGGCGAACGCGAGGACGCTGAAAAAAATGATCGGCTTGCCGCCCGGGACGACGACCACTTCATCGGGGGTAACGTTTACCCGGCGCGTCTCGCTCACGTGTTGCGCAATGACCTCGCGCAGCTCCATCAATCCGGCCGACGGCCCGTAATGGGTGAAACCCTTGTGCAGGGCGTCGCATCCCGCGTCGATGATGTTGGGTGGAGTATCGAAATCAGGTTCGCCGATTTCTAGATGGATGATATCGCGGCCTTTTGCCTCGAGCGCTTTTGCCTTCACCAACACTTCGAAGGCGGTCTCGGTACCCAGACGCGCCATGCGCTTCGCGAGACGAAGTTCATGGCCCCTGGTCATAAAAGTGAAATCAGCATTATCAGAGCGGTGGCGCAACTTGTTTTGACCTCGCACGTTGAAAGCATGATCGGGACGCGTTTAAGTTCACCGTGTGAAGCGCGGCTTGCCTTTTATCATTGTCGCGGTCGTTCTGCTCGTCGCCGCGCTCGCGGTGCATATCGATTGGACTTGGAAACGAAAACTCTCACCGCGCGGCGGCCGTTATTTTTTCCATCGCGTCGAGCTGGCCGTGCCGTCGTTCCGTCAGTCGGAAGAAAAATGGCGCGATGATCCGCTGGGCGGAGTGGCAGAAAACGGCACCCTCGGCGGCGAAGGCTGCGCCGTAGCTGCCACCGCGATGGTATTCAAGTTTTATGGCATCGACGTCGATCCGCAGCAATTAAACTGGTTTTTACCCTCAGTGGGCGGATACACCGAGAACGGCTGGATTTATTGGGACCGTGCGGCATGGTTCGCGCCGGATCGCGTCCGGCATGTGTACGAAGACTTGCCGTCGTATAAGCTTATCGACTCGAACATCTCCCACGGAAATCCGGTTATCATCCGGGTGCGGTTGCCGGGCGGCGTGACGCATTTTGTCGTGATCGCCGGAAAAGATGGGTTTGACTATCTGGTGCGCGATCCGGGCGCTGGCTCTGCAAAAGGTCTCTACCCGCTGCGCGAACTCGGCAGTGACATCGAGGCGCTAAGATTTTACGAGTCCATTGCGAATGCGAATTCGCAGCTCTCCGCGCAAAAGTAAGCTTTCCCACATGCCGCGCGTGGAAACGTGCCCTGATCTGCGGTAGAATGTTTCGGTGTTCGGGAATGCATTTCGCGACCGAATTTTGGTTGACCCGTTTCTGCTTCCAGCGCGCGCTCGGATGCATATATCTGATCGCGTTTCTGATCGCGACTAGTCAATTCATCCCGCTGCTAGGCGAGCGCGGGCTGCAACCGGTGCGGCGCTTTTTGCGTCGCGTCCCGTTTCGGCGCGCGCCGAGCTTGTTTTACATTCATTGCTCGGATCGCTTCATCACGGCGGCGATCTGGTGCGGCATCGCGTTGTCGCTCTTCGCTGTCACCGGCTGGTCGGAATCGTTCGGACTCATCGTGTCGATGATCGCGTGGGCGCTGCTTTGGATGATTTATCTCTCGCTCGTCAACGTCGGCCAAACCTTCTACGGCTTTGGCTGGGAAACGATGCTCGCCGAGACCGGTTTTCTCGCGATTTTTCTCGGGTCATCGGACGCCCATCCGCCAGTCGTGGTGATGTGGCTAATCGTGTGGGTGCTTTTTCGCACCATGTTCGGCGCGGGCATGATCAAACTGCGCTCCGACCCATGCTGGCGCAATCTGACCTGCCTCTTTTACCATTATGAAACTCAGCCCCTGCCCAATCCGCTGAGCTGGTATTTG
>QHNK01000079.1 GCA_003218415.1 Verrucomicrobiota bacterium | reverse complement strand
TGATGAGATCCATCATTTCAACAAGGCGCAACAAGACATCCTTTTGCCTGATGTTGAGACCGGAAATCTCCGGCTCATCGGCGCGACCACTTACAACCCGTTCTTTTACGTAAACAGCGCGCTCGTTTCGCGCTCGCAAGTTTTTCGACTCGAACCGCTCACGGCCGAGCAACTGGAAGAATTAATCGATCACGCGCTGGCCGATAAAGAGCGCGGCCTCGGAAATTACAACGCGAAGCTCGACAAGAACGCGCGCCGGCATCTCGCGGGGCTAAGCGACGGGGACGCGCGCAAATGTTTAAACGCGCTCGAGATTGGCGTGCTCACGACCCCGCCGGATTCGCGCGGCGTAATTCATTTCACGCTCGCCGTTGCAGAGGAAAGCATTCAGCAGAAAGCCGTGGTGTACGATCGTGCTGGTGACGCGCACTACGACACGATCAGTGCGTTCATCAAAAGCATGCGCGCTTCGGATGAAAAAGGCGCCATGTATTGGCTCGCGAAGATGCTCCACGCCGGAGAAGACTTCCGTTTCATTGCTCGGCGCATCGTGATTTTCGCCAGCGAAGACATCGGCCTAGCCGATCCGGAAGCGTTGCAGCTGGCAGTCGCGACGCAACAAGCGGTGGAATTTGTCGGTATGCCCGAGGCGCGCATTCCGCTTGCGCACGCTACCGCTTACATGTGCCGCACACCGAAAAATCGCGAAGCGTACGACGCGTTGAACGCCGCAACCGAAAAGATCGAAATGGAACAAACCAAGCGTGTCCCGGAGCATCTGAAGAACAAACATTTTCCGGTAAATCCGGAAAGGTGACGGCGCGCTGTGCGACCGACGTCCGATTAACCACGAATGCACACGAATAGACACGATCAAGGTATGAGAAAGTGTCTCCGTCTGTGAATCGTCGCGTTTGTGAAGCGAAAAGATCGACAAGCTGAGCCGATCACACGTGGTCGATCCGTGTCGCGATTTCTCCGATTGATTCGTTTTTCGCACACGATTTTCGCCCTGCCATTTGCTTTTGGTGCGCTGGTGGTGGCGGCGAACGGGTGGCCGTCTTTGAGAATCCTGGTGTTGGTGCTCATCTGCATGGTGCTTGCCCGCACGGCAGCCATGCTTTTCAACCGGTTGGTCGATTGGTCGCTCGATCAACGAAACCCGCGCACTGCGTCGCGTCATTTGCTCATCTCAAAGTCAGCCGCACAGGCTTTACTGGTTCTGAGCACTGTCGGATTTCTTTTGGCCGCAGCCACAATCAATCGGTTAACCTTTATTCTCGCGCCGGTCGCTTTGGCGCTCGTTTTCTTCTACTCAGTCACGAAGCGGTTTACCAGTGCAACGCACTTCTTTCTCGGACTCGCCCTGGCCATCGCGCCGGTGGGCGCTTGGATCGCACAGACTGGACGGATCGATTTTCCGCCGATTGTGCTGGCGGCAGGCGTAATTTGCTGGGTGGCGGGATTCGATCTGATTTACGCTACCCAGGATTACGATTTTGACCGACGCGAAGGGATTCGGTCGCTGGTTGTAAAACTTGGGATCGCGCGGAGCCTTCGTCTGGCGCAGCTATTGCATCTTCTGACGTTCGTTGCCCTGATTGGTTTCGGTCTCACGGCGAAACTTGGCACGCTCTATTACTGGTCGATGCCTTTCGTTGCAGCGGCACTGCTTTACGAACACAAAACCGAGAAACTCGATCTCACTGGAATCAATCGCGCGTTTTTTCAGAGCAATGCATTTGTGAGCGCGGTTTTCCTTACCGCTGTCTGTCTGGATCGATTGATCAGGTAGGGGCGATTGACCCCAATCGCCTCGCCGGTTCGACTGAACCGCCTCTGCCTACATTGCGTTTAACATCGCGACTCGTCTCTCGTGCCGCCCGCCCTCGAAGCCGGTCTCGAGCCAGATCCGCACAATTCTTAGCGCCAGATCTTCAGGGACGAGGCGCTGGCCGATGGAAAGCACATTAGCATCATTGTGTTGGCGCGAGAGGCGGGCCGCTTCTTCATTCCAGCAAAGCGCGCATCGCACGCCGTGCACCTTGTTCGCGACCATCGCTTCACCGTTGCCCGAGCCGCCGAAGACAATGCCTCGTTCGCACTCGCCACGCGCCACTGCTTCGGCCGCTGGGCGGATGAACAGCGGATAATCGACCGGTTCTTCACTGAACGCGCCGAAGTCTTTCACTTCGTGCCCCAGTGAGCCGAGCAATTCTTTTACTTTTTCCTTGTAGCGAAATCCGGCGTGATCTGATCCGAGCGAAATCTTCATGAGACGAGTTAATCGCAATCGACCCTTGTTTGTCTAGGAAAGGTAGGGGCGATTGACTCAATCGCCTGCAGGCGGTTCGGTAACCTACCCGCCATGCAGTTTTGCCAGTTCATTCCAGATCTGGCGTTCGCGCTCAGTGAGTTTTTTCGGCACGTTGATCTGAACAACGACAAAGAGATCGCCGCGTTTCCCCGAGACTCCCGGCAGACCGCGTTCGCGCAGGCGAAATCGCTGGCCACCCTGAGTGCCCGGCGGAATTTTTAAGCGCACGTTGCCTTCCAGAGTTGGCACGACCAATTCGCTGCCCAACACGGCGCGCCACGGCTCGATCTTCACCTCATGGATCAAGTCACTGCCTTCGACCGAAAAATCGGGATGCCGCGCCAGACGCACGCGAAGAAATAGATCACCACTTTTTCCCCCGCGCACGCCGGCTTCGCCCTGGCCGCGCAAGCGGATACGCTGCCCTTCGTGAACACCGCGCGGAATCTTTACCTGGTAATTTTCCACTTTGTTTGAGCCTGCTCGCCGTAGCGAAACTGTTCGGGTGGATCCGTGCAACGCTTCTTCAAGTGTGACCATGATATCCGCTTCGACATCGGCGCCGCGCTCCGCTGTCGCAGCGCGGCCGCCGAATCCGCCGAAAGCCGAGCGGCCCCGGCCGCCGCCGAAAAACGCTTCGAAGAAATCGCTGAACCCGGTCCCGCCGAATTCGAATTGGACCCCGCCGCCATCGCCGCCCCATTGATGAAACCCGCCGCCGGGTTGCTGCCCTTCCCATTGCCAGCCGGGTGGCGGTTGAAATCCGCCAGGCCGGTTCCAATCCGCGCCGAGTTGATCGTATTTCTTGCGTTTTTCCGGATCGCCCAGCACCTCGTAGGCTTCGTTGATCTCTTTAAATTTTTCCTCCGCGGCCTTTTTGTCCTTGGCTACATCGGGATGATATTTGCGCGCCAGCTTGCGAAAGGCGCTGCGAATCTCGTCGTCGGTGGCCGTTTTCGAAACACCGAGTGTCTCGTAATAATCTCGAAACTGTACGGGCATTTGCTCTCAAGCTTGTGCCTCCGCTCAATTCGCGCAACTTTTTGAAGGATGCGTGAGCTGGGAAAACTGATCGTGATCATCGGTGTGATCACCACGCTGTTGGGACTGGTGATGTGGAGCGGCTTTGCGCCGAAATGGCTGGGCCGATTGCCCGGCGACATTCATATCGAGCGCGAGCATTCCGCATTTTACTTTCCCATCGTCACCTGCATTGTTCTCAGCATTGCGTTGAGCCTGCTTCTCTCGCTCGTCTCAATCTTCCGGCGTTAACTACGTTTCAATCACCCTGATATCTGAAGCGCTGTAGCCACGGGCCTGTGGCCCGTCTGATCTTGCGTGTTGTCCGGCCGTGTGCGAACGGCCCACAGGGCCGTGGCTACAACAGCTATCCAAACTCAGCTCGATCGACACGTAACGGCGTTACTGCGCTGTCGGCGCTGCCCCCGTATGCAATCGACGCCTGTGTCGGGCGGCGCAGTCGTGAGCAACGTAATGATCATTGGTCAGGCGCCCGGCCCAAGAGAACCAGCTCTACAAAGGATGTTCGCGCATACCGCAGGTAAAACTCTTTTCCGGTGGTTCGAAGAATTCTGCGGGATGAATGAGTCCACAGTTCGATCGAAGATTTATTTCGCAGCGGTCTGTCGGTGTTTTCCCGGAAAAAATTCCACCGGCACGGATCGCGTTCCTGTCCCGGATGAGATTCGCAACTGTTCGTCGTGGATGGGTGATGAGATTCAAATCTTGCAGCCACGTCTCATCATTCCCGTCGGCCGGCTGGCGATTAAGCAATTCATCGACTGCGAAAAATTGGAGGAAGTGATTGGCCGAAAATTCCGGGTCGCACGCGCCGGGCATCACTTTGAGGTAATTCCCTTGCCGCATCCGTCCGGAGCATCGCCATGGCACAAAATTCCGCCAGGTCGCAAACTGACCGAACGCGCGCTCAAATTGATCGCGCGCCATTCTGCTGTAGCGGCACTCTGCCGGTCACGCCGAAGCCGCGGGGAGACCTCGTAATCCATCCAACGCGGCTTCCTTCAATCGCGTTGACCACTCAACGCAAGAAGTGCTAGTTTGCTCTGTATGAAACGCCGGAGAAAGGCTACGAGCGCGAGAGAGCGAGAGCGGCGCGCTCGCGCAGTAATCGCAGCGACCCAGCCCGGCACCATCCCCAAAGGGATGAAATTCATCTCCTTCCGCAAACTGACAGCGGCGGAGCGAGCCTACGGGAAATCGCTAGCCGGACGCGCTGCCGAGCTCTTGGCACGAAAGTCCGAAAAAGTCGCGGTGTCTCGGTAGCGGTCGCTGATGCCGGAATACATCAGGCAAGTTGTTCGTGAGCGTCGGTTCGAATACGAACTGCGCGGATTAATTGCCGAAGCAATCGCAGCAGATCAATTTGTCGAGGCCGCGGAATTTCTCATCGCGCGCGATCCATTAATTGGATCGCAGACCGAAGACCCGCGTGTTTGGGCCATGCCAATGGCCTTGGTTGAGGGCGCGCAAGTCGTGCTTTACTACACCTTTGACGAAAACACTGTCTGGTTCCTATCGATTACCCGCATTTCAAATGAGCAGTGAACATGTTCCAATGCGCCCTGAAATCCCCGAGTCCGAGAAGTGGGACCTGACGCAGCTTTTTGCCGACGTTAGCAAATGGCAGGAGGATTTCGCCTGGCTTCAGCGAACCTATCCAAACCTTGAGCAGTGGAAGGGCAGGGTGGGGGACTCCGCGCAAACGCTGGCCGAGGTGCTTGAGTTTGAGAAGGCGCTCGAGCTCAAAATGGAGCGCGTCTATCACTACGCGTCGCTGCAACTGGCGGAGGACAGCACGAATAACGAGTACCTGACGCGGATCGGCCAGGTTCAGAATCTACTTACAAAAATCGGCGAAGCCGCGGCATTTGTTGTTCCAGAAATCCTGGCGATCGACGACAAGAAGTTCGCGGAGTTCATCGCTGATCCAGCGCTAAAGGAATGGCGGATCAAGTTGCACAAAATTCGGCGGATGAAACGGCATGTGCTTTCCGTGCCCGAGGAACGTCTTCTCGCGCTGGGCAGCGTCGCCCTCAGCGGTTACGACGACGCTTTTTCGCAATTGACCGATGTGGACATGAAGTTTGGCGTTCTGATCGACGAGACCGGACGCGAGAGACCGCTGACTCAAAGCTCATTCAGCTCATTCTTGGTGAAGCGCGATCACGAATTGCGCAAACGCTCCTTCCATCAGTTCTACGCGGAGTTTCGTGACCATCAGTACACGCTCGCCGCGGCACTTGCGTATTCGGTGAAGGCCGATGTTTTCCACGCACGCGCAAGACATTATCCATCTGCGCTCCAGGCTGCGCTCTTTCCCGACGATGTACCGGTCGCAGTTTATGACGGATTGATCCAGTCGGTCCGCGCCAACTTGGAGCCGCTGTTTCGCTATTTTGATCTGCGCCGTCGCGCCCTTGGTTTGGACGAGCTGCATCATTACGACACGTATGTGCCGCTGATCCCGGAGATTGAGACTCGGTTCACCTTTGATGAAGCGGTCGAAACAGTCTTGAGCGCGCTGGCTCCCCTCGGAAAAGAATATGTCGACGTACTGGCGAAAGGTTTGCGCTCCAGGCGTTGGTGTGATCGTTACGAAACGAAAGGCAAACGCAGCGGCGCGTTTTCATCCGGCAGTTACGGGGCGCCACCCTACATCCTGATGAATTACAAGGAGGACGTTTTCGCCGATGTTTACACGCTCGCGCATGAGGCCGGTCACTCCATGCACAGTTGGTTCGCGCAAAATGCGCAGCTGTTTCAGGATTACGAGTATCCGATTTTTCTGGCCGAAGTGGCGTCGACGTTCAACGAGGAACTGCTGACGCATCATCTGCTGCAAACAACGAGCGATCCGAAGATGCGGGCGTACATCATTAACCGGCAAATCGACGAACTGCGCGGCACACTGTTCCGGCAAACGATGTTCGCTGAATTTGAAAAGATTATTCATGCCATCGAGGAAAGCGGCGACGCGCTAACGCTCGATGTCTTTAGATCGGAATATCACAAGCTTCTCAAAAATTATTTCGCCGAAGATTTCGTGCTCGATCCGGAGCTGGATCTG
Organism: Verrucomicrobiota bacterium; assembly: GCA_003218415.1. Lineage (GTDB taxonomy): Bacteria > Verrucomicrobiota > Verrucomicrobiia > Chthoniobacterales > UBA10450 > Udaeobacter. Next base: position 1,671 of record QHNK01000079.1, on the reverse strand, counting down.
GAATGCCTGCGTATTCCGCATTTCTATCACGCGTTTTATGTCTATAAATATGCGACCGGGATCTCCGCCGCGGTGGCGCTTTCGCAGCGTGTGCTTTCCGGCGAATCAGGAAGCGTGGAGGCGTATCTGAATTTTCTGCGCTCGGGCGGATCGAAGTTCCCGCTGGAAACATTGAAAGCGGCAGGCGTGGACATGGCCACGCCTGTGCCCATCGAGAGCACGTTACGTTTGTTCGACCAGCGAGTCGTAGAACTCGAAAAGCTCTTGCTGTAGCTCTGTGGCGGCAGCCGTGTCGGTTGCGTTACAGGTTGCAGGCGGCACGCCTGCCACTACAGATTCGAATGCAACTGGAAAGCGGCCGACTTCTCCAGCGGTTGAAGCCGCTGTTCCTGCAGAATTTCGAAAAGTTTGGCGAGTTAGGAGCTGCCGTATCCGTCTGGCAAAACGGCAAGCCGATTCTCGATCTTTGCGGTGGTTTTCGCGATGTTTATCGTGAGAAACCGTGGAGCGCTGACACGCTTGTCCTAGTCTGGTCGGCGACCAAGGGAATCGGTAGCGCGTGTGTCTTGCATGCGTTGCAGGAACACAATATCGACATTAGCCGACGCGTCGCCGAGTTCTGGCCCGAGTTTGCCCAGGCAGGCAAAGAAAAAATCACAGTTGCACAGTTGCTCTCGCATCAAGCGGGGCTTTGCGCTTTGGATCGGCGAGTCGATGTGCTCGACTACGACGCAGTGATTCGCGCGCTGGAAGCGCAAAAGCCGCTGTGGCCACCAGGCACCGCTCACGGTTATCACGCGCGCACGTTTGGATTTCTTCTCGATGAACTCGTGCGCCGAATCGCCGGCAAGACGCTGTCAGATTATTGGCAGGAAAATTTTGCACGACCGCTCAATCTCGATTTCTGGATCGGCCTTCCGAAAACGGAGAATTCGCGCGTGGCAACGATGTACGCCGCAAAAAACGGAAAGCCACCCGAGCCGAAAAACCGCCAGTCCGGCTCGGACTTTTATGCTGATCTTGTTACGCCCGGCACTTTGGCCCGCAAAGCGTTTACGTCACCGTACGGCCTGCACGTGATCAGTAAGATGAATGACGCTGCAATTCGCGCGCACCCGATTGTCTCCTTCGGCGGGATCGGGAGCGCCTCGACGCTGGCGAAATTTTATTCCATGCTCGCCAACGGCGGAACGTTTGATGGCCGAACTTTCTTTTCAGAAAAGGCAATCGCATGGATGACCACGACGCTCGCAGACGGCGTGGACCTCGTTTTTCAAATACCGACAGCATTTTCAGCCGGATTTATGAAAGATTCACGAAACGCAGCGCGAAGAATATTCGGCCCATCAGGAACTTCCTTCGGACATCCCGGCGCCGGGGGCAGCCACGCATTTGCCGATCCAGAGAACAAAATCGCATTTGCGTACGTCATGAACCAAATGGAGCAATCGCTTTTGCCTACCGAGAAATCGTTGCGGCTCATCAAGGCGATTTATGGGTAAGGCGATTGCCGTAGCTCGGTTTAGGCGAAGGCGGGTGAACCCGGCAGGATTTTCGCCCAGATCATAGCGGTCGTCGGCGCGCCGATTCCGCTGAAGTAACAGCTGTTGTGCCAGGCTCGCCGCGGGACGAGTCCGTCCGAATGGCGGACATGTCGCCTGCCATTTGGAG
>QHNK01000078.1 GCA_003218415.1 Verrucomicrobiota bacterium | reverse complement strand
AAGGTTCGCGGCAAGCTGCCGCGAACTGCAGGCTGGCAGCCTGCGCTTCCCGGAGTCTCCAGAGAATCGGTTACTCATCTTTGCGGGTCTCATTTAAGACAACGCTTTGTGTTGGGCGTTGCCAAAATTTCCGCATGCGCGATGGTTAGGTTGTTCCGAATTTTAGGTTGAAATATGAGGCGCTTGGTGATCATCCCGTTGCTGGCTTGTCTTGTGCTTGGCGCTTTTCCGGGCGTGTTCGCGCAAGAAGCGCAGCCCGGAAAGAGCGAAGAAGATAACGGCTACGCGCAGATTTCCATTTTCGCAAAGACTCTGGAATTGCTCCGGCAAGATTACGTGGATGAGAACAAGACGAGCTATCACGATCTCGTCACTGCGGCAATGAAGGGCATGCTTTCTTCGCTGGACCCACATAGTCAGTTCATGGACCCGAGTGATTTTCGAGACATGCAAGATGACACGCGCAGCCGCTTCAACGGCCTCGGGATCGAGGTGTCCATGAAAAACGGCCTGCCTACGGTCATCACAGCGATGGAGGACACACCTGCCGCCAAGGCGGGCGTTCTCTCCGGCGACCAAATCTTGCGCATCAACGGCATTTCCACAGAGAGAATGGATCTTCAGGACGCGATCAATGTTTTGCGTGGGCCTGCTGGCGCAAAAGTGACCCTTACTTTACTGCGGCCTGCAACCAACGAAATCAAGGAATACACGCTGCAACGGGCAGAGATCAAAATTCAAAGTGTCAAAGGAGCGAGGCTGCTCGATGCGGAGCTTACCGGTCCGTTCAAGATCGGTTATATCCGGCTGATCCAGTTTAACGAACCTACAGCCGAGGAACTTTCGAGGTCGCTCGACGACTTGCAGAAGCAAGGCATGCAAGCGCTCATTCTCGATCTTCGGAACAATCCAGGCGGACTGTTGAATAGCGCCGTGGACGTGTGCGCACAATTCTTGCCGCCCAACACAAAGGTGGTCTCAACCCAGGGACGGGTCGTTTCCCAGCAGCATGATTACTCGACTTCCGGCGCGAAAAAAGAGCGTCCGAACTTCCCGATGGTGTTGCTGATCAACGAAGGAAGCGCAAGCGGGGCGGAGATCGTTGCTGGAGCGCTCAAGGATTTGCGCCGGGCCGTGCTTGTGGGCGAAACCACCTTTGGAAAAGGTTCCGTGCAGAATGTCATGCAATTGCCGGACGGTTCGGCGGTGCGTTTTACCACTGCAAAATATTATACGCCAAGCAAACAGGTTATTCAGGGCAATGGCGTGACTCCGAATATTCGTGTTGCCATGACCGCCGATCAGGAGCGCGCTCTCTTTGCATTGCGCAATGCGGGAAACATGAAACCCGAGGACGAGACCAAGATTATCAAGACGAAAGATGCCCAGATGTTGCGCGCGATCGACGCGCTCAAGGGCGTCATGACTTATGCGCAGCAGAGCGCGCCTAAAGCGGAAGCGGTAAAGAAATAGGCGGCGGGGTCATCCCGAGCCGCGCAGACGGCGAGGGACCTCCCACAAGCAGAGAGGATCACGCAATGTATGCGGTGTGATTCATCGGCCTTTGTGAGATCCTTCGCTCCGCTCAGGATGACCGGGTATTGTGTTCGTCGTGAAAATAGTGTTGGCCCTTGAAACCTCCTGCGATGAGACCGCCGTGGCGGTCTTGCGCGTACGCGACGATCACTCCAGGCACGAATTGCTTGCCAGTGAAGTCGCGTCGCAAGTTGCCGCGCACGAAAAATTCGGCGGGATCGTGCCGGAGGTCGCATCGCGCAACCATCTGATCTATGCACCTCAGTTGCTCGATCGCACTACAAGCGCGGCTCGGATCGCTGTGTCACAAGTCGATGCATTTGCAGCAACCAGCGGACCCGGTCTGGCGAGTTCGCTCATGATCGGCGCGTCCATCGCCAAAGGACTGGCAATCGGGTTTGGCAAACCTTACCTCGCAATCAATCATCTCGAAGGCCATTTGCTGTCTCCCTTTTTCGGTGACGCGGATGGCGACGAGGAAATCACGCCGAATGTTTCACTGATCGTAAGCGGTGGCCACACGATGTCGGTCTTCGTTCGTGGCCTGGCGGATTATCAACTAATTGGGCGCACGGTGGATGATGCTGCGGGCGAAGCGTTCGACAAAGTCGCGAAGATGCTCGGGCTCGGCTACCCAGGCGGTCCGGAAATTGAAAAGCGCGCGCGGGGCGGTGATCCGAATCGCTTTGATCTTCCGCGTAGCATGCTCGGCTCGGAGAATTTCAGTTTCAGCGGGTTGAAAACAGCAGTGCGATACTTGCTGCCCAAAATTGGGGTCATCCCGAACGAAAGTGAGGGATCTCGCACTCGAAGCTTGGATCACCGAGGGCCGAAGCGTGATCAATCAGCCTATGAGAGATCCTTCGCCCCGAAAACATTCGGGGCTCAGGATGACAAGCTGCTAAGTGATCTCTGCGCGTCATTTCAACAAGCAGTTATCGACGTCCTGGTGACAAAGGCGATCGCGGCAGCGCAGAAAAACCGTGTCGACCTGATTACGGTCAGCGGCGGCGTCAGTTGCAATCAGGAACTGCGCCGGCAATTGCGGGAAGCGTGCAACCGCAAAGGATTTGAATTCAAGAGTGCCGAGCCGTGGTTGTGCACGGACAATGCGCCCATGATCGCATTTGCAGCATTGCTCCGACTAAAAGCCGGATTTGAATCCAAAGTAACCGAAGAGATCGACCCGAATCTCGCGCTGGTTCTGTAGCCGTTTCCCTGTGCGAAACGTCTGCAGAATTGTGATCGCCACTCACGCGCCGCGTCGCCCACAGGGCGACGGCTACAGTCAGTACTCGCGCTCCAGAAGATAATTTGCCAGTGCGTGCAACGGTTCAGCATCGCTGCTGCGGAACACCGATAGCGCTTTGTGCGCCTGACGCGTGAGCCGTCTGGCTTCGGCGCGGGATTTCTCCAGACCGATCACTGCGGGATAGGTTGCTTTCTTTGCGGCGATATCTTTGCCGGCGCTCTTTCCCAATATCTCAGAGGTCTGCGTTACATCGAGAATGTCGTCGATGATTTGGAATGCGAGACCAAGCCGCTGCCCGAAGCGTGTGACAGCAGAAAGTTTTCTGGCGTCTGCGTTCGCGCTCATCGCACCGAGCCGTACCGAGCTTTTCAAAATGGCTGCGGTCTTGTTCTCGTGAATAAATTGCAATTGATCGCGTTTAACGTTCTTGCCTTCGGCTTCGAGATCGGCCACCTGGCCGGCGATTAGTTTTTGGCTGCCCGCCGCAACCGCAATCTCGCGCAACAAGATCGATGTGTCGTAGCGCGATGTCGGCTTTGCGTTGGAGACAATTTCAAACGCGATTGTCAGTAGCGCGTCGCCGGCCAGGATCGCAATGCCGTCGCCGAAGACTTTGTGGCAAGTAGGACGGCCGCGGCGAAAATCGTCGTCGTCCATGCTCGGTAGATCGTCGTGCACCAGCGAATAGGTGTGGATGCATTCCAGGGCACAAGCGAGAGGAAGCGCGTTGGGGATCTTTCCACCGCAAGCTTCGGCTGCCGCGAGACAAAGAATCGGTCGCAACCGTTTGCCGCCTGCAAAAAGACTGTAGCGCATCGCTCTGTGGAGGGTCGCGGGTTTCGCATCCGCTTTCGGCAAGTAGCGATCGAGCGCGCGTTCGATCAACTTCTGGCGAGAGACGAGATAAGTTTTGATGTTCACGGTTCTGGCACTCGATAGTAGCTACTGGACGTTGCGCGCGGCTGATTATCCAGTATCGAGCATTCAGAATCCAGCATCGAGTGTCGGACGCAATGCGTTGCTGCTTCAACAACGAAGACTCCACTCGAAGCTTGGTAACGGTCTGGAGCGCTAGTCCACGGTGCTAAGTTTTTAGAGCGTGCGGTGTTCTTCTAATGAGAAGACAATGCAATGAACACTGCGCTCTACAGACCAAGTCGGCGGTGGCCAGTGTGGGCTGCATTTGCCTGCGCAACTGGGATTCACATTGCGGCAATCGTCGTCGCACAGGGCAAATCCGACAAGAGTGCCGCGCAAGATTTCAAACCGGCTGGAGTTGACATAGAGGTAGTGAATAAAGACCCGGAAGAGACACCACCGGAGGATGTCTCGATGCCTCCACCTCCCGAACGGATTCCTCCCGACCTGGAGGCATTCCCGGAGGAGAATCGAACGCCGCTACCGGTTCGCCCTCGCAAGAAAACGCGGGTTGCGTCTTTTGTGAGAGGCACAGCGACTCCGCTCGGAGGCGTGAGAGCGTTGGTCAGGTATGCGCCGCGCCCGGTATATCCGTACGAGGCGCGACGTCAGCGAATAACCGGGTCTGGTCTGGCGCTGCTGACGGTCGCTTCGGCCGACGGCAACGTGGTCGATGTTCGTATGGCGCAGAGTTGTGGAAGCGTCATTCTTGATAATGCAACCCTCGATGCGTTCCGAAGATGGCATTTCAAGCCGGGGACTGTGGAGCGGGTTCAGGTGCCGATTACATACACCCTTACCGGTGCATCTTATTAGCGTTGAGTTTCACGGCTGTGATATCCTCTCATGGGCCAAAATCGATGCGAAGCGAGAAAGTAGAGACAGGACAAAAGTTTGAAGAGATTCTCCAACGTTTTGAAATTCCGCTTCTGCAATATGCCGTGCGCATAACCGGGGACAGGGAAAGGGCAAGGGATGTGGTTCAGGAAACATTCGTAAAATTCCAACGCAACGGCGCGATAAACCGAGATGATGAACCAACAACATGGCTATTCACCGTTTGCCGCAATGCAGCGCTTAACGTTTGCCGCAAAGAAAGGCGAATGATGTATCTCGGTGAAGAAGCGATGGAATTGCGCGAAGCGGAACAACCGATGCCTTTTGACCGACTCGAACAAAAGGAGGCAGCGGGATTTTTGTTGCGCATCGTCGCCACACTGCCAGCGCGACAGCAGGAAGTAATTCAACTTAAATTCCAAAACGATCTTAGTTATCAGCAGATTGCCAAGATCATGAAGACAACCGCCAACAATGTCGGGGTTTTGCTTCACACTGCATTAAAGACACTACGGCAGCGGTACGGAGAGATCGCGCGAGATTTTATTCCATTTAAACCGAGAACCACCGAATGAAAATGAACTTGGATGATCCGAAACTGACCGCATATGCCCTAGGCGAATTAGAGGAACCGGAAAGATCGGCAATCGCCCGTGCGATTGCTGATTCGCCGGAAGCGCAGCGTGTTGTGCTCGAGACACAGCAAGTGGCGCAAGCCTTGAGATTGCAATACAAATTGGAACTGAAGGAAGAATGGATCGCACCGAGAAGGTTCATAGCTGTTACCGATGATTCCTTTTGGTCAAAAGCTGGGCCACTGGCGATTGCGGCCGGTCTGACACTCTTAGCACTCATCGGGGCTCTCGCGTTGGCGACAAATCGGTCTGGTAGCGCGCTGCATTTAGCCGACTCCTCTCCGCGCGAACGAGCGGAATCCGGTCGATTTTCCGCTGTTGAAGGCGAGGAAGCCACGCAGTTCGCCCCAAATCCGAGCCGCGATTTCGGCGCCGCTCCGTACAATTATGTCGGTGAACACCCGTTCGTCTCCGTCTCGAGCAACCCTCGTTCGAGCTTTCCAATCGTCGTGACCTCGGCTTCCTATTCGGAAGTCTTGCAGTCGATCAATGCCGGCATCCTTCCGCCCAAGAACACTGTGCGCATCGAGCAGATGATAAACTATTTCAATTACGATTATCCAGGGCCCCTGGCGGAAGAGCCATTTTCGGTCAATGTGGATGTTGTGAGTTGCCCATGGGAACAGTCGCACCGGCTCGTGCGGATTGGATTGAAGGGGCGCAAGGCATCGAGCGATGTTCATGGCGCGAATGTCATCGCCAAAGACGCAAAGATTGATGTTGAGTTCAATCCAGTGCGCGTCGGATCGTATCGATTGATCGGTTACGACAGACGATCGCTGCAAGGAGAGAATTCAAATAGGGAAGGTGCGCGCGACCATGGGATCGCTGCTGGCTACACAGTTACGGCTTTGTATGAACTTGTGCCGGTCGCGCAACAGATCGTTACACGGCAGGAAGCGCAAACGCTGCTTAGCGCAAAGCTGCAGTTTAAAAAGCCAGATGGCAACGGGGAGGTACAAAGCATCGAGCGCAGTGTCACTAATGATGGGGTCGATTTCGCACAAGCACATCCGGATTTGAAGTTCGCCGCCGCCGTCGCTGAGTTTGGAATGATTTTGCGCGACTCCGAATATAAGGGAAACGGAACGTTTGCAGCGGTGCTGGAGTGGGCGCACGAAGGAAAGGGCAGCGACGCGAATGGCTACCGTGCGGGATTTATTGAGCTAGTGCGCAAAGCGCAGGCATTGAAGAAAAGCTAAACGGCGCGGGTCAACAAGCAGAGCGCTTGCACTGCCAACACGGAGAACGCGCTAGATATTCTCTGCCGCCTCAGTGGTGGCGATGGGCTTGGTGCGCATGGCCAGGAACGCGCCGAGGAGAAGGATGGCCGCACTCCAGATCTGGGCGTGAGTGAGACGTTCGCCGTAAATCCACGCTGAAAGAGCCATTGCGCCGGCAGGGCAGAGAAGTTGCAGCGATTGTGCGAGGGCCACGCCGATCTCTCGGATGGCCACATAGTAAAGGACATGCGCGAGTGTGATGCAGGTCACGGCGGAGACGATCAGGATCAAATTAACTTGCGATCCTGTATGAAGCGGGGTGCCAATTTTTCCAAATGCAATTGTGAGCGGAAACAACAGCGCGGACGTGATCAGGCTGATCACTCCGAAGCTGCGGATCGACCCGAGTTCCCGCGAAGGCCGTTTCACAAGGATGCCGTAAAGCGCCCAGCAAAATGTGGCGGTAAATGCAACGAATAATCCCGGGAGGGCGATGTGTCCTGATTTCCAGCCCGGTTGAAACCAAACGACCCCGAATGCGCCAATCAATCCCAGGCCGGTGCCCAATTGAAATTGCCATTGCCTGATGACGTGGCGTTCCTCAGGAAAAAATGCGAGCGCAAGCAACGCAGTGAAAATCACCGAGGCACGCGTGAAGATCGTGTAAACGCCCGGGCCCATGTAGAAAAGAGCGATCACCTGCGTGACCTGATGGACAACGTTCGGCAGACAGGGCACGATGCAGATTGATACGGCGCGCCAGTCGATGGGCCGGTACCACATCCCATAAATCAGGAGCGGCGCGATGGAAACGCAGGCCACCAGATAACGATAAAAATTCTGGGCCCACGGATCGTAGTAACGGTTCAGGTAGTATTGAAAAAGCGATGGCGTGGACCAGATCAAAATGGTTGCCAAGACTGCGGCATAACCTTCCGAGGTGCTCGTGCGGCTGCGCATACCGATAATCTCCGGGGTGGAATCTAGTTGGTTCATCGCTATTCTTTTTTTGGCGCGTTAATTTGCTGGCCTATAAGCGAGAAATCCCTCAAAAAGTGGGCTGGAAGGAGAACACAATTATGATGATTACGAGTCGAATCACAATATACCTGATCGCAGCCTGCCTTTTCGGCACGGCCAGTTTTGCTTCAGCCAAAGAGAAAGCGGCACCCAAAGAAAAAGCGGGAGCTGGGACGAGTGAGTACACAAAGGGCGTCCAATTGCTCGATAGTCAGCAGTACGACCAAGCGGTGATGGAGTTTACAAGAGCGATTCTGGCAAACGATAAGCAGCCTGCATTTTATGAGGGTCGTGGTTTTGCCAATTTCGCGCTCCAGCGATTCCCAGAGGCGGGTGACGATTTTTCAAAGGCCATCGAGCTGTCGCCTAAAGACATGCGGGCTTTCGTCGGCAGAGCGCAGGTTCTCCTGCAGCAAAAGAATTATCAGCAAGCGCTGGCTGACACCGAGAAAGCACTCGAAATCAAACCCGATGAAATCGCTGCAATCAAGCTCCGCGGCTTCGCCGAGCTCGGACTCAGTCAATGGGACAAGGCGATAGCCGATTTCACCAATGTGATCCAAAAAAAGCCGGACGACCTGCAGACCTATGATCGGCGCGCACTGGCGTATCGGGGATTGAAGAACTTTGATGCGGCCATTGCCGATTACACATTTCTTCTGGAGAAAAACCCGAACGATACCGAGGCCCTCACGAAGCGCGGGTACACCTACAGTTTGATGGGACAGTACGAAAAGGCTATCCCTGATTATGAAGCGGCGTTAAAACTTAACCCGCAAGACAATGATACTTTTTCGCGCCTGCAGTGGACCCAGGGACAGCTTGCCGCAAAAAATGCGACGCCTCGTACGGCAACAACGACGGCGCCCACGGCAACTCCAGAAAAACCCAGCCTGATTACTCAGATCAATCCGCTTTATATCGTGATCGGCATCGTCGTGCTGATTCTGATTGTTGTAATCGTGCGCCTGATCACGCGGGGCAAAGCAGAAGAGACAAGTCACATAATCCGCTGAAGGTAGGGACATCGCGCTGCGATGTCTGGACGGCGCACCGCGCCGTCCCTACCGACGCCAGAATTTTTTTGACACGACGGTGGCCGCGGTTAGCTTGCGGACGCTTTTTGCTGGAACGAGGCGGTCCCATGGTCGTTCAAATTGCAAATTTGACGCGGCTTTGGGACTTTTGAGTCTCTGGTAGAGAGCGAAACCGGTTTGCCGCTCGGCTTGCAGCGGAGGCGCTGGGCTGGCGAAAAGCAGGCCCATGTAGCTCAGTTGGTAGAGCACGTCCTTGGTAAGGACGAGGTCACCGGTTCAATCCCGGTCATGGGCTCCAGAAGGAACTCGTGACCGGCAGTGGAATAATTAAAAGAAAAGACGAAGTTTAGTTAAACAGGAGAATTGAAATGGCTAAGGAAGCTTTTAAACGCGACAAGCCGCACGTGAACGTCGGCACAATCGGTCACGTGGACCACGGCAAAACGACCCTGACAGCGGCAATCACAATGGTGCTGAACAAAAAGGGCATGGCCGAAGTGCGGGCATACGAATCAATCGATAACGCGCCGGAGGAGAAAGAGCGCGGAATCACCATCAACACGGCGCACGTCGAATATTCGAGTGAGAAACGGCACTACGCCCACGTCGATTGCCCTGGCCACGCTGATTACGTCAAGAACATGATCACCGGCGCGGCGCAAATGGACGGCGCCATCCTGGTTGTCTCCGCTGCAGACGGGCCGATGCCGCAGACGCGTGAACACATTCTACTAGCCCGCCAAGTAGGCGTGCCCTCCATCGTTGTGTTCCTGAACAAGGTGGACATGGTCGATGACCCCGAGCTCCTCGATCTCGTAGAGATGGAAGTGCGCGATCTATTGACGCAATATGAATTTCCCGGCGACAAGATCCCGATCGTCAGAGGCAGCGCGCTCAAGGCGCTTAATGGCGATGCGGACGCCGAAAAGCAGGTGCTCGCGCTCGTGGAGGCGGTTGACGATTACGTCCCTGTGCCCGACCGGCCGGTCGATCAGCCGTTCCTGATGCCGATCGAAGACGTATTCAACATTGAAGGCCGCGGCACCGTGGCCACGGGTCGTGTCGAGCGCGGCGTCCTCAAGAAAATGGGGGAAGTCGAGCTAGTCGGAATTCGTCCGACCGCCAAGACCGTGGCGACCGACATCGAGATGTTCCGTAAACTTCTCGATGAAGCACGCGCGGGCGATAACGTCGGGGTCCTGTTGCGAGGCTTGAAGAAGGAGGAGGTAGAGCGCGGCCAGGTCATCGCGAAGCCCGGCTCCATTACGCCG
>QHNK01000077.1 GCA_003218415.1 Verrucomicrobiota bacterium | reverse complement strand
CCAACTCGCGGAAGAGTCGGTTCACACCGCTGGCCGGGAGATGAAAGTCGCGAAGATGCTTTCTCCAGAGACCGATACCGAGGCGCTGGCCAAACGCGCCTTCATGCATCTTCCCGGCGTGACCGACGAGTGGATTAAGAGCCTGGAGGTAGAAAAAGTTGCCGGAGGCCAAGTCTCACCCGAGAATGATATTCGGTTAATCGCGGAGCTGATCCAGAAAGAAAGTGGAGATTCGTGTTGCCGAAGAAAAATGTTCGATCAACCGGACCAGGATGCGCCGAATCTCGCCGACCCTGACGCCTCGTGCCTTCAGAAAAATACAGTAGCCGCCCAGAAATAAGCGAACCGGCAACGGCAGCTCCATTAGATTTTGGGCGAACACGGCCGCAAAATAACAGCGCGGACCGGCTTAAGAGCGGATCGGCACTGCCTTGGCCGATGCAGCTGGCTGTTCCGGTCGCCACTTTAATTACCTTCGGAATTCATTTGCTGTTTTCCAAAAATGCGCCGCCGCTCGAGACACATTCTTACATGCTTCTGTTCTGGGAAATTCTCGGCGTCTCAATTGTTCTCGCGATCGCGCAAAGTTTCTGGCCGGCATTGCGCCGATGGATGCGGCACATGTGGCCGATTTTTACGGCTGCAATTCTGTTCCTCGGTGTTTGGGACGTGATCACGTTGGGCTTCCACTTGCTTCCGCTGCCGTACTTTCCCGGACCCGCGGCGGTTTTACGCAGTTTGATTAGCGATCGCGCGCTTTTGCTCGATAGCACCTGGCACTCGCTTGCTTTACTCTTGAGTGGCTACACGCTTGGCGTGATTGTCGGACTTGTTAGCGGGGTGTGCATCGGCTGGTCGACTTCGGTGCGCTATTGGGGAATGCCACTCCTAAAAGTTGTAGGGCCGATTCCGGCAACAGCATGGATACCTCTGGCGATGGTAGTGTCCCCTTCGACAATCGTGTCCGCAGCGGGATTAATCGCGCTCGCGGTGTGGTTCCCGGTCACAATGTTGACTGCGTCCGGGATTTCCAATACTCGCGCATCCTACCTTGACGTGGCTCGAACACTCGGTGCCGGACGCGCGTATCTTATCTTTCGCGTCGCAATTCCAGCAGCGGTTCCGAACATTTTCATCGGCTTATTCATGGGGCTCGGTGCCTCTTTTCTAACTCTCGTAGTCGCGGAGTCTGTGGGAGTTAAATCCGGTCTCGGTTGGTATGTCAGTTGGGCGCAAGGCTGGGCCGAATACGGGAAAGTTTTCGCCGCGCTGATTATTATGGCTGGCTTTTTTTCAACTTTAATGACGCTTCTGTTCAAGATCCGCGACCGCATGCTGGTTTGGCAAAAAGGTATCATCAAATGGTAGCACTAGCTGAGACAGAAGCGTCCTCACTCCGCGTTCGCGAGGTGAGCAAAAGTTTTCCGGCTCCTGATGACCCGTTCACGCGTCGACAGGCTCTAAGTGATATTTCCCTATCCATAGCGGCGGGAGAATTGGTTTCTCTCATTGGTCCAAGTGGCTGCGGCAAGTCGACTCTCCTTCGTCTCATTGCCGGCTTGGATTTCGCCGATTCAGGGGACCTTTTGATCGGCTCTGAACCGATCAGCGAACCAGGCGCGGAACGCGGTCTCGTCTTTCAGGACCCAAATCTATTTCCGTGGCTCACCGTTCGTCGTAACATCGAGGCCGGTCTTGTCGCGCGTGGAGTGTTGCGCGAGAAACGAAATGAGGTGGACGAATTCATGCGTCTCGTCGCTCTCGAAGCATTTGGCGACGCTTATCCGCACCATCTTTCCGGGGGTATGGCCCAACGCGTTGCTCTCGCGCGAGCGCTCATCAACCACCCGAAAGTTCTCCTGCTCGACGAACCGCTCGGCGCGCTCGACGCCTTTACTCGCATGAGGATGCAGGATGAAGTCTTGCGACTCTGGCAGACACGCCGCACCACCATACTCTTTGTTACCCATGACATCGACGAAGCCATTTACATGAGCGATCGCATCATGATCATGACTCAGCCTCCGGGGAGGATCGATCAGACCATTGCTAATACGCTGCCTCGGCCACGCGACCGCAGCAGCCCGGAATTCCTTCGCCTCCGCGGAAATATCCTCGAGCTCCTCCACTTCGCCGGCAACGCACCTGCTGCAAACAGCACTTGAGATTCACACCATCGCCGACGGAGTTTGGCGCGCTCGATTTTCTCATGCGCCTGAAAATGCCAGGTGACGGTGCGGCCGCTTGAACGGATACGTTACCTGGCTAAAATCCGCTGGCCAGAACCAAATCTCCTGAACTACCTCCCGTCGCCGTGAAGATATAGGTCTGCCCGCTTTGCACATTCAAAGGCATTTCCCACGGAATCGGCGATCGCGACCTCGGAGTCGCCAGCACTGCTAAAACGTGCCTGCCGGGTGTCAGGAAACCGTGATAGGTGTGGCCATATCCAAGCGTCGCAGCTGGCTGGCCATCGATCCACAACCGGACGATTACGTTGAAGCCCAGATTTGGCATTCGCCTTATGACCAAACGGGCAGGTGCTTGGCTTGGCGCGGCGGCGTGAGGTGACCGTGGATCGGCAGCCGTTGCCTGATCACCGACAAACGCACTAAAGAACAGCGAGACAATGAGCACAAGGATCGCGCTGCGGGTACTGTAATTATGTGTCTTCATAGTTTGTTACTCCATGGATGAATTTTCATTATTTGTTAGCATGCCAAGCTATTCGTTGAGTCACTGAACGCGTGGCGGGAAGCCAAACCGGCCGTCCAGAATCAAATTTCCTGATCCATCTGTCACTGCTGTGAAGCCGTAGGTCTGGCCGCTTCGCACATCCAAAGGCAGTTGCCAGGGTGTGGACCACCGCGGGCTGGGACTCGCCAGCACCGCTAAAACATGGTGGCCCGGCGCCAGGAAACCTTCATAGGTGTGGCCATATCCAATAGATGCAGCCGGCTGGCCATCGATCCATAACCGGACGATTACGTTGAAGCCCAAATTCGGGTTGCGCCTTATGCTTAGACGGGCAGGTGCTTTGGCAGGTTGCGCAATGGCGTGAGGTGGCCGAGGATCGGCACCCACTGCCTGACCGGCGACGAAGGCACTAAAGAATAGCGAGACCGCGAGCAGGAGGATCACGCTGCGGGTACTGTAGTTATGTGTCTTCATGATTGTTACTCTCATTCGGCTCAAGCTTTACCATTCCATAAACGCTCTATTCAAGCTTTATCGCATGCAAAGATTCCACCGCGTGATGGGCAAGAGTCTCTACGTCGAGGACACGGCGCGTAAATCAAAAATCGCCAATCCGAAATCGGAAATGGAGTGAGCCGGCAGTCGGATTCGAACCGACGACCTGCTGATTACAAATCAGCTGCTCTACCAGCTGAGCTATGCCGGCGAAGGAAAGGTTACAAAGTTAAAACGGAAGCGGCAGAAAGCCATCGTAACTTTTGCACCTGTTCGTCCGACGTTTGGTCAAACTTGTTCAATTACTCGCGCACACGCGAATATGCCGTGAGCGGTTCGGCCGTCTCCAGATTTTTGATCACGGTGCTGAGATAGACCGACTCGGGATAGAACGCCTTATATTTTGTAATCTCCGCCCGATTCAACACCTTGAACCCATAGCGCTCGAACATCTTTTCGCCACGCCGGCTCTCGAACGTGATGATCTGGCCGTAGACGCGTTTCTCGCCAGAGCGATACAGATAACTCAAATACGCGCTCATGAGCGCGCGCGTCGTCGAAACTTTGCGAGCGTCCGGCAACAGATTGATATGAAAATGTGGCGTACGCCGCGGAGCGGCCGGCACTTCCCGCCAGCCGTGCACAAGAATCCAGCGAATGAACCGGCGCGAGCGCTGGTTGTAGCGGAAATAGCGCGTAAGCGCGCGAAAAAATAGCCAGACGTTTTGATACAGCGCGTAGAGCTGGTTTCGCAGCGGCTTGCGCGAACCGAGGAGGTACCCGCGAATTTCGCCGTCCACCTCCAGGAGAAAACACGATTCCGCCTCGTGATCGGTGTAGTAGGTGGTGAGAAAATCAGCGAACAATTCTCGATCCTCGTACACGGGATCGATTGGCTCGCCGAGAAATCCGGTATCGCAGCAGAGTTTTCTTACCGCTTCGCGGTCGGAGCTGCGATAGCCACGAATGAGAAACGGCTTGTGATCGTCGTTCGCCATTTAAAAACGGCGATAGTTTGAGCGAACCTCGCGATAAATGCAAAACAGTTCCTCAAACACGCGCGGCCAACTATAGAGGTTCTCCGCGGTCTGCGCAGCGCTCATGCCGAGGGTCGTCAATTTTTTCGCGCTGGAACCCTCGATCGCGCGGGCCAGCTCTTCCGGAGTGTTCTCGTGTGCCCACGATTCCTGGTCATGGCAAATAATCCGGTCCATGTAACTGCCGCGAATTCCAACCACCGGCGTTCCGCACGCCTGGCTCTCCAGCGCGACAAGGCCAAATGTTTCCTGGACGCCCGGGTGAACGAAGAGATCCGCCGCCCGATAGAAGCGGGCCAGATCAGCAGAATCAGTGCAGTACGAAATCCACGAAATGTTTCCAACGCGCCGCCGCAACTTTTGTACTCTGTGTCGCTGCGGTCCATCGCCGATGACCAGCAGATGAAATTGATTCCGGTCTCGCAGACGCAGAAGCTCAAATGCGCCAAACAGTGTTTGGGTATTTTTTTCTTTCGCCAAACGCCCCACGTAGAGCAGCAGCTTTTGGTCGCCCTCCACCCCTAACGAGTGCCGTGTAGCTGGTGTATCATCGGGTGTGGGGTTGAAAACCTCCGTGTTCACCCCAAGCCGTACCGGCCGGACATTGTGCACGCCCCATTCAGAGAGAAGCTCGGCCAATCTCTCCGACGGCACGAGAGTGGCTTGAAAGCGGTTATAGAGTTTACGAACATAAGCGCGCGTTAGTTTCATGGCGCGCAGCGTGCCCCGTTTGCCCAAAAATCTCGCGGTGCCCTTCAAATACGCTTCGGGAAAGTGTGAATGATAAAAACCAACGACCGGAACTTTCAGGGCCCGCCCGGCAGCAATCGCTTTCCATCCAATCTGATATGGGTCGCTCGATTCGATGAGATCGGGCCGCTCCCGTTCCAGGATTTCTTCTACAGCGCGCAAGTTAACGAGCGCGCGATAGCGGGAACTTCGGGAGACCAATGGCGAATGAATCGAATAGAGCCGTGACTGCGGATTGGTTCTCACCTCGGTTTTTGGGCCCGGGACAATGAGAACGTGTTCGTCCTCAGGCGAGCAATTCTTGATGTACGCAATTTTCTCGTGGAGATAACGCTTCACGCCACCGCTAAACGGAGAATAAAACTGGGTCAGATCGCAGATCTTCATGCAATTCTGTCATTCCGAGCGAAGTCGAGGAATCTCTAACATTCTTCTTCGCTCGCAGAGGCATCTAGCAATTAGAGATGCTTCGACTCCGCTCAGCATGACAAGAGAATCGACAATTGCGCAGGGCTGGAATCAAGCATGCGATTCCAATTCGCTCAGGTACTTCTCTGCATCCATCGCGGCCGCACATCCGGAACCGGCCGCCGTCACTGCCTGCTTGTAAATGCGATCGGCAACGTCGCCTGCCACGAACACCCCGGGATGCTTGCTCTCGACCAGATTTTTAGTGATCAAGTAGCTGTCGCCATCCATGTCGAGTTTGCCTCGATACGGCTTCGAGTTCGGGTCGTGGCCGATCGCCATGAACACGCACGCCACCGGAAGTTCGCGTTCCTCGTTTGTTTTCACGTTGCGCAAACGCACGGCGCGCATCTCGCCTTTTTCATCAGCAACGTATTTCGTAACCACAGTGTTCCAAATCGGTTCGATCTTCTTGTTCGCAAATACGCGCTCCTGCATGATTATTGAAGCGCGCATTTTGTCGCGGCGATGAATCAGATAAACCTTTGACGCGAACCGGGTGAGAAACAACGATTCCTCCGCGGCAGAATCGCCGCCCCCAACGACGCAGACCGGCACATTTTTGTAAAACGCGCCGTCGCACGTGGCGCATGAGGTTAGCCCGTGCCCGATCAATTTCTCTTCGTCTTCCAGCCCCAGGTAGCGAGCTGAAGCTCCGCTGGCGATAATGAACGCTTGCGTCTCCAGCCACTCATCATCCGCTTTCACCCGGATGTGTTTGTTGCTTCCATCGAAATCGGTCACTTCGGCGTAAGAAAAGCGCGCACCAAATTTCTCAGCTTGCCTATGCATGGTGAGGATGAGCTCCGGCCCGTCGATTCCATCCGGGAAGCCGGGATAATTTTCCACCAACGTGGTAGTCGAGAGCTGCCCGCCTGGCTGCCGACCCTCCAGCACAAGCGGATTCAAGTTCGCGCGCGCGGCGTAGATCGCCGCCGTCAATCCGGCGCAACCGCTTCCAGCAATGATCACCTTCTCCATCAATAAAATTTAGCACACTGCGCAAGTTGCAAAGGCCACAAGTTGCTAGTCGCAGTTGCGCAGCGGAACTCACGCCGCTATGTGCACGACAATTTTGTGAAAGCCCGTCACGCCGGAGAACCAACCGCGGTCTTCTTCAAATTCTTGCACGTCGCCTTCGCCGTCGGTGGCGCGGACGACGAGGATGTAATCACCTGCTGCATCGGGCGTCCATTCCGTCTTCCAAAGCGACCACGCGAGATCGCCGCCGGCATAATAAATCTCGGCGTCACGCCAGGTCTTGCCGTCATCAAAACTGAGTTCTACTTGTGAAATGCCGCGGTCGGCTCCGTAAGCCATGCCCTTGACTTCGATTGGCGCGTTCAATCCGCCTAACGAAAACCGCGACTCATATTCGGGCAGGTCGATTCTCGATCTTGTTGGCGCGATGAAATCGGGGCCCCAGCCTTGCGTTTCGTAAAATCCTTTCGTGTTGACATCCGTTAGTTCGATGCGTGTAAGCCATTTCACATGTTTTTCGCCAAAGTAGCCCGGCACAATCACGCGCAGCGGGTAACCGTGCCGGTGAGGCAATTGGACACCGTTCATTTCGTAGGCGAGCAACGTGGTTGGCTCCATGGCTTTCTCCAACGGGATGGTATCGGTGTAATTATCAACGCCGCGGAGGCGCACCCGGGCGGCGTTGGAAAGCGGCTCGGCTTGGTCAAGCAGGTCGCGCAACGGAACACCCTTCCAGATAGCATTGCTGATCAGGCCCGCGTCCAAACCATTACTGATACACATGAGCGTCGTTTCCTGCTCGGTCGCTTCGAATCCCAGAAGATCCTGAAATCGCCACGTGGCGCGATTTTGCACAAGCCCATTCACTTCAAGGTGCCAAAGATCAACATTCACCTTGGGATCAACCACATTCTTCGTCACGCAATAAAACAACTCGTTAGGCGTAATCGGCTCGACGATGCGGCCTTTGTATTGCGTTCCGTCGTAGCTGAATGTTGCAGCACGATAAAGTTTGCGGACCAGCGCAACACCTCCGCCCGCCGCTGCGACTCCGATTGCGCTCAGGACAAACGCGCGCCGACCGATAGCCGGAGTAAACTCGTAGTCGTCCTTCCCGCCTGCCCGCCGTAGCCGTGGCGAAGGCGGGATTTTTCGCGTTGCCAGAAATTGAAAACCAGCGACGAGGGTTCGCTCGAACAAAAAAACGCACAGCGCGAAGCCTATTAGTGTGACCAGGCGCGCGACGTCGATAGGCAGGCCAATGTAGCTTGTGCCCATGACTGGCCAGAGCGCGATTGCACCTGCAACGATCGGCAGCAAAACAAAGATCGATATCGTCCACATCGCGGACACGCGAGCTGGATTGCGTCGCGCGAACAATCCGAAAATCACTCCGCCAATCGCGCTCAATACGAGCTGGCCGGCGATTGTCGATCCAACGCCAATGTGCTTCAGATGATTGTACCCGCCCACCTTGCCCATGAGGGAA
>QHNK01000076.1 GCA_003218415.1 Verrucomicrobiota bacterium | reverse complement strand
TCGTCGGAACGGCAGCATCAGGGCTTGTCGCGCTCGCACTCGCCTCAACGTTGTTTCGCCATATTCCGGCACAAACGGAGGTTGTTTCCCCTCTCGCCGAAGCACGGTTGCTAATCGCCTATGCGGCTCCCATCAGCATTTATCAGCTGATTAACGCGTTCATTGCCCGGTTGGATCTCATCATGCTTGGCTACTTCGTTGGACGCGCGCCGGGTGTGACGCTTGTAACCGTCGGTGTTTACAGTGCAGTCATCGGCACCGCGAACGGGCTGCGAAAAGTTAATCAGACTTTCAACCCCATTTTCGCGCCAGTCGTAGCGGGTATGACCGCGACGGGCGATCACGACGTGGCTGCCGCTACTTACGCTCGACTTGCTCAGTGGATGCTCTGGATCCTGTTGCCGCTGGTAGCAGTGATGTCGCTCGCCGGCAGCACGATTCTGCTCATCTACGGTCCAGCATTCCAGCAGGGCGGTGTTTGGCTCGGCATCGTCGCTCTTGCCAGTGCTATCAACGCGTTTGTGGCATTAGGCGAAACAGTAATCATGGTGCAACGGCCACATTTGAATCTTCTGCATTCTTCGATCACGTGCACCGTTGCTGCTGCCGGGCTTCTCTGGTTAATTCCGCGCTTCGGTGTGATGGGTGCGGCCTTCGGTATCCTTTTGCCCTACGTCGTTCAAGGCATTCTGCGTTACACGACACTGCGATGGATCTTTCACTGGAAAGATTCATGGAGCGACATTCGCCCACCTCTGATCGCCGCGGGAATTGCGCTTGTTCCCGCGCTCATCTGCCGCACATTCCTGAGCGGAATTGCCGGACAAGTCGTCAGCGCTGCGGCTTTCCTGGCGGTCTTTGGTGTTCAATGGTTGCAGCACCATATCCATCGCAAGGACAAACGTCCTTAATACGAAGCGAAGACATCCCAGGCGTCCCCGAAAAGTGCGATCGTTTCGTTGTTGTTGTATTGACGTCCGTCAGGAACATCGTGCAGCGATAAGGTCCGCCGTTGGCGAAACACACTTCGCATCATGGCCGATGCAGGCACAACATATCTCTTCACGTTGCGACGAGCGAGACACCCACTGATCCAAATATCGTCCATGTAAAATGCTCCCTGCGGCGCTTGGGAATAATCCCAGAGCGATTCGTCGAAGAACCTCGGTTGGATCAAATAGCTTCCGCACCCTGTGATCACCGCCGCGGGTTGCGGTTGGCGAAGCTCACGCGCGCGAATCATCTTGGCGTGTCGCCAATCCAGATTTCGCGGCATTGCGGCACCGCGAAAACAAAGAACCGCGTCAGGTAATTGCTTGTTGTAGTGGAGATACGTTTCGAGTGCATCTCGCGGATACATTCGATCATCGTCCACCACCATGATCAATGTATTTCCCCGGCCCGCCGCTAATTCTTCTCGAACGATGGGGATAAACTTTGTAGCCGGTCCCCAATCCCTGCGACAGTGCAGAATGCGCATTCGCTGCCAACGCGAAACATGTTTGGGCACTGCATAAGGCCGTTGTTCCCGAATCGAAAATTCCGGGATGGCCAGGACGATCTCATCCGGTGGCCGCGTCTGTCTCAGCAGAGAGCGAATCGTCGGCCCTAGGTTGCCCATCCGCTCTGGTACCGTCGAAAGCGAAACAATCACACGGCGATCGCCTGATTTCTTGCTGCTTGCCAAGGTTTCACGGATGAAACGGACTTGTCGCCGATGCTTTCTACTACCAGGAAGCAGACGCTTGAGACCGAGCACACCCAAAATGACAAGGGCCGCGCAAATCAGCGGAAACATGGGGACAAGATCGACATCATATGATCAGAGAATTTTTCGAGATGACACGGATAACAATTACACTCACTCACGAGACTGTCTTGCAGCAGCCTGACAGTTAAAATACGAATCAGTGGCCGAACAACAACGAATGCGCTGGTCACTATGACCTCAACCGAGATGGAACAAGGCGATTCGAGCCAGCAATCCGTGATTAAAGGCGTGCTCCTTTTTTTAGCCGCCTTCACGCTTTATTTTTTCACACATTCGCCGGCGCTCGATGAAATCGATGCTGTGCAATTTGCGATGGGCGTGCGCTCATTCGATCTCTGGCATCACCAGCCGCATCCACCCGGGTATCCACTCTTCATTTTTTTAGGCTGGCTCGGGACGAAACTTTTCCACACCGGAACGGAATCTTCGCTTTACTGCGTTTCGGCATTTGGCGGCGGACTTTTCATCGCGGCCTGGTTCTCGATTATTCGCGCGCAGTTTTCCGAGAAGCTCGCATGGTGGGTCGCAATTTCCTTGCTGATGACGCCAGTGATTTGGATGACCGCTACGAAGGCGCTGACCGACATGTTGGCAGCCGGTTTCATGAGCACGGAGTTACTTGCCGCTGTCTACTTTTTAAAACAGAAGAAGCGCGGCCTGATTGTCTGGGCTGCTCTCATGGGGGCGGCCGCAGCCGGCACGCGACCGCAATTGTTTCCCGTAGTCGCACTGATTCTTGGCATTCCGCTCAAGAAAGGCTCGGTGGATGCGAAGACATGGTGTCTTTCGTATGCGCTGCTGGTCGCGGGTTGTCTGACCTGGCTTTTGCCAATGTGGTACATACAGTCTCAACTCCGGCCGAGTGGGGGATTCTGGCGGGTTTATCCCGAGCTCGTGTACGGCCAATGGCGCTGGCGTCTAAATCGACCTTCCATTTATATCGGGGCCGGCGATTGGACTCCTCACTATCTGGGAGTGCGGTTTGCCTCCCACATTCTCGGGTGGTTTTCGAAAGGGTTCGGCTTTATTCAATCGCCCCGCGTGCTCGGAGCCGGTATCGTTCTTACAACGTGTGCGGCGATTGCTTATATTCGGTACGGATACGATGCGACGGATCGGCGATTTTGGAAGTTTCACGCTCCCTGGCTTTTCGTGCAAATTGCGATCACTTTTATCGCTCTTCCGGGCGATCAAAGGTACTATCTCATGGTCTTTCCGCTGCTTCTTGTCGTGATGCTTCGCGGTCTTTTACGATTACCAAGCCCGTGGAACTTCTCGGCGATCTGCGTTCCGGCATTGCTCCTTTATATCGCCGTTCCTTTAGGGATAGAAAATCACCGTGATGAAGCACCGCCCGTCCGGCTCGTGCGCTATTTGGAGAGGCTTTATCCGCCTTCGAAGCGCGGCAACGTGGTCTTGATTCTGCCTACTACGCGCCGTTCCGCCCAGTGGTACGCGCCGCAATTCAAAATACTCGACCATCTCCCCATCTCCGAGGAGGATGAAGAAGTGCTGCGTAATGCGGCGGCGATTTATACTGAGGATCCATCCCTGAAGCAGAAAGATTGTTACTTGATAGAGCTCGCCGAATTCAGGCGCTCAATGTTGATTTTTCCTCAACATCGCCGTGTCCGGCTTTATCTTGTCGAACGGCGTCGCTCTTCATGAAACACATTTTTATCACCGGTGCGAGCTCTGGCATCGGTCTTGCCATTGCAAAGTTACTCGTCGGTGAAGGTCACGAAGTGTGGGGTACATCGCGCAATTTGCAACGCATCCCCAAAATGCCGCGATGCCATGCGGTCCGTCTCGATCTGGCCGATCGGCTTTCGATCGAAGATGCATTCAATGCTGCGCTCACGGAAGCTGGTTACTTCGACGTTTTGATCAACAACGCCGGCGCCGGTCACTTTGACCCCGCTGAGTTCCTGCCCATGGAAACGATCGCCAGTCAGTTTCAAATTCTGGTTTTCGGTCAAATCCAATTGATGCAGCTCGCGTTGCGCCACATGCAGGCGCGTGGCGAAGGTTTGATCATCAACGTCACTTCGCTAGCCTCCCGGCTTCCAGTGCCGTTCATGGCGGCTTACAACTCCGCTAAAGCAGCGCTGGCAGCCTTTACCATGTCAATCCAGCTCGAGTTGGCCGATTCCCCGGTGCACATTGTTGACCTTCAGCCGGGCGACATTTCCACGCAATTTAACAAGAGCGTGGTCCAGAGCGCGAAAGCCGAGCGCTACGACTCAAAAATCGCCAAGACTTGGGAAATCGTCGAGCGCAACATGAAAAAGGCACCAGGCCCGGACCTCGTCGCCCGGCATGTTCTAAGCTTAGTCAACGCCGTGCGCCCGCCGCCTCGGAAAACGGTGGGCAATGTGTTCGAATCCAAAATTGCACCGATGATTTTCAGATTTCTTCCGCAGCGCGTTCGCCTCTGGGGACTGAAGAGATACTACGGAATATGACTAACCCTGATCCCTGTACCTGTAGGGGAAACTGACAGCTTCCCCTACATGTTTATGGCTCCTGTTTCCGAAGCAGTAGTTTTGACCGCCGGGGAAGGCTCGCGCCTGCGCAGTTCGGATAAGACTTTCCTGAAACCGCTCGTCCCTGTGCTCGGCCGCCCCTTAATCTCGTACACTCTGGATGCATTGACCCGCGCAGGGATCAAAACCGTCCACTTCGTGGTCGGCTACGAAAGCGAGCGCATGATTGCACAGCTCAAACGGTTGGTTCCTTCTGGCGTCAGCGCGTTCTTCATCGAAAATTGCGATTGGCGAAAACAGAATGGCATTTCTTTATTCGCGGCGGCCGATCACGTCGAGGGGCCATTTCTCCTGACAATGAGCGATCACCTTTTCGACGATGTGATCGTTGATCACCTGCTCGATTCTTTTGATTCCGATTTCCTAAACATCGCGGTGGATCGAAAACTCGGTTCCATTTTCGATTTGGAAGATGCGATGAAAGTCCAAACCCGGGGAAACAGAGTGATCGGCATCGGAAAAGATCTGCGGGATTACGATGCGGTTGATACCGGTTTGCTTGTTTGCCCGCTGGAAATCTTCGGCTATCTCAAGCGAGCGAAATCCGACGGCCGCCGAAATGATTGCAGCCTAGCTGATGGAGTTCGATTAATGGCAGCCGATAACAAAGTCCGTGCCATAGATATCGGCCAGGGTTGGTGGCAAGACATCGATACTCCGAAAATGTTCCAGCATGCCGAGAAAGAGATGGCTAAGCGCCCGTCACGCTTAGTCAAATGAGATGGGACATCATTCCGGTCGACAGGCGGGAATTACGATCGCGGCTCGCGCGTAACAACATCGCCATCGGCCACGCTGGATCTGATCGTGGCTATCGTGCTGAGAATCAGGCTTGCTGCGGCAACAATCGTCCAAAGATGAAGGATCCAGTCAGCCAAGTCGACTAACGCGAGCATGAGAAAAACGAGCATAGCCATGTCCCGCTTGGTCAGCTGAAAGAGCCACCACACAAATCGTTCACCGAGATTCAGCAAACCGGAATGCCCGATCATTCCGTGGTGCCTCGCATAATACGACTCGTGCAGCATCGCCGAAACAATCTGCATTTCGTTCTTGCCACCTCGCAGAAGCCATTCGTTAGCCGCGATGAAGCCGGCGCAGACGATTCCTTCGACTGAATGATGACGCCCTAACCCAAGCGCGAGAACGTAGATAAGGCTTGCGAGAAAATCGCAGAAATAATCCAAACGTTCCCCGAAGGTCGATTCCAAATTTTTGGCGCGCGCAATTTCGCCGTCGCAACCATCGAGAATACTGAACGCTTGAAAAATAGCCGCGCCAATGACGACGCTGGCGTAATCGCCGCGCACCAGGAATGCGCCCGCGATTAGCGGCAAAACAAAGATCGATATCGTCCACCCGTTGGGATGAATCGGAACCTTGAGCAGAAACCTCGTTATCCGGCGCGAAATCGGCCGATTCAAAAACCGCGAAACGAAACCGTCTTGGGGCTTGCTCATTAAGTCAGCGTCCTGTCAAAAATTCGATATGTCTTGTAGCGCTGCGCTCCCATTGCTTCGAGAAAACGGTTGATCATGAAATTGTCTTCAAGCGTGAGACTGAGTTCTCCCGCGAATCCACGTTTGATCATTGCGTCTTCGACGATCCGCAGCACGAGCATTTCGGCAATACCGCTACGGCGATATTTTTCAATCACGCCAAGCGCGATAAGCCGCGCAGTCCGCGTGCGGTTCTTGTAATATAGAAGTTTTAGGAGGCCGATTGGCAATCCAAAAGCCATAAGCCGGCCGTTGATATGACGCAGGGCGACGTTGATGTCCGGCACACCCAGAATGAAGCCGGCTGGCTCTTCGCCAACTTCGGCAATGAGCGCGAACTCCGGAATAACGAGCGGCTTGAGCTCGTGCGTCATGAACTCGATCTCCGCTTCTGTAAACGGCACGAAACCCCAGTTCTTTTCCCATGCCCGATTGTAAATTTCTCGAAGCCGTCTGCTTTCATCGCGAAGATCCTTAAGGTTCGCCGGACGGATAATGGCGGGACAGCGCGCATTGAAACGTGCGGCCAATCGTTGCAAATGCGCCACGGCTTTTGATGGATCGACGAACCACCACGCGTACCAATCCTTTGCTTTTGTAAAGCCGCATCTCTCGATCAGGTCGCGGTAGTACGGCGGATTGTGCGCGGTCAATATGGTGGGCGGAAACTGGAATCCATCGATCAACAGGCCGCAGACGTAATTGGTTGAATAATCGATTGGCCCCATCATCTCAGTCCGCCCCTTCGTGCGAAGCCAACGGGCCGCAGCGTCAAACAGCGCAGTAGCTACATCCTGATCGTCGATGGATTCGAACAGGCCAAAACAGCCCACGTTTGATTGGTGCAGCGAATTGTAATTGGGATCATCGCTGGCCATGATGCGACCAACGATCTCGCCATTTTTCCGCGCCAGGAATAAGGCCGCGTCGCCGTGCCTGTAAAAGGGATGCCGCTTTCGATCGAGGAACGTTTTCCGTTCGATGATCAACGGCGGCACCCACGCGGGATCATTCGAATAAATTTGCCATTGAAATTTGATGAACGCGCTGCGCTCCCGACGCGAGTTGACTTCTGAAATTTCAATATCCGACACGAACTTAGATGGCGATTCAGGCCAAGTCTCTCCATTTCTGGGCAACTTCTTGCATCGACTCAGCTATAGTTTCCTGGCGGAAAATCAGGTAAACGAACAGCAAATTAAAGGGTATGAGCTCGAACCAGAAAAAGTAAATCGGCCGGCCTATGAGCAGGAGCGCAAATAGAACCAGCATTCGCGTGTTCGTCATGAGTAACCTCCACCACTTCAGCATCGGGCCAGCCAGGTTTTGATAACGCTGCTGTAGCCAACCCGGGATTTGGCCGTGGAAAAGTTCGGTGACTGTCTCGCGCAGCTTTTTCAGACGAGGCGCGAGCATTTCCTGTTGGCGAGTGAAATTCAAATACAGCGCGAGGAGAAGTTTGTCCCATGGTCTCTGATGCCAGCTCCACTTCTGATACTCTGATCGGACTCCAGAGGAGGAGTCCAATCCGGTTCGCCCTCCGGTTGCTGTAAAGTAAAGGTAGGTGCTGCGGTAATAGTCCGCCGTCGCTCCTTGCAACGCGTGACTGATTCCAGCGGCAAAAGCGAGAACCCAGATCGCCGGTGACGAACCTTCGAACACACAGCGGAGAGTCAGATGCAGATAAATACTCACGAACACCAAATGGTCGGCGACGCTGTCGATAATGCGGCCTTTGCGGCTTTCCCTCTGAGTTAAACGCGCGAGCTGACCGTCCGCGTTGTCGAGCGCATTAGCGCAAACATGCAGCAGCATGCCCATGATATTGATGCGTAAATCACGATAGTAATAAAGGTGTCCCGCAACGACGCCGCAGACGCCGCCCAGCAATGTCACAGCCGCCGGCGTCATCTTGAGTCGCGCGAAAAACTCGGCGAGCCGGAACCCTAACGGCCTGTAAAAATACAGATCGAGGACGCCTTCTACCTCGCGCGCTTTGTAGGTGGCTGCGACGCGCGAATGCGAGGTCTCTGTCGGTTGAGACGTCAATTTACTTGGCGCAAGAACTCAGGCGCTCTGCCTTTGTAGCATCGCAGGGACGAGCGTGTCCGCGAGAATATTCAGGGCTTCGTCCAAGTCTGCACGCGTATGCTTGGCGGTTACGCAGGCACGGAAACAGATTCGATTTTGCGGCACAGCCGGATAATCCACCGGCGCAACCCAAAGACCACGCCGCCGAAGTTCATGCCCAAGCCGATACATCCGCTCTCGATCGCCGATGACGATCGGCATCACATAGGTTGTCGATGCTCCGCTATCGAGTCCAAGGCTTCGAAGTTGCGCGTGGAAGTAATCGGCGTTTTCCCAAAGTTGCGCGCGCAATTCCGGCTGACTGGTGCCGAGCTCGAGCGCCTTCAAAATGGCCGCAATCACCACCGGCGGCAGCGCACAGGAGTAAACATAAGGATGCGCATAGAAACGCAGGTATTGCAGCGTCTCTTTCGAGCCCGCAACAAAACCTCCCAGCGCGCCGAACGCCTTGGAGAACGTTCCATAAAGGAGCGGGACGCGATCTTCTACGCCAAACTTCTCAGCCGCTCCACGGCCATGCTCGCCGCATGCCAGCATGGAGTGCGCTTCGTCAATGAAAACACTGGCGCCATGAGACTCCGCGACAGCAAGCAATTCCCTCAGGTTCCCGAAGTCGCCGTCCATGGAATAAATGCCTTCGACAATCACGAGCTGCCGACGCCTTTTTTGACGGGTCAATGCCACATCAAGCGAGGCTGGATCGTTATGCTCAAACTTCTCTGTCCTGCACCGGGACAACACGGCGCCGTCGCGAAGACTAAGGTGCGAACGGTTGTCCAGAATGGCCACATCGCTCTTGCGAAGTAGGCCCGAGATCGTGCCCAGCGCGCCACCGAACCCGCTATTGAAAAGCATCGCGTCCTCGCGTCCGAGAAATTTCGCGACGCGCCGCTCCAGTTCGCGATGCAGGTCCGTCATTCCTGAGAGCATCGGCGAACCGCACGCCCCCATCCCGTGCGTCCTCAGAGCCTCATGGGCAACGGCCAGCACCTCGGGATGATTGGCAAGGCCGAGATAATTGTAGGAGCAGAGATTAATAACCGGCCGCGGTTTTCCACCATAGTTAATAACGGTGCGCGCATCTGCGGTGGCGAGGAGCTCAGGTTCGTACAATTCAACCGCCCACGCACCAAGACGTATCCAGTCCGTAAAGCTCGCTGGAGCTTGCAGCGGATCGTCGCTTTCGCCCGCCAGAAAATTGCTCAGACTAAGTTTTGCCGGGTCCTCGTTCATGAAACGATATACTGTGGTTCGCTCGCTCCCGTCGTTGCGAACGATGTTTCCCAGCAAAATTGAGATTTTTTGTGCTTCACTAGATTCCTTACGAAGTTGTCCGCTACATCTGCATACCGCGGAGTTCCGTGTCGGGGCAGCCAATCTAGCGGAGTTCGGATTTCAGGACAAGATTTTAGTAAACTACGGCTTCGCTGTTTGCAGGCGCCATCCTGAGCGAAGCGAAGGACCTCGCACAAGCTGATCGAGCACACGGGTTAATTCGTGTGCCGCATACTTCGTAGGTGAGGTCCCTCACCGTCTTCGCGGTTCGGGATGACACGTGAAGGTCGTGGATCGAAATCGGTGCGCTACTTCCGCGTGGTCCGAAAGACGTAATCCCAAAGCGGCGAGCTGATGCCGTATCCCACGTGATCATCCCTGTAATGATGGCGCAGGTGATACCGCTTCAGCCATAGCCACGCGCCGCGTTTCATCGGAAAATGATGGGTCGCGTAGTGAAGCATGTCGTAACAAATGTAACCAAAAACCAGCCCCGCGAATGCGCTCGACGCGAAGCGCGCGAAGATTAGCAGGAACACGCCGTAAAAAAGAAAAGCAAGCGGCACGCTGATGCTCGGCGGCATGACGAGCCTCCGCGCATCGTTTGGATAATCGTGATGCACGCCGTGAATGATGTAATGCAGCCGTTTCCCCAGGCGTGTCTTGGGTTCGTAGTGAAATATGTACCGGTGGATGAGGTATTCGAGCAATGTCCAAAGCAGAACACCCAGCAGAAAAAATCCTGCGACCGCTAGGATCGATAATTTTTGTCGCCACAGCGCGAGGTAAAGCATGGAGCCGACTACCGGCAGGTAAAGGACCAACGGAGTTGCCGGGTGCACCCGCGAAAACAATTCCATGAAATCGCTCTCGAACATTCGAACCGTTTCGTTCTTGTTCGAGACGTAGAGTCGCTCCGCCATAACTAAAAACTAATGGGCCGGGCACTGAGATCAAGATCGCCAGTCCGACTGCTTGTCGCTTCTGGAGTCCCTTGGGACCCTGCCCTTTGTTTCATTCGTTCGACTCGCGAATAGAGACTATACCGCTTGTCAAAAACGAACTGAAATAACAGTCGGCTCCATGACGAGTGATATTTTAAATTCTGATAGAACTCGGGTGCCATGGCGCGCAGCTTCGGCAGATTGTTCCATGGGATCGATGGCAGATCATGGTGTTCGTTGTGATAGCCCATGTTCAGCGCCACCCGATTGATCGGCCCGTAATAACTGAAAGTTTCCTGGTCGAAATCGTACGTGTAATGCTCCTGGATCCACCGTGCGCCCACCGGATGCAAACCAATGGAGAAGAAAAAAGCGAACACGAGATAGAGAAATCCGGCCCAGCCGCAGAAATAAACGATCGCGACGTCGTACGCGACCGCACATGCGAGATTGGTGGAGAACCATCGGTCCCACATCTTGACCGCCTTCAACCGCGGCGGGCGTGTCACCTGAAAGAACGGAAAGAGCA
This sequence comes from Verrucomicrobiota bacterium, assembly GCA_003218415.1. Classification (GTDB taxonomy): domain Bacteria; phylum Verrucomicrobiota; class Verrucomicrobiia; order Chthoniobacterales; family UBA10450; genus Udaeobacter. The sequence goes on along the minus strand of QHNK01000076.1, from coordinate 25,850 downwards.
TTAGCCAGATCGCCTTGCGATACCACTTGTTGCCCACGAGGCGCGCCTCCCAATGGTTCGCCAGATCGGCGTCGTATTCGTAATCGCCCTGGTGCGAATGATGTTTCAAATGATAAACGCGAAACCCCATCGCGCCCGGCGCCAGGTTGGGAAGATCGGCGATGATGCCGACCATTTTGTTCCAGCCTGGGCTGCGGAAAATCAGGTTATGCGTCGCGTCATGTATGATCACGTAGTTGGCATGATTGGCGAACGCGCCGATGCAAAAGGCGATAAGTAGACTCAGCCACCAATAACCGAACCCAAGCGTGCCCATCCAGCATGCGATCGCCGTCTGCAGGATCACGATCGAGACCGCGAGCAAAGCAGTCCACGGATTGCGCACCATCAACTGGCGAACTTCCGGATGCGCCTTAATGACCGCTCGCGCCCGCCCCGGATGCGGCTGATCAGATTCCGACTGGTAAAACGCGGCCTGCATCGCCCTCCAAGTTATTGCATCGCAGCCGCATCCTCAAACGCGCTTTTTCAATTCCGCGCCGCCGAGTAGCGGCAATACGAATAGATTCGCCAGGATGTCGATGACGCATCCAGCGAGAACGACGAGACCGAACCGTTGTGTCGGTGGAAAATCCGAGAGCACGAAAATGGCGAAACCGGCGGCGATGATCACATCCGAATAAACGATTCCGCGCCATTGTTCTTCGCGCGCGAAGACCCATGCGTCCCAGCCTTTCTTTCCGTCGCGTTGCGCACGGCGAACGCCGAAGACGAGATGAATCATCGAATCAATCGCGATGCCGATACAGACGTTCGTGGCCGGCGCAGAAATGATGTCCACCGGCACATGGAACCAGCCGATGCCGCCAAGCATCGATAGTGGCACGAGAGTCACGCTCGCGATCATCGCCACTGCGCCGCGAACGGACCGCGCGACGACCCACGCGATCACGATGAACAACAGATTCAGCCAGAACAAACCGGTCACCAAGCTTTCAGCGACCAGTTTGGCGAGTCGCCCTTGCAAGTAATAGATGCCGCCGACGAGGTCAGCCTTGAATCCGTACTTGCGGCAGACAGCGCGAAGATCATCTACCAGGTCCACCCGATATTTCGTACGACGCCCCTCGACCATCCGCAGCATAAACACTGCTTCCTTGCGGTCGTCAGTCACAAAACTTTTCGAGACCCGCGCGTACTTGGGTTGCGACATGATCTCCATCATTTTTTCGTAGCTGATGAGAAACGAAAACGGCACGCGGTCGCCTTCGGCCAGAAGAGTTGGCAGCGAAGTCACAGTCCCGACGCTTTTCTGGTTCTCCAGCGCGCCGTGCAGCCTCCACATCTTTTCGTAAGCCGCGTCCGTGTTCAGCAGGGCGCCGTTTGACGAGGACACAACCAGCGTGAGCGGATTCGAGCCGCCGGTGCGATCCACAAATTCCAATCCATCGCGCAGTTCCTGATTGGGCTTGAAATAATCCATAAGGCTCGGGTCGGTGTTCACGTTGACCAGGCCCAGCCCCAAGACCGCGCCAAGCAAAATGACGCCTAACGAGAGCAGTCCAAAACGGCGCGACCAAAATGCGTGTGTAGGTTCCGCCTCTACGATTTTGCTTTTGCGCGGCACGGCCCAGCGCAGGAACGCCGGATACATCAAATAGGCGCAGGCAAACGCCACGACCGTCCCGAGCACGCCGCCAAATCCCAGCTCACGCAGCGGCTTGGCCTGCACAATGAGCAAACTGGCGAAGCCTAACGATGCGCAGACCATCGACCAAGACGAAGCCGGGAAAGTCATGCGTAACGCGTCCCCCGCGAGGTTCGGCGACTCTTTTTCTATGCGGTGTGCGCGGTCGGCGAGCGTTTGCCAGTTGAACGTCATATAAACCAGGTGCGACAACGCAATAACGAAGACGATCGTGCCAAGGTTCACCGTTAGGATTCCGATCTTGTGACCCAGCATCGATTGCACGAGCAGAGTCAATAAAACAGCGCTCGCGCATGCGCAGAGCATTCCTATAAACAACCGGACGGATCGGAACAATGCGGCCATCGTCAGACCAAACAACACAACCGCTGTGAGACTGAAGTAACGGAAATCGTGAGCGAGGCTCCGCCGAAGCATTTCCACCACGTACGGCGGACCAGCGATATGAATCCGAAAATCTGGCGCGTCGAGCTCATGCACGATCTGCTCCAGGCGCTGGATCGGCTGTTCCGTATGCCTGCCTTTCATGAAAATGATCACGTTGCTTGACTTCCGGTCGTGCGCCACCAGCAACCGGCTCCAAAACGGGCTCTTTAGCGCGTCGTCAAAACTCTTCGGTCCTTCAGCCAGGCTTTTGACCGCGCTGACGCCGCCAATGGTGTGGACGCGTTGGGTGAGTTTTTGGATTCGACCCAGATATCGCTGCGAAGAAATATCGCGCGACGACACGGCCAGAATCACTTCCGGCTGCGAGGGAAAACGTCGCTCGATCTTTTTGGTTTGCTGGATACCGGGATCGCTGGTTGAAAAGAAAAAATTCTGATCCACCACCGGCTTCAGATCCACGAGTGTCACGACCAGCACGAACAACACGCCGGTGATCAGCAGCATCAACCAGTGCGACCCTAACGGGATTCGAACCCGTGTTACCGCCGTGAAAGGGCGGTGTCCTGGGCCTCTAGACGATAGGGTCACAAAAGCGCGGGCAATATCGGAATTGCTGCTCTTGGACGCAAGGCAAATTGCCGAACTGTTTTCGAACTTTGGGACGTAGCGCGCTTGAGACGGCGCATCCGCCTTCGCAATGCTTCGACGTGACGAGCAGCGCCGTGGCTACAGACCCAGATGAAGTTCGTGAATCAGCATAGCGGCGCGCATGGTGGCGCCCTGGTGCTCGCTCAAAACTTCATGCGCGCTTTGCACGAGCCGCTGGCGAGCATCGCTGTCGCGCAGCAGCTCGGCAATCGCCAGTTCAAGCGAATCGATATCGCGCACCTGGATCGCACCCTTTTTTGAGACAAGCGCTTTCGCGAGGGTCGCGAAATTTTCCATGTGCGGTCCAAACACGACAGGTTTGCCAGCCAAAATTGGTTCCACAGGATTTTGCCCGCCGTGCGCAGTTATACTTTTCCCAATGAACACAACCGTGGCGATACCGTACCAGCGTTGAAGTTCACCAGTCGTGTCGAGGAGCAGGCAGTCCACATTGAGTTCGCGATGAGCGAGTGCTTCACTCGCCAACGTCACCTGCAACCGCAAGGCATCCAATTGCGCGCGGATTTCGCGCAGCCGCTCGACGTGACGCGGCGCAATGAACAGACGCAAGGACGGAAATTGCTGGCGCAAGCGCAGAAAAATGTTGGCTAGAACTTCTTCTTCACCGCGATGCGTACTACCGCCAAAGAGCACGGGGCTCTCTGGCTCCAGATGATTCAAGGACACCGGATGGGCGGTCTCTTGAATTTCCGCTACCTGGTCAAGACCGGCAGGATCGTACTTGATGCTGCCTGTCAGACGGATTCGATCTTGCGAAACACCGAGCGCCGCCCAGCGCTTGGCATCTTCTTTTTCTGGTACGCAAACCAAATCGAGAAGTCGGAACGTCGGCGCGATAAAGAATCGAAATTGCCGATATCTTCGCTCAGAGCGCGCGGACAACCGCGCGTTGACCAGCGCAAGCGGAATCCGACGCGCGTGCGCTTCGGCGGCGAGATTGGGCCAAATCTCCGCCTCAACCAGAACGATGCACACCGGACGAATGAAAGAAAACGCACGTCGCATAATAGGCCAGTAATCTAACGGCGTGTACATTACTTCGATCCAAAGCGGAGCGTTTTTGCGCGCCAAGGCGAATCCGGTCGTGGTCGTTGTAGTCAAAGCGCAGTGCAAATCCGGTTCGTGCGTGCGCAATGCGTTGGCTAATTTCAGCGCGACGTTTACTTCTCCCACACTCACTGCGTGCAGCCATGTCGATCTTTGCTTCGACAGGCGCGCGCGCAGTCGACGATCGTAAATTCCCAGGCGTTGTCCGAATTTTTCCCGGTAACCGCCACGACGAAGCATCTTCGTGAAATAGCCCGGTAAGAAGAACAGCAGGCCAAGGGGCCAAAGCAGATTGTAGATGAAGCGGATCATTTGATTGTGGATCTGCCTTCGCCAAGGCTACGGCGGACAAGTTGCCGGTTGCGGATTGCGGAGAGAAACAAGACCTCCGTGGTACCGTATGTCTTCTGCCGAACCAGGCGCCAGAGTTGCATTTCAGAAAGAGTCTCAGCCGGTCGCTTCTCCAAAACGAAAACGCCGCTGGAGTCCAGCAATCGTGGCAACACTTCGTTTGTCACAAGCTTCTCAGTATAGCTATCGCCGTGCTTTGTCTTCTCATAGGGGGGATCGGCAAAAATGATCTGAAATGTTTCCGCCCCGGAGATGTGCCGGAGAAAATCGAAAACGTCCTGCTGTCGAACGCGTCCCTTTAATTTGGTCTTGGCCAGATTGCGCTCGATGATCTCGGCCGATTGCCGATCTTCCTCGACAAACATGGCGAAAGACGCGCCCCGACTGAGCGCTTCAATTCCAAGAGCGCCGCTTCCCGCGAAAAGATCGAGGACGCGCGCGCCCGCGACCGCGTCGCCCAGGCTGGAAAAGATGGCAGCTTTGACGCGATCCATGGTCGGTCGCACACCGCGCTTGGGAACGGCCAGGCGGATCCCGCCGGCGCTGCCGGCGATCACCCTCATGGCGACGCGATCGGCGTTGCCGTCGCAGTGGGTTGAGGCAGCGCTTCCTCCGGCGAAGCAGCGGACGATGGTACGGCGGGCTTGGCTTCTTCGATCTGTTTCTTTTTCTTTTTTGATCGGTCCCTTTTTCCGCCAAACAAACTGTTGAGCATACTGCTGAGATCGCGCCCGACCAGCCGCTCCACCAAATTTGTACTTGGTCGATCAACGGTGCCGACAACCTGAAAGTCGATGGCAGAATAGCCCGGTTCACTGATGGGCTGAAAATTCTCGCGAATCGCTTTGAAAAGCTGGCCACGAATTCTGTCGTTGATCGCGAGTTGAGAATCGAGTTTCAATTTACCATTAAACGCGACTGTGCCGGACGCAGTGAGGCGAATATTTGGCGAACGCAAAATCAGTTCATCGACCGTGACCAAGCCCGGGCTCAAATGATATTTTGCTTCCGCTTGCTCAAGATGAAGCTCCTTTAGTTCTTCGATCTGGAGAACCTGCCCGAGCAACACGAGTAAGCTGTATTGTTGAATTCGCCCATCACGCAGGAAAATTTCGCCGCTGCCAATGAGGGCATTCGGGTCGGCGGTTTTCCCGGAAGCCTGAAAACTCCCCTCCAACTTGCCATTGACCATTCCTTTGGGGCCGCCGGCGTTTTCGACAATCTGATCGGCCAGCACATCGCGAAACTTCACGCTCGTGGTGAACGGAGAATCCTCCGCTTCCGGTTGCATGGCGAAATAGCCGTTGATCTCGCCGTTTGCGGCGCGCGCAGAAATCCTGGAAAGCTCCAACACGTCAGGCTCGTAGCGAAGCAGTGAATGCAGTTGTTCCAGAAAAAAGCGGTCCCGCAACGAAATTTTTCCCACCTTAGTGTCGCCGCGAAGCGCCAGCGCGCTGCGAATACGACTCTGAAAATCCACCCCACGAAAGCTCGCGAGCAGTGCGCCGGCCTGATCGAGAAAACTGAAATTGCCATTCTTAATGCTGACTCGTCGAACTTCCGGAGCCACTGCCAGTCTCGGTTCCTCTCTCGGCGGTTTACTGTTAACGGTGACCTCAGATTCAGCGGGAGGATTAGCCGGTGCGGCAGTAACCACGGGAGCCGCGTTTGTTTGGACAAATTCGCTTTGTACTTGCGGCTGGGAGACACGTGCAGCCTGCTGCACAGAAACGACAGGCAATTGTACTTCTTGTGAGCTGGGTAATCTCCATTTTCCTTCCGCGTTCTGCGGCCAAACGACGTTCGGATTGATGAGCGAGACTTCCTTGATCACCAGTCGCCGCGAAAAAAGCGAGAGGAAACGCACGCGCAGCCGAAATGTCTTTGCTTCGAGGAAATGCCTTGGGCCCGCTGAGGAAGTCTGCGCAATTGTAATGCCGCTCAGCTCTAGTCCGCCCCAGGGAGTCACGCTCATGCTGCGAATTTCCAGCGGGGTGCCGAGCCGTCGGCTCAGTTCTTGTTGAATCTTTGCTTGTGCGCCCTGCGATTGCACATACAAGTTCACGCCGATCAAGAGAACCGCGCCAAGCCCGATCACCACCCCTAGAGCAATCAACGTGATCCGGCGCAATTTTTTCACCCCTGAGACGTTACGCAGCCCGAGTTTGAAGAAAAGATCAAAGCCCTCCGTTACTTTCCCCGTGTGACTGATACAGTTGTCATTCTCAATCCAGCCGCGGGCAGTCCCGAAAGTCTTCGGGATTGGCAGGAGCGCGTCGAATCGATCGCCCGCGGTTGCCCCATCCGCATTACGTCGCATGCGGGCGAAGCGGAAGCGCTGGCCCGGCGCGCCGTCGAGGAAGGCTTCGCACGAGTCGTTGCAGCGGGCGGCGATGGAACAGTCAATCACGTGGCAAATGGGCTGGCCGGCAGTAATACGACGTTGGGTCTTCTGCCCATGGGCACAGTGAACGTTTTCGCGATGGAGCTTGGTCTGCCGTTGCACAATCTGCAGCTTTGCTGGGAAATCATCGAGGGGGAGAATACGCGTCTGGTCGATCTACCGAGCGCGAATGGAAAATGTTTTGTGCAGCTTGCTGGCGTTGGGCTCGACGCACAAGTCGTCAAAGAAACCAGCCTCGCGTCAAAGCGCAGTTTCGGTCCGCTAAGCTATCTAATCTCGGCAGCACAGATTGCGGCGCGGCAACCGCCGAAACTTTATATTGAGTCGGAGAGCGGCTCCGTGGGGGAAGGATCGTTTGTTCTCATCGGAAACGGGCGCCTTTACGGCGGCCCTTTCCCATTTTTCAAGCGCGCCATTATCGATGATGGTTTGTTCGATGTCGTTGTGTTCAAACGGCTCGGCTATCTCGAAATAATCAAGTATCTCCAGGATGTTATATTCAGCTCCGAAATCCGCGCTCCTGAAATTGAATATTTTCAGACTCGCCGACTGCGCATAACGAGCGAGCAGGATGTCCCCTTGGAGCTTGACGGCGAGCTCGCTGGCAACTGTCCGGTTGAATTCCAGATCCAGCAAAAAGCCCTTCACGTTCTGGCGCCTCTTCCGGCGTCGTAGGCCAGCGCTGCGCGTTGACTGGTCTTTGCATCAAAATCGCGTGATGTTTTGCGTGATGGACGGCGGGAATCGTTGGATTCGGGAGAAAGCGGCGGCATCGCTGAACCCTTCGCAGGTCGAAACTACTCTGATCCAGCTCAGCGAACGATGGCCGGCAAACGCGTTGCCCCTGGTCAGTATCATCGAACAATTCCCGCTGGGCGAACTGGCGATGCTGCATCTTCTCGCAGTCTCGAGCATTTGCGCGACGCGACTGACGCAAAATCCCGAAGCGCTCCTGTGGCTTTCCCAACCTGAAGTGTGTCTGGCCTCTCGCGGGTACGCTGAAATGCTCAGCGAGTTGCACGCTTTGGCGGGCGATTCTGTGGCAACGCAAGATTTCGCGGCGCTTCGTTTCTGGAAAGGCCGCGAGATGACGCGCGTTGCGCTTCGCGAACTTGCGAATGTCGCGCCGCTTGAAGAGACGACCGGCGAGCTTTCACAGATCGCGGAGATTTGCATCCGTCGCGTATTCGAACATTGGAACACCGACCTGCGACAACGCCACGGGTCGCCCACGGCGGAGTTTGCCATTCTCGCGCTCGGAAAACTCGGCGGCGGTGAACTGAATCACAGCTCGGATGTCGATCTTCTTTTTCTGTACAGCGAGGAAGGCCAGCTCACGCCGCACATTTCCTATCACGAGTTCTTCAACCGCCTGGCAAAAAGGATCCTCGAGACATTTTCGACTCTGCATCCGGCGGGATCACTTTTTCGGGTCGATCTGCGCCTGCGCCCGGAAGGCTCGGCCGGCCCGCTCGCGCGGTCGCTCGATAGCATGGAAAATTACTATGCTGGCTTCGGCGAAACCTGGGAGCGCCTCGCGCTAATCAAGGCGCGCGGCATCGCTGGCAGTCGCGAGCTGGCATATGAATTCCTGCGGCAACATCAGCCTTTTATTTATCCGAAGAGCGCGACACCGGATCTCCTCGAGGAGATCGCCAACATCAAGCGCCGCATCGAACGCGACGTAGTTGGACCGGAGAACCTCCATCGTGACGTCAAGCTTGGCGTCGGCGGCATTCGCGAAATCGAATTCATCGTCCAGGCACTGCAACTCATCAATGGAGCGCGGCACCCGTTCCTACAGGAACCGAGCATGCTCAAGGCGTTACGAGCGCTGCGTGAATTGAATTTTCTCCCCCGCGAGGAAGTTTTGGCTCTTGATGGCGCCTATCGATTTCTGCGCCGCGTCGAGCATCGTCTGCAAATCGAGGCCGAACAGCAGACCCACACCGTTCCAGAAGAGACGGATGCATTGGGCCGCCTCGCACGCAGTCTCCGCTTTTCCTCCGCTAAGGATTTCACCGCGGCGCTGCACGAGAGGATGGGTTCCGTCCGTCCCATTTTTCAACGGATCATCTGCGAAACGCCTGCGGACCTGACCAAAATCAATCTGGAAATTTTCAATGACCCAAAACGCGCAGCAAAAGCACTGGGAGATCTAGAACGTGGCCCGGGGAGTTTCCACGTCGCGCCGCGGACTCGACAAATATCCCGGAAGCTGCAGCCGACTTTGCTGGATTGGCTGGGGAAGGCAGCGGACCCGGACGCGACTCTCAATCAATTCGTTCGCTTCGTGGAAGCTTACGGGCTGCGCAGTTTGCTCTTCGAATTGCTCGTTGCGAACCCGAAATTGCTTGAGTTGGTGGTCAAAACTTTCGATGCCAGCCGGTTCGCCGGCGACTTGTTGATTCGCCGTCCGCAACTGCTCGAAGAAATCACGCGCGATCCAACTTTCTCCGGCGCCAGACCAATGGCGGAGCACCTGCGGCGCCTCGATTCGCTAGGCGCGAGCGTGTTCCACCTCGATCCCGTTCGCGCGTACCGGCAGCGGCAAATCTTGCGCGTGATGCTGCGCGATGTCCTTGATTCTGGCAGGCCGGCAACCTCGAAGAACTTGGGATCTGAGGTTTCTGATTTAGCGGAAGCGTGCCTGCTATTTACGATCCGCCGCCTCGCAGGAAAGCAGTTGACTGTGATTGCTCTCGGAAAATTTGGCGGACACGAGCTCAGCTATGGCGCCGATCTCGATGTTTTGTTCGTCGGCGGGGCGCACAGTAGTGAGATGAAGGCGGGCGAAGAGGTTCGGGCCGCGCAAAATTTAGTTGTCAACATGGCGCAACCGACTTCAGAAGGAAACATTTGGGTCCTCGATGCGCGGCTGCGCCCTGAAGGCGAAAAAGGCCCGCTGGTTTGTCCTCTCGAGACTTACCAAACGTATTATGAGAGTCGGGCGCAGCTCTGGGAGATTCACGCGTTGACTCGCGCGCGGCCGGTCACCGGTCCGTTGGGCGCTCGATTCATTCAGATGGCGCAACATTACTGGAGAAAAGCCAGCCGGCGCCCCGATCTTTTCGAGCAAATCGACAACATGCTTGAGCGTATTCGGCGCGAACGCGGCAGCGGATCAGATTTTCTTGATTTCAAGACGGGGGTCGGCGGCATGATCGAAGCGGAATTTCTCGTGCAAGCAGTGCAAATGCGCGAAAACATCTCGGAACCGAACTGGGAGCGCGCAGTCGATCGATTGCGTGAACGCGAAATCCTGAACAATGCCGAAGCTGCGAAACTCAAACAAGCTTACGGATTGCTGCGCCGGTACGAATCCGCATTGCGACGTTACGAGAATAAAGCCGTCTCGGCTCTTCCACGCGACCCGGATGACCAGCGAAAAGTTTCAGTTCGCCTTGGCTACGATGATTTCGAAACGTTTCGCCGGGATTATCTCGATGCGCGCGATGCGATTCACGCGCTGTACGAACACCACGTAGAGCCAAGGAAGGGAGATTAGCCTCGCCTAAACGCCTTAACTCCGCTAACCCGGAATGCCTTTGAGCATTTCGGTGTTGGTAGGGAACTTTTTGACGAACATCAAGAGCCGCTGGATCGCTTCCTCCGGTTTGTGACCGGCGAGGCCGCGCCGGATGAGATTAACCTTCTCCAATTCCCACGGTTGCAACAGCAATTCTTCACGCCGCGTTCCGGAAAGGAAAATGTCGATTGCGGGATAAATGCGCTGGTCGCTGATCTTTCGGTCGAGCACCATTTCCATGTTCCCGGTGCCTTTGAATTCCTGGAAGATCAATTCGTCCATGCGGCTGCCGGTTTCAATCAGCGCCGTAGCGACAATTGTAAGCGAACCTGCTTCCTCGGTATTCCGCGCAGCTGCGAAAATTTTCCTCGGAATTTCCATGGCGCGCGCATCGATACCGCCACTCATGGTGCGGCCGCCGCCGCCCATCGCGTTGTTGAACGCGCGAGCCGTGCGCGTGATAGAGTCGAGCAGGATAAATACATGTTTGCCTGCTTCGACAAGTCGTTTGGCGCGCTCAATCGCCAACTGCGAGATGCGCGTGTGACTCTTGATGTCGGCATCGTTAGAGCTGGCCATCAGCTCCGCGGTCGGATGCGAACGACGAAAATCGGTCACTTCCTCCGGGCGTTCATCGACCAGAAGAATGATCAGGATCATCTCCGGATGATTTTTGGTGACCGCATCGGCGATATGATGCAGCAGCGTCGTCTTGCCTGTGCGCGGTGGCGCGACAATCAACCCGCGCTGGCCCATTCCCAGCGGCGTCATCAAGTCCATGATCCGCGTTGTGTAACGGTCCGGCACGGTCTCGAGCTTGATTTTTTTGTCCGGATTGATCGTGGTCAATTCCTCAAATGGACGGAGCCCCTGATATTTCGCCGGCTCTTCGCCATTGATCTTGAGTAGCTTCACCAATTGCGGGCCACGGCTGCCGCGTCGGGTCTCACCGTAAATCCACATCCCGTCGCGCAAAGCGAAGCGGCGCACAATTTCAGGAGTGACAAAAATGTCCTGCGGCGTCTGCACAAAGTTGCGCTTCGGATCGCGCAGGAACCCGAAGCCTTTGCCCGAGATTTCGATGATGCCTTCGCCGAATTCCGGCTCAGCTTGAACTTGTTCGCCACTTTCCACAACGGTCTCCGCGGCCTCGCGTGGTTGTCGATCAAGGGTCTCGACATCAGTAACCGCGCCGGCAGGATCGGTATTGGTTGACGAAGAATTCGGCGATTCGCCGGAATCATCGCGCCTGAACCGGTCGCCCCGATCCCGATAACGTTTTCGCGGAAAACGGCGGCGCGGGCGATGATGGCGTTGTTCCGGCAGGGCGGACTCAGTCGGCACGGGTTGGTTTTCGTTTTCTTCGTTCATAAGCTAAAATTCTTGGCTGCGGCGGGGCGGCGCCTTAACACGTTTCCTGTAAGCAATACTTTTTCAGGCCGGCAACCTGGCCAGCAATTCGTCGGGAATTTCTAGATTTGAATAGACGTTTTGCACGTCGTCGTCGTCCTCAAGCGCATCACATAAGTGGAGCACCTGACGCGCCGCGGCCTCGTCGGGCACCGGAACAGTCGTATCGGGAATGAATGTAAGCTTTTGCCCATCGGTCGTTACGCCCTCGTTTCTGAGCGCCTCAGCTACCGCGTATAGCTGATCGTGGGAAGTGATAATAACATACTGATCCTCCTCGGTTGTCAACTCTTCCGCGCCGGCTTCCAGGGCGATTTCGAGCAGCCGATCCTCGTCAATGCTCGACCGCGGAACGGTGATTTGGCCTTTCCGGTGGAACATGTACGAAACGCTCCCGCTCGAGGCGAGGTTGCCATTGTTCTGGGTGAAAATTTTGCGAATCTCCGCCCCGGTGCGGTTTCTGTTATCGGTCGCAGTTTCAACAATAATCGCCACGCCGCCGGGCGCGTAACCCTCATAAACGATCTCGTCGATTTGTTGACCGTCTCTCCCCTCGCCCGTGCCGCGTTTGATCGCGCGCTCAATGTTATCGTTCGGCATGCTTTGCGCCCGTGCAGCCTGGATCGCGCTGCGCAGACGCGGGTTGCCATTCGGATCGCCACCGCCGGCCTTTGCCGCGATGGTGATTTCCTTCGATAATTTGCTGAAGATCTTGCCGCGTTTCGCGTCGATCGCGCCCTTAAACCGCTTGACCTTCGACCACTTACTATGTCCCGCCATACGTGCGGATTTTATGCAATTGCTGATTGAACTGTGCGAATTTCCGAACAACACCTCGCCAAGAGAATGGCTAGCGAGAAGGGGAAACTAACGCGCAATATTCAATCGCAATAAGAGCCGTTTGTCAACATCTTGCGAAGCGTTTGTTGGTAAGCGAAATAATCTTCAAATGAAACTTCTTGTTGCCGGCCTCCTCGGTGGAATCGTCATGTTTATCTGGACGTCGATTGCCCATATGGCGCTGCCTCTGGGCGAAGCTGGCATTGGCGAAATTCCAAACGAGTCTGCCGTCCTAAGCTCGATGCAAAGCACCATCGGCGAGCACAGCGGCCTTTATGTTTTTCCCGGCCCTGGCGTTGGCAAAAACGCAACTCGACAGGAAAAGAACGACGCGATGAAACACATGGTGGAAAAAATGGCGGCCAACCCTTCCGGAATTCTCATGTATCACGCGCCCGGCCGGCCGTTCACGTTTGGCAAATGGCTCGGCATCGAATTTGGCACCGAACTGTTCGAAGCCATCCTGGTCGTGTTCCTTTTGGCCCAAACGCGCATCACCACCTTTGCCGGCCGGGTCGGTTTTGTGCTCGTTGCCGGAATTCTGGCTGCCATCACGACGAACGTTTCCTACTGGAACTGGTACGGGTTTCCGTCTGCTTACACAGCTGGCTACATGTTCATTCAGATCGTCGGTTTCTTTCTTGTGGGCATTGTTACTGCGCTGGTCTTGCCAATGCGCGCTCCGACTGACGCGATTCGTTAAGGTTTCGCACGAAGTTCCCGCACCGTCAGTCCCGGCCGTCCATTCACGTTTCCGTACGTTGCCTCAGCTTTCCCATCGCCGCGTTTGAAGCGCCGTTCCTTCGCCGTATTGTCCGGTGTCCACGTACCACCGGCGGCGTTTGCCTTCAGGAATCTCGTGATCTCTTTCTCGGAAAGATCGGTTCCCTTCACGTTGAAATACGTTTCCGAAACGCTCCGGCCATTAGCAAAGATCACCTCGTAAAGGTAGCGATCTTTATGGTAAAGAACGCTGACCGTTCCGTCGTCACGCAAACGTCGCTGCACCAGGTTGCCGTATGAGTCATCAACTTTGTCGCTGCCGTCGCCCAAATTAGCCCAGCCGCAGATCAAGGTTGCGAGAATCGCCAGAACGATGAGGCTAAATTGCTTCACATTGTTTCAGTCGGACATTCACAGAAATCTGCAACCGCGTTCACGCAATCCTCAGCCAAAAACGCCGCATCGTGCTAGTATTTCCGGCTACAACATGAGCCGCAACATCGACACGCGAGAATTTTCCATCAGCGATTACGACGGGGCGCTTCAGGTGTGGCAGCGCGTCGAAGGTCTTGAGATCGCCGAGGGGGACGACAGGGAAGGCATCGCTCGATTTCTCGCGCGGAACCCAGGGTTGAGCAGAGTGGCGATCGATGGATCGGCAATTCTTGGAGTCGCGTTATGCGGGCACGACGGACGTCGTGGACACATTTATCATTTGGCCGTTGATCCCGCATATCAGCGGCGCGGACTCGGTAAGCGTCTGCTGGATGAATGCCTCGATGGCTTACGCAGGGCTGGGGTGCAACGCGCTATTATCCTGGTGGCTGATGACAACCAGCGCGGCGCCGAATTCTGGAAACGTTGCGGCTGGGAGACGATCCCCGGCGCGATCGCGATGGGAATTGATGTTTAGGAGCTGATCATAATCGAAATTTATGAAAGTAGGCGGCAGATATTTTCGAACGATTTGGGTTAAGCCAGACGATGAAGGCGTCGTGCAGCTGATCGATCAACGATTTTTGCCGTATCGTTTCATGATCGAAGAGGTCCGCACCGTTGCACAAATGGCGACGGCCATTCGGGAAATGCATGTTCGTGGGGCGGGATTGATCGGCGCGAGCGCGGGGTATGGGATGTATCTGGCGGCAATTGAGGCAGCGGCGCGCGCTGCGTTCGATGAGCACATGGCCCGCGCAGCGGAGCAACTCAGGGCGACACGGCCGACCGCAGTGAATCTTTCCTGGGCCATCGAGCGCCAGCTAAGGAGTATCGCCGATGGAAAAACCGCAGAAGAAAAGGTCGCTCTTGCTCTGCGCACAGCCAATTCGATGGCTGAAGAAGATGTGGAGCACTGCCGGATGATCGGGCAACACGGACTAGCCCTCATTCAGCAAATTGCGAGGAAGAAAACAGGCAAGCCGGTCAATGTGCTAACGCACTGCAACGCCGGATGGCTCGCCTTTGTTGATTACGGCTCAGCCACCGGTCCGATTTATGCCGCGCACGATTGCGGGTTGCCGCTCCACGTATGGGTGGCCGAAACCAGACCCAGGAATCAAGGTTCAAAGCTTACAGCCTGGGAACTGGGTCAGCACGGCGTGCCGCATCGAGTGATCGCGGACAGCGCGGCAGGCCATTTGATGCAACATGGCGAAGTCGATCTGGTGATTGTCGGAACGGATCGCACCACGTACACGGGAGATGTCGCGAACAAGATCGGCACATATTTGAAGGCGCTGGCGGCCAAGGCCAACAACGTACCGTTCTACGTCGCGCTGCCTTCGGCTTCGATTGATTGGGATATGCGGGACGGTTTGAAAGAGATCCCAATCGAGGAGCGCGGCGCGGAGGAAATAAAACACGCTGATGGATGGTTTGAAGGGCAACAGGTCGAAGTGCGTATTGCGCCAGAGGGAAGTCCCACCGCAAATTACGGGTTTGACGTTACGCCGAGGCACTTGGTGAGCGGACTGATTACCGAGCGCGGCGTGTGCGAAGCGAACGAAAAAAGCATTTTCTCCCTTTTTCCCGAGCACGCGACGTGAGCAAATACGTAAAGTTCACGCACGAGCGCGCGCGTGCCGAGGTCACTCCGTTCGACAGGTTTGCCGAATTGAACGCATGCAGGCGGAAACTTCTTCAGTTGCGACTAATCGGTGTGGACTCAAATGGTACCAGCTTCGGTAACCTGAGCGTAAGAGACGGCGCGACCAGGAATTTTTATATCACTGGTTCGGCGACCGGCGGGGTGCCCGATCTGACACGTGCGGATTGGACCAAAGTCGTGGCTTACGATTTCGAAAGGAACTGGGTGAGATACGAAGGGAGCACGGTTCCTTCATCGGAATCGTTGACGCATGCGGCGATTTACAAATCCAATGCAATGGCCGGTGCGGTGATTCATTGTCACGACTCAACCTTGTGGACGGCCATTCTAAATCAAGCGCCGACGAGCTCGAAGGCTGTTGGCTATGGCACGCCAGAAGTGGCGTACGAAATTATGCGTCTGTTCAAGGTGAGCGATCTGCAAAGCAGAAAGATTTTGGTAATGGCCGGTCACGAAGGAGGTGTCGTTACGTTCGGCGGAGATCTCGAAGAGGCATTCGCCGTTCTGATTCATGAGCGAAAGGAATCATCTCCTTGCGTTGACGGCGCTTTCCACAAACGTACTCCTGCATGATGACGAATGGATTTCCTGAGCCAAGCCAAGGACGGGGCGTCACCCGGCGAACGTTTCTTGGGATGAGTCTGGCAAGTGCAGCCGCGCTTTTGGCAGGGAAATCCGATGTGATCTTTGGAGCTCAGTCATCAACTACACCAACAATTGCTATGAACACGACTTTTAAATTGGGCGGCGACCTGGCGGTCAATCGGCTGGGCTTTGGCGCCATGCGTATCACCGGGGAAGGTATTTGGGGTTGGCCACCGGATCGAGAGAACGCGCTCAAAGTTCTCAGACGCGCAACCGGGCTGGGTGTCGATTTGATCGACACAGCCGATGCGTATGGGCCGGACACGAGCGAATTGCTCATAGCCGAAGCGCTCCATCCTTATCCGAAGGGACTCGTCATCGCGACAAAAGGCGGTCTCACACGGCCGGGACCCGGCGAGTGGGTACCAAATTGCCGACCCGAACATCTCAAACAAGCTGTCGAAGGAAGTTTGAAGCGGCTCCGCTTGGAACGAATCGATTTGTATCAATTGCATACTGTGGATCCCAAAGTCCCCATCGAGGAGTCGCTCGGTGCGCTCAAGCAAATGCAAGATGCCGGGAAGATCAGGCACATCGGATTATCCAACGTTGATCCGGAAGAAATTGTGCGGGCGCGCAAGATTGTTCCGATCGTCAGCGTGCAGAACCGGTACAACATCGAGGACCGCAAATCGGAAAACGTTCTGGTTTATTGCGAGAAGGAGAATCTTGGCTTTCTGCCATGGTTTCCCATCGGGGGAGGCAGCGGTTTGAAACCTGAGAACCCAGTGAATCTCGCGGCAAAGGCCCACGGCGTGAGTGTTTATCAAGTTGCGCTGGCCTGGCTTCTGGCTCGATCGCCCGTCATGCTGCCCATCCCCGGGACGTCGTCTCTCGCGCATTTGGAAGACAATGTTGCTGCCGCCAAGCTCAAGCTGACTCCGGAAGAATGGAAAGCGATCGACGCCATTGCTGGGTAGGTCGGGACCGCAGTTAGATATCGCATCCTGCTGGGGCATCACTCGACGGTCAGCGGTCCGTCAAAGATCGTGAGGCTGATCACTTCCGTACGTGCGATGTGCGGACCATGCCGCGTGCCTTTGGGCGCAAAGAACAGCGCGCCCGTGGTGTAAGTGGTACCGGATTCCTCCCATTCACCTGAGAGCACGTATGCCCATTCGTTCGCCGCCGGATGGGTGTGCGCTGGGATGGTGTAACCGGCCTTGAATTTGCGGAGGACGACGAGCCCGCCCGTGCTCTCCTGCTGATGCAGAATCATCAACTCAACGCCTTCGTATGGCCCCGGCTGCCAGGCTTTGTTTTTGCTTAACGCAACATACGGAAACATGACTTCGTCGAAGCGGATCGCGCTCAGATTGCAAACGCAGCCGAGCAATTCACTGCAACACCCGACGCAGCGGAGCTAGCGCGACTCGGATCTTAACAAACGGCTATTTCATCTTCGACAGGATTTGTTCGATTTCCTGCCGGCGGAAGGCGCGCAAGGTCTGACCCCGGACGTTGCCGAGCGCGCCGACTTTAAGTATGAACGCGCTCATCGTTTCGTCATCCGGCGCCTCGAACAGGACGACAACGTCGTAAGCGCCCATCGTCCAGAATTCCTCCACGATCTTCATACCCATTTTCTCCGCCTCAGCTATCGCAGCTTCGCCGCGCTTAACTGTGTCTTTAACGTTGCGAATACCCTGGTCTGTAAACTGAATCAGCCCGATATAAGTAGCCATAAGTAGCGTTACTCCTTTCCTGTAGTTGGATCTAACAGACTAGTTTAAATCTGCGTCTGAGCAAAACCACAAAGCTTGGAATCCGCTTTGAAAAATATTCTTCCCCACTTCGCCGTCGAATGTTGAAGTGATAATCCATGGAACCGGGGGAAGCGCTCAGCACTGCGTCCCAAATTGCTGTCGCTCTTGCCGGTTTTGCCGGCGTAGTGGTCGTTTTTCGCCGCGAGGCGATCCACGACTGGTCGGCACTCGATAAATTCCGGCTACGGCTTTTGCTAGCCAATTCAGTATTACCGCTTGGTCTTTGCATGATCGCGCTGTTGTTGCTGACCGTCGAGCCTGCGCTGACGAGCGTGTGGAGATGGTGCAGTGGTGTCGCCTTCGTAGTTTTTTTGGCATTCGGGATCACGGTAAACATCAGCTCTCGCCGTCTTCATCTACGGCAGTTACAAGACGCATCCGCCAACTTCATTTTTCATTTGTTCGCCACTCTTGGGTGGGGAGCGATCCTGTTGCAATTATGTAACGTCGCCTTGCTGGGCGCGTTCTGGCCATTCTTCACCGGGATCGTTGTTCAGCTTATCGGCGCGATGTTTCAGTTCGCGCGCATGATTCTACAGCCGCCTGAATAGAGCGGCGGACATCGCAGCGCGATGTCCCTACAACACTGGTTCAGTGTCGTGAAGCCGGCCGTAATCGACCGTCAGTCTGCCGCCGCCATGCTCGGTATAGATTTCGACAAAGCGATGGCCGAATTGAATATCGCGCCAGGTGTAATCCTTTTGCGTTTGGACCGACGCGGCGATCACCGGATCGATTCCAACGACCGATACTAAAAACAGCGCACGCCTGGCTTGGAGAGATTCAACAGTCGCGCCGAAAAGCGGACTCTTCTCGTCGATGGTGTGCCGCAAAGTCAGCGCCGCGGGAAAGACCGTCAGCCGATCAAACTGAAGTTTAAGGACATAAAAGTAGCGAAAATCTCCGCCTTCGAGCAACGGTTCATCGCGTGAAAACATGATCCGGAACTCGGCCTCCACCATGCTGTGCTGATTTTCGTTGCCGATTCGCACCATCAGCGTCGGCTTCCCATTCAACGGCGCGATGACGATGGAATTGCTGAACACGACGCGCGCAATCGGGCGCGAGAAGCGCACGAAGATGAGGCCGGTCATCACCGCGAGCAAAAATATCCCAGTCATGATTTCAATCGTGGTGACGACGTGAGCGTAAAGCGTTTGCGGATACATGTGGCCGTAGCCGACTGTTGCCAGCGTTTGCACGCTGAAAAAAAAGCAATCAAAAAACCAATGCCCGCCAGTGCTGCCGGCGATACTGTTTTGCTGGAGACTGTAAAGCGCGGCGAAAAGAAGGTTTAGCCCGACGTAAAGACTGGCGACAAACGCCGCGAACCGCGGCCACCTCAAGCCCAGCAGCCAACGATAGACATCGCGCCACCGCCAAGCGTCTGTCCCGACTTTGACGAATTCGACCTGACCGGCGCGTATGGAAACGCGATTGTGCCTTCTCCTCATGTTCTTCTAATCCGTGGCCACCACCAAGGGTTCAACAAATCCAACGATCGCGTTGAGAATTGTTTGATCGACAGCTTCCTGTGTTTGGCCGCTCGCCTGTAGCTGATGCTTTGGCACCCGCAGGGAGTGGTCGCCTTCTTCAACGATATGCAAAAAGTTTGGCGCTTTCATTTCGGCTCGAACGCGCTCCAGAAGATCCAACTGACACAGCGAGTCGCGCGCGCCTTGCACAAAAAGAATCGGTGTGGTAAGAGCGCGCAAAACTTCATCGCGAGGTTTCGTCTGATCGCCCATCGGACAGAGCGGGTATCCGAGACAAACTAATCCATCCACTTTTTCCTCCAGCGATAAATGACATCCAACGCGGCCGCCCATGCTCTTGCCGACGAGGATGGTTGATTCAGCGCGATGTCGCTCTCGCGCCCGGTTTAATGCTTTTCGATGCGCGGCGATAAGCTGCGGCAAGCGATCGGGTCGCTTTCGGCCTTCGCGCATGTAATCGTAATCGAAGGTCTCGACGATGCCGATTCGAGACAAACGCTTTCTCCAATCTTGTATCCAGGGATGCGACGAAGGCGCTCCTGCGCCTGCAGCAAACAAAAGCAATGGTGTCATTCCTTGCAATCCGTCTCGTAAGCTACGAAAGCCTACGCGCTAGTCAGCGGCTTTTTCAAAAATCCGCAGATGAAAGGTTGGATTGCTAGGAAAACAATTTGGGCACCACATTGGCAACAAAGTCCACCAAGCCGTGGCCGATCATGTTGGCGACCAAATCACGACGCCACAAATAGAATCCCGTTAAGATTATACCCGCCGCAAGCGCGATCAGAATATTTGCAGCCCCTCCGGACCAATGGCCAAGTGAAAAAACAACCAGCGGAATTGTGACCGACCAGAAGCGTCCGAGACCAATCATCCGCAAACGTTCGATGGCGTAACCGCGATAAAATAATTCTTCTACCACTCCGGCCCGGCAAACGATGAGCGTAATTAACCAAAGCGGCAGTTTCTCGAACGCGGCGGATCCGGGACCGTGGCCGTAACCAGTAAGATAAGCCAGCCCGCCGACGACCGCTGCCGATACCACGGCAACTACGAGCCCCCACAAGATCGACATCCACCAGCGCGCGGTGCCGAGGCCGATAGAGCGCAGGGGCAAATGTTCGGCGCACAGAATGATAACAAGGAGAGCGGCTGCGCTCGCCCAGATCAACGTTTCCTTTAAAATTGCCGAGGCGAACGTCATTTCGGGTACAAAGAACACGAACGCATAGCGAATTACGACCATCGCGAACAATGAGAGGAAGAGTCCGATCCACGTGGCCGGCGAAATCTTCCTCGCCACCGCATGCTCGTTCGTCATAACAAAGGATGCCGCTCGAATATCGTTTGTTTCCATAGGATTCCATTGAGATGCCACACAAGTCAGTTTGGATTCGAGGAAATCAGAGATACCTCTCCGCGACGTCGGATTTCCGGCAGGCAATCGGCTGTCGCCTTATTGCACCGTCACAAGCGTGCCGACCGGAAGTTCGGAGAAAAATTTGCGAGCAGCTTCCTCCGGCAACCGAATGCAACCGTGTGACGCCGGGTGATTCGGCACGTACCCGGCGTGCATTCCAAAATCAAGACAGCTCAGCCGCATGAAATACGGCATGTCCACGTGGTAGATGGTGGAACGATGGTATCGTTCCTTATTGGTGATCACAAATTCGCCCGTTTTCGTCGAATAACCTGGTCGGCCAGTCGAACATTGCGTGCGATACACCGGCGCACCATCCTTAACGAGGGCGACCCGTTGCAAAGCGAGAGAAATTTCGAGGCGCAACCGATCTGGCGATGGCCCGCCGCCAAGAAGAATTTGTGCGGCCCGCCAATGACCCGTCTCTGCGGCAATATCCAACGCAGACATCTTATCCCGGCTCGTCAGCCGGTTCCGGTTGGCTCCCGCATCGAGCAGCGCGCGCAGGTAATCGTCCTGTCCAAGCCCCGCGGCAAGCATCACGACGGTAAGATTGCGGTCTTCTTCAACGTAACTGCGCAGCGACTTCGACGGCAGCAGCGCGAGAAAATCCTTATCGCAGCGCGATGGAAGAACGGTGTTGAGATCGGCTCCGCAACCCAGAAGCGTGCTAAAAAGCGAGGAGTTGTTTCCCGCGATCGAATAGGCAAGGAACGGCACGTTCCTGCCCTCAGGCGTCGGAGGTGTTGAATGTTTGCGAAGGAGCGATCGGATTTGGTCCTTGTTCCCCGCTTGGAGCGCTGCGGTCAGAGCGCGTCGCGTACTGGTTTTCCAGTGCGGCATCGTCGGTAACCGCTCGATCACGGTCTTGACGATCTCCGGATTTTCGCCCTCGAGCGCCACTCCTAGGAGATCCCGCCCGTCCGTGCACGTGGCTTCGGCATGAAGATTGATTGAGCGTGCGAGGAGCAACTGAAAGATTTCCAGATTACCGTGCATCGCTGCCGCCATGAGCGGCGTAAAACGGTTCTTATCTGCAAGATCAACCACCGCACCGGCTTCAACGAGCCGGAGCGCCGTTTTCCAATCCTGTTGCGATGTTGCGATTAGCAACGGCGTGCGCCCTTGCGCATCGCGCCCGTTTGGATTGACGTGCTCGATCAGGCAGAGGTCGATTAGCGAATCGCGCTGAATGGTGACAGCTCGAACCAGTTCCTCCGGCGAGATGGAGATGCGCGCAGGCGGCTCGGGGCCAACCGCGATTGCCCAAAACAATATCAAAAGCACGACGCCTGCCCCAAAGACGACTCGCCTCTTGAACGCGTGCATAAACAGGGTTGGGCCGGAAATTATACGAGCTTCGTCAGAGAATGTAGTAGAAATATGGCGGAACTGCGAGCGCGCCTTTGAGTAAGCTGGGATTGGACGTATCCAGTTGAACGTTGCATCTTCAGTGCTGTCCAAATTCCAACCGATGCGCTTATCCATTTTGACCCTGTGCGTTGCACTCAGTACATCGTTTGCGGCACAACCCGAGGCCGTCCCAACTTCCAGTGTTCCTGCTGCTGCGGCGGAGGCAGGCAAGGATGTTGTTCATCAATTGAACAACGCCTTCGCAAAAGTCTTCGAAACCGTGGCGCCTAGCGTTGTCATTATTGAGATTTCCAAAAAGAACGAAATCAGCGAAAGCTCGCCGCTGGAGGACCTGTTCTTCCAAGGACCGCCCGATGAAAACAACCCGCGGCGAAACCCGGGAGCACTGCGTCCGGTCCAAAGCGAAGGCTCTGGTTTTATCGTGCGGCCCGATGGCTACATCTTCACGAACTTTCACGTGGTCGAAGGCGCAGACAAAATCGAGGTGAAGTTGCGAGACGGGCGGAATTTTCCGGCACGGGTGGTGGGCACGGATGAAAAAACCGATATCGCAGTCGTCAAGATCGACGCGAAGGATTTGCCGGTCGTCCAGCTTGGTGATAGCGATACTGTGCGGGTTGGACAGTTTGCGTTCGCCATCGGCGCGCCGTTCAAGCTCGATTACACATTCACCTACGGCGTGGTTAGTGGCAAAGGCCGAAGCAAATTGTTTCAGACGGGCGGGTACTCCATCTCGGATTATTTGCAGACCGATGCTTCAATTAATCCGGGCAACAGCGGCGGCCCCCTTTGTGATATCGACGGCAAAGTGATTGGAATGAACACGCTGATCAACGGCATGAACCGCGGGCTGGGCTTCGCCATTCCAATTAACATGGCAAAGGAAATCGGCGCCGAGCTGGTTGCCGGCCACAAGATCGTGCGCCCCTGGCTGGGCATTCGCATCGAGACGCTGGGAGACGACCCGGCGATCCGGGATTTGTTCAAAGGCACGGAAAAAGGAGTGGTGGTGCGCACCATCGAAGCCGATGCGCCTGCTTCCAGAAGTGATTTGCGCCCGTTCGACGTAATTACCCAGGTGGATGGAACGCCGATCGAAACCGACTCGCAACTTCAGCACGAGATTCTGAAAAAGAAGATCGACCAAAATGTCCAGCTGACCGTGTGGCGCAAAGGCCAGACCATAAAAGTTCCCATCAAGACCGGTGAATTACCTAACGAGATCGCGCGAGCGTCAAATGAACCGCCCCGGCCCGCACAGCCAGAGCGGCAGGAAGTCGGCAAATTTGGATTGCAGGTGCAGGAATTGACTAAAGATGTTGCCGAACGTCTTCATCTCCCCGTCGAAAAAGGTGTGGTTGTCACCGATGTGGAGGACAACAGCATTGCTGCGGCTCAGGACCTCCAGCGCGAAGACGTCATTACCGAAGTGGACGGCAAACCAGTGAAAAACGTGCAATCATTCCGCGAAGCGCTGAACAAAGCCGACCCGAAACGCGGCGTCCTCCTGTACCTCGACCGCAAAGGCAGCAAGACTTTCGCTGTGCTAAAAGCGGGCGGCTAGGTTTTTCGGCTGCTGATAATTACCAGCACGATTCCGCCGACTAAACAAATTCCACTCGCGATCGGCGGAAAGGCAATTCCGTGACTCTCTTTGTGAGTGATTTCAAGTGGGCCCAGTTGGGCGTCTTTCTTTTCTGTCGTCCAACCCAAACCGCCCCAGGCAAAGCCGATGAGGCCGACAATAATGAGAATAATGCCGACAACGCCGGCTGGTTTCATTGGCGCGAGCTTACAACGGCCGCCGGCCTTGGATCAAATTGATAATCAGCACCACAATCGCAATGACGAGCAGGATGTGAATAAACCCGCCGAGCGTGTACGAACTGACCAATCCAAGCAGCCATAGGACCAGCAGAATCACAAATATTGTCCAGAGCATAGGGTTGTTCCTTTCGGTTAAGTCATACCTAGCTTCGCACGAGCCACTTCTGTTGCGCTTATGGCGAACAAAAATTTCTACAGTTTCTCCAGCGCCGCGCGCAAGTCCCAGTCGTTCGCTTCCAGCAAATTGCGGGCTGACTCGTAGTCGCATTGCGCCAGTTCGGCGAGAACCCGCACCGCGCGATCACGCAATTTCGTGCTGGTAGCGTGCAGATCGATCATCAGATTGCCGCGCACTTTACCCAGCGCGACCATGGCACCGGTGCTGATGATATTGAGGGCAACCTTGGTCGCTGTGCCGGCCTTCAATCTGGTCGATCCAGTCAAGAGTTCTGGCCCAACCGCGAGCGTGATTAGTAGATCGAGATCGCTGTAGCTACGGCCTTGTGGGCTATCAGTCGGACCGGCCACAGGCCGGTGGCTACAATCCGGATTGCAGGTGAGCAAAATCGTTTTTGCCCCTAACGACTTTGCCCGGGCAAGCGCGCCGAGTACAAAAGGCGTCCTGCCACTGGCCGTAATTCCAACCACAACATCGGGGCCTTTTATTCGGCGCTCATCCAAAGCCAATGCGCCGGCACTTTCCTCGTCTTCCGCGCCTTCCGCACTTCGGTAAAGCGCCGTTACGCCGCCGGCGATCACTCCTTGCACAAGATCAGGCGGCGCGCCAAAAGTGGGCGGGATTTCGCTCGCATCAAGTACGCCGATGCGTCCGCTGCTCCCAGCACCGACATAAAACAGGCGGCCACCATTTCGCAGCGATTCAGTCACGATTTGAATCGCGCCGACAAGAGCTGCCGTCGCGTTGCGCAAGGCGTCCTGAACCAGTTTTTCTTCCTCCACAAACACTTCGACGAGCTCTTGTGCGCTCATTTTCTCCAGGTTCTCTGAGCGCGGATTGCGCTGCTCGGTAAGCGCGGCCGCCAAACTGTCGATTTCGCTTTGGGATGGCTTTGGGTGAAACGCGGCGTGATCGCCCGCTTCTGTTGCCAGCCACGCGGCGCCTAGCTCAGGAGCTCGCGCCGCGGTTGCCACGCGCGCATCGGGAAGATTCTTTTTTAGTCTGCGCCGGAACGTATGCGTGTAGAGGGAGTCACGGTAGAAAAGGCCGCCCATCAACACGACTTTTGGCGCGAGCAGGTGCAGCCGGGATGCGACCGCCTCGGTGTATTCGCAGAGGACGCGCGCGCCTTCTTCGATGATCTCCATCAGACGCGCGTCACGCTCAGTTGCGGCTTCAAACACCACCGGCGCCAGCATTGCGATGTCCATTTTGTCCGCTGTTTGCACCCAGCGAACCAGTTCATCAAAATTGTTCAATGAAAGCGCGTGCAGAATTTTCGCAGTGAACTGCATCTCGCTTTGATGCAAATCGTGTTCGCGTAGGATCAAGCGAAGCGCCTGGATGGAAAGAAAATAACCGCCTCCGGCATCGCCCAAGATGTGCCCCCACCCGCCCGCTCTCTCGATCCGGTCGCCGCGGCGTCCAGTTACAGAGGAACCGCTTCCGGCGTTGACGACGATGCCGTCACCATGATCGAGCGCCGCTGCCAGCCCGGAGTCGCGATCACTGCCTGTGACAATTTTGGCGTTTGGCCAGACCTCGAGACAGATTTGCTCGAGTAAGCGGCGATCTTCCTCTGTGGCGCAACCGGCAAGAAAAACTCCCGCGAGATCGATTTGCTTTGGCAGTTCAGCGAGAATTAGGCGCAGGCGCTTCGACGTGGTGAGCCGGAAATTCGACGGAGGCAGTTTTCCCTGGTCGATAATGCGAAATTCACAGCCGGGCGCATCTGCTCCGGTTAAAGTCTCCACCAGCACCCAAGCGGTTTTTGTGCCACCGCCTTCCACCCCGAGGATGCGCTCACCGGGTTTCACGATTGTTTATGCTTAGCCGCTTTTCCGGGAATTTGAAAGTCTTGGTTTGGCTGGTAGGGACGCCGCGCTGCGGCGTCCGGTCGACGCGGCACGCCGACGCTACCATTGCCGAGTTTTTGCCCGTTTGTATCGTGTTTCATGGCTAACGACGA
>QHNK01000075.1 GCA_003218415.1 Verrucomicrobiota bacterium | reverse complement strand
GTTATCTCACCCTTAATCGGCAAAGCGGGACGCTTTCCGGCGGCGAGGCACAGCGAATCCGATTGGCGACACAGATCGGCTCTGGCCTTGCCGGGGTTCTTTACATCTTGGATGAACCAAGCATCGGGTTGCATCAACGCGACAATGCGCGATTGCTGGGGACACTGTGGCGTCTTCGTGATCTAGGCAATTCGGTCATTGTAGTTGAACATGATGAAGAAACGATCCGGGCTGCCGACCACATTATCGATCTTGGCCCGGGCGCAGGTCCGCGCGGAGGCGAAATCGTGGCGCAAGGGAAACTCAACGACATTCTGTGCGCGAAGAATTCGTTAACTGGCGATTATCTTTCCGGCCGCGCGCGAATTCCCATTCCAAAGCAGCGCGTTCAGCCGCGATCTGATGGCTGGCTTACAGTGATCGGTGCCACTGAAAACAATCTCAAGAAAATCGACGTATCCTTCCCTCTTGGTTGTCTCACCTGTGTGACCGGTGTCTCCGGCAGCGGCAAATCCACTCTGGTGGATGACATTCTGCGGCGCGCGCTGTTCCGGCGTTTCTACAACGCGAAAGAAAAACCGGGCACGCATCGGGCGCTTCAAGGAGTGGAACAGATCGACAAGGCTATCGTGATTGACCAAAGCGCGATTGGCCGAACGCCGCGATCAAATCCGGTCACTTACACCGGCGCCTTTACGCCCATACGCGAGCTGTTCGCGCAATTGCCGGCCGCGCGCGTGCGTGGGTATGACGCGGGCCGTTTCAGTTTCAACGTCAAAGGCGGCCGTTGCGAAAATTGCGAGGGCGATGGGTTGATCAAAATCGAGATGCACTTTTTACCGGATGTGTATGTCGAATGCGAAGTGTGCCATGGCAGGCGTTACAACCGTGAGACGCTCGAGATCACTTACAAAGGCAAGAATATTGCCGACGTGCTCGATCTGACCGTGGATGAGGCAGCGCGCTTTTTCCGTAATGTGCCCAGCATTTCGGAAAAGTTAAACTCACTGCTGGATGTCGGTCTTGGCTACTTGCGGCTTGGCCAAGCCGGAACAACGCTTTCCGGCGGAGAAGCGCAGCGCGTGAAACTCGCCACTGAGCTTGCGAAAAAGGCAACCGGACGGACCCTTTACATCCTCGATGAGCCGACGACCGGATTGCATTTCGCCGATATCGAGAAACTGCTGCAAGTGTTAATGAAGCTGCGCAATGCAGGTAATACGGTGATTGTGATTGAACATAATCTGGAGATGATCAAGTGCGCCGACTGGATCATCGATTTGGGACCTGAAGGTGGCGAAGCTGGCGGCGATCTCGTTGGAGCCGGTACCCCGGAGGAGATCGCAGCTCTTCCAAATAGCCATACGGCGCGATATTTGCCGCCAATGCTGGAGAGAAGATGAGCCTGACAAGACACATTGCATTCATCTGTCTCATAGGCATGCTCACGCCACTCGCGCGTGCGGACATTTCCGCTGAGATTGCCGAAGCGAGCGCGCCGCTTCCAGAAGGCGTGCCGGAAGTCGCGGTTGTGCGGTTGCAGGCGTTGCTAAACAGGAATCTGCCCGATGCCGAATGGCGCGCGGTCGCCGAGAAACTTGCCGAAGCCCAGGTGGCTGCAAGGGAGCCGGAAGATACCCTCGTTTTGTTGGCAGATGCTCGAGTACGCCAACTCCCGTGGGCAAAGTTCTGGCGCGCCCAAGCCTTCGCCGGCCTGAAGCGATGGGCCGATGCGCTGCCGCTGTATGAGGAATTGGCTACGCACGAAGGTTCACCGTTTCGCGGAGCAGCCACTTTTGGGGCCGCGGAGATGCTGCGCGCCTTAGGAAAGCGGGAAGAAGCTTTGAGAAAGCTTAACCTTCTCCTCCATGACAAAGAATGGGCTATCCGAGCGCAGTTACGAGCGGCAGAGCTATCCATTGAAATGGCCGACGCCGCTAATGCGCAGCGTCTCTTGGAAGAAATGAAGCCAAGATCGGTTGCCGAGCGGAGAGAACGGCGGCTGTTACGCGGACGCCTGGAGCTGATTTTGCAGCGCCCGGAGAGAGCAATCGGCATGTTTCAAGCGCTTCTGAAAAGGCCGGAGGGAGCAGCTCATGCCACGCTAATCGCGGCACTCTTCGGCATCGCCGAAGCACACCTGCAACTAAAAACACCGGAAGCCGGAGATGATGTCATTGAGCAGTTTGTCGATCTTCACCCGGCAGACTCGGATCTGCCTCTTCTGTTCGCAAAACTAGATGAGTTGTATCGAGCAGAGCACAAACCGTCGCGCAACGAACTGGAGAAATGGGTGCGCAGGCCGGAAGAGCCGCGGCGAACATTTGCCCGATGGTATCTCGCTCGGCTGGAAATTCGCGGCGGCCGGAGTGACCGAGCCCGGCAACTATTTTCCGACCTGCGACGCACCGGCATCAAATCGCCGGCGATCGCACCTGCCTTTCTAGAGTTCGCACAATTTGAAGTGGAAGACCGGCATTTCGATGAGGCGATTGCGATCTTGGATGACGCGCGTCTGCTGCGTCCCGAACCGGCTTCGCTGGCTCGAATCGATTTTTTATCTGCGCAAGCGTACTACTTGGCGAAGCGATTTGATACCGCGACGGCGGCTTTTGAACAAATCGCCCATTCCAATTCGCCCTGGGCGAGAGCTGCGCTCTTTAATGCCTCCAACGGCTGGTTGCAACTTGGTAATCACGCTCGTTTCCTGGTTAATTACAGCGAGCTGGACAAGCAGGGCGGTGACGATGAGGCTCGCGCCAACTTACGATTGGAGGAAGGCCTGATGCAGGCGGCAAAAGGCGACAAAAAAGCGGAGGTATCGTTGCAGCAGTTCATCCGCGATTTTCCCAAGAATCCGCGCGTGTCGGAAGTATGGGTTGCCCTGGCTGAGCTGGCCTTTCACTCGTCGCCGCCGCGCATGGATGATGCGCGCAAAGATCTCGCTCGCGCAGCCGAGTCGGCGCCGACCGCCGCGGCCGGGGAGCGCGCCGATTATCTCAGCATCTGGGTAGAAGAATCAGCGGGTGGAAACGAGACGAAAGTCATTGAGCTCGCAAAGCGATTTCTGGAGCAACACGGCCTCTCACCATTCGCTCCAGAAGTTCGAATGAAATTAGCGGAGCTTTATTACCGGCGCCAGGATTTCGCAAACGCGCAGACGCAGTTTGAAATTATCGCGCAACAGAACCCGGATGACTCTCTGGCGGAAAGAGCACTTTTTTTCGCGGCGGAATCGGCCATGTCGAGTATGGGCGAGCATTCATTGGATCGGGCGATTGTTCTATTCGATCAGGTCGTGCAGAAAAACGGCGCGATGCGGTGGTCCGCACGCAATGAACAAGCCCTCATCGAGCGCAAACTTGGCAAGACCAAAGATGCTCTTGCGTTGTACGATGAAGTGCTGAAAAGCGACGCTCCGCCGTCTGAAAAACGGGAAGCGCTTTGCGCCAAGGGCGACATTTTTTTTGAGATGGGAGGCAGCGCAAATTACCAGCAGGCCATAGAAATTTATGACCAACTCGCGTTGGACAAAAACGAGCCCAGCCATTGGCGCAACCAGGCGCTATTCAAAAAGGCCCTCTGTTTAGAAAAGAAAGACGACCGCGCCAGCGCGCTCGAAACGTTTTACAAAATCCTGGAGGACGAAACGCGCCCATACGGACAACGTGAACTCTTCTGGTACTACAAGGCCGGATTTAATGCCGCGCGGCTGCTGGAGGAAGATTCGAAATGGCAGTCCGCAGCTGCGATTTATGAGCGCCTGGCCGCGGCGGGTGGCAACCGAAGCGAAGAAGCCAAGGCCCGGCTGAATCATCTGCGCTTGGAACACTTTCTCTGGGCAGATTGATGTTCGCTCTTGCACGCCGGGACCTCCTGTCGCGTCGTTGCCGCAACTGCGAGACAAGGGCGGGCTGCCCCGCCGTGTCCGTGGCGAAGGGAGGTGGCTGAAATTGTCGCTTCTACGCACTATGAATTCGCTTGCGCAAAGTTCGAAGCAGGCTCACAATCAGGGCATGAAAACATATGCAGGCATCGTGCTCGCGCTCGCATTTTGCGCATCGGCATTTGCTTCAGATCCAGGCAAGAACGCAGTTGCGCGACCAACGCAGCAGATTGCTAGTCCAGCGATCGTAAAAATCTGCTACATAAAGACCGTCGCTTCTGGCATTCCCATGCGATGCGAACGATTGGTCGGTACGTTTCCGACCACCGCCAACCCGCTACTGGTTATCGGGCGCGAATAAATAATTTCGCCAAAAAACCGCAGTTCGGCGAGCGATAACGCTGCCCGACACGGCAGCGCCGATTGCTTTTTGTTTTTATTTCCAGCTCATTAGGCCGCGCAGTCGCGCGCCAACTTTTTCAATCGGGTGCGCTTCAGCTTTGCGCAACAAATCCGTGCGACGACGCGCGCCGGTTTCCATTTCCCGAATAAACTCGCGTGCAAATTTGCCTGAACGAATGTCGCGCAGCACAGATCTCATGTGCTTTTGCACTGTTTGATCGATAATCTTTGGACCGACGGTCAGCTCGCCCCATTTGGCGGTATCCGAAATCAGTCTGCGCATTCCGGTGAGTCCTGCCTCGTGGATAAGATCGACAATGAACTTGAGCTCGTGCAGACATTCGAAATAGGCAAGCTCGGGCGGATAGCCGGCGCGAACAAGGGTGTCGAAGCCCGCACGAATCAGCGCGCTCGTGCCGCCACAAAGCACTGCTTGCTCGCCAAAAAGATCGGTCTCGGTCTCCTCGCGAAAAGTCGTTTCGAGTACACCGGCACGCGTGCAGCCAATTCCTTTCGCCCACGCCAGGGCCGTTTGCTTCGCGTGTCTGCTGCGATCCTGATGAACTGCAATCAACGCAGGCACGCCGCGACCGTGCACGAATTCTCGACGCACCATCGGTCCCAGTCCTTTGGGCGCGACCATGACCACGTCGATGTCTTTGGGCGGAACAATCGTCCGGTAATGAATCGCGAAGCCGTGCGCAAAGAGCAGTGTCTGATCTGGACGCAAGTTCGGAGCGATCTGTTTCCGGTAAATGGCCGGGATCTGCGTATCTGAAAGCGCCAGAAAAATAATGTCGCCGCGTCGCACAGCCTCGGACGTGTCGAGCACTCGAAGCCCGCTTCGCCTGGCACGAGCGCGCGACTTGCTGCCGGGATAAAGCCCAACGATTACGCCGATCCCACTATCCCGAAGATTGAGAGCGTGCGCACGGCCTTGCGCGCCGAAGCCGATCACTGCGCACGTTTTCTCCTTCAGCCAGCGGAGATCGACATCTTTGTCGGTATAAATGCGTGCGGCCAAATTTTACTCGCGAAACCTTTCGGAGTTAGCTGGGTGGCTTAGCTAAGCTGGATTTTGCTGCTGCGAGCACCGATTTGTCCTCGTTGTCCGTCAGTGCGCCAAGGAAACCGCGAATCCGGCGAAATGATTGTCGCAAAAACAGATCGGCAGCTGAGTGATCGGGCGGTGCCGCATCGCCATTTCGACGAGCAAACTGAATTTCGCTGTCCAGGCGGCTGAGGACACACGTTGATGCAAACAGATCCATTGCCGCATTCGCGATGCGTTCCTGAACAAGCTGCATGTCGAGAATCGGTTCGCGATACGTGATCAACGCGCGGTTGACGGCAACATTAAAACGCCAGATCAATCGGCCGAGTTGTCGCGCATGCGCGCGAAGCTCGTCGCTTTGAACTGGCACATCGGGAACGCGAATCGTCGCGCCAAGCCGGTTCTTTCCCGCGGCCCACGCTTTGCTCATTCGATCGCGGGATGGCTTCATCATGGTGTCGTAAATTTCCTTGAACTCCATGCCAGGTCCACGCATGCCGACCAGCGCAATGAACGAAGTGAGCACTTCATTCGCGCCTTCCCCGATCTGGTTAATGCGCGCGTCGCGCATCATTCGCTCCAATGGGAGATCGACGAAATAAGCCGAACCACCATAAATCTGAAACACGTCATTGATGCACTCCCAGAGCCGCTCGGTAGTGAAGACCTTCAGCATCGCGGTCTCGATCATATAATCCTCCAAACCGCGATCGATCAACGACGCGGTGACCGTGGTCATCGCTTCCATTGCGTACGCGTCGGCCGTGATGCGCGCGATTTTCTTTTTGACCAGTTCGAAATTACCCAGCGTTTTGTTGAATTGTTTGCGCGTGTTCGCGTGCTGAACGGCCAGTTCCAAACAGGTTTTCGCTGCGCCCGTACAGCATGCGCCGAATGTGGTCCGCCCGAAATCGAGCACCGTCAGGGCGACTTTTAGTCCTTTGCCCATCGTGCCCAGAATATTTTCCTTTGGCACTTTGACGTCGTGCAACGCAAACCGCCCCGTGGCAGTCCCGCGGATTCCCATCTTCGGCATGCGCGCTTCGAGGATTTCGAATCCCGGCATGTCAGGCGTGACCAGAAAAGCCGTGATGGCGGTCTTGTCTGAACCCGGCACGGGCGTGCGCGCCATCACTGTGAGCTCATGCGCGATCGCGGCATTGGTGATGTAACGTTTTTCGCCGTTCAAAATAAAGTGCGACCCGTCCTCGCTGGGACGCGCCTGCATCTGCACATTTGCCGCATCCGATCCGGCCTCTTTCTCAGTGAGAGCGAATGAACCCAACTGCTCGCCACTTGATAATTTGGGTAGCCATTGCTGCTTTTGCTCGTGTGTCCCGAATAACAGCAACGCGCGAATCCCGATGGAATGGTGCGCGTTTACGAAAACCGATGTCGATGCGCAACGGCGCCCGATTTCTTCCAGCACTTTGCAGTTCGCCATTTGCGAGAAGCCGCGTCCGCCGTATTCCTTCGGCGCAGTCATGCCGAGCACACCGACGCAGCCCAGACCGTCGATCACCTCGCGCGGAATGTCTGCCTGGCGATCGATCTCCGCAGGATCGAGATGCTCATCGAGAAATTGGCGGAGTTCCCTGAGCGTTTCATCCAGCTCGATTTGTTGCGCCGCCGGGATGCGAGGATACGGCATCACCCAATCGGCCACGAAATGACCCTGGAAAAGTCCCTTGGCAAACCCCACCGCCTGCGGCCCCGCGAAAAGCAGTTCCTCCGCTTGTTGAATCTCTTTCTGTCTCTGCGCGTCGAGTTTGTTCATTCAGATTTTAGCCGAACACGGCGGGCGCGCGCACTGTAGCCATGCGCGCGCGCGTGTCCAATCAAGCGCAGTTCAGTCCGATTATCCAGCCGAATGGGCTGGTGCGCTGATTTCGCATCAAGTTGGCAGCGCGCCGCCTCAGCTACATCCCTGGCTGGTGCCGCATTCGATGCAAACACCGCATGCGCCGGCGCGGATGACTTTGTCGCTGCCGCATACCGAACAGGTGATTCCCATGAAGATGCTGCCAAGCGCTACCGTCACGCGGTCGGCCGAATTACCGGCGCCGTTACCATTTCCTCCCGCGCCGACGGGATCATTGGACGACTTGTTCGTGATCACGTCGATCACTTGTTTGTCGCCAGTGCGCGCTAAATCCGTGACTGGCCGGTTCAGAACTTTCTTCTCGATCTCGGCGATTTCTTTGAGCGGCAAATCCGGCTGCGCGCGGTTTGGTGCTGTCGCTTCCTTGTAGCCTTTGATGAATTGGCACGCCAGCCAGCGGAACACGTAATCGGTGATGCTGGTTGCGTGGCGGATATCTGGATTTTTTGTGAACCCGCTCGGCTCGAATCGCTGATACGCGAATTTTTTCACGAGACTCTCCAGCGGCACGCCGTATTGCAGCGCGATTGAGGTGAGCGTGCCGACCGTGTCCATTAATCCGCCGATGGTGCTGCCTTCCTTTGACATGGTAATGAAAAGCTCACCCGGTTGCCCGTCTTCATACAGACCGACGGTGATGTAACCCTCGTGACCAGCAATCTCGAACCGGTGAGTCATCGACGAGCGCGTGTCCGGCATGCGATGCCGAACCGGTTGATCAAGCCGGTTGCGCACCGTGGCCAATTCTTGTTCCAACTCGAGAATGCGCTTTTGGAGCGCGTCCGCGTCGGTGCCGACATCACCGATGCCGGCTACAGTGCCCATGTCCTTTGTCTTGCGCGTGTTTAGAGGCGCAGATCGTTTCGAACCATCGCGATAAATCGCGATCGATTTCAACCCCAGCCGCCAACCTTCGACGTAGGTGCTCATGATGTCGTCCACGGTGGCCGCTTCCGGCATATTAACCGTCTTTGAAATCGCGCCGCTCAGGAATGGTTGGGCTGCCGCCATCATTTTCAGGTGCGCCAGGTAATGGAGCGAGCGCTGGCCTCTGAACGGCTTGAACGCGCAATCGAAGATAGACAAGTGTTCGGGTTTCAGACCAGACGAAATTTTGGATCCATCTGTGTCGATGGCGTCCTCGATGGTGTCGAACGCATCGATATGCGCGATGATGCGTTCGATCTCCTCGGCGTTGTAACCGAGTTTCTCCAGCGCCGGCTTGACGGTTTGATTGACAATTTTGAGCATGCCGCCGCCCGCAAGCAGCTTGTATTTTACCAGCGCGATGTCCGGTTCAATCCCGGTCGTGTCGCAGTCCATCAGGAA
>QHNK01000074.1 GCA_003218415.1 Verrucomicrobiota bacterium | reverse complement strand
CGCATTGCCGAGTTGGAAAATGTCGCCCGCCAAACTTTCGACGGCGAAATCTTCGTTCACTGTGCCGACGAACGTTTCCGAGGGCTCAAGGATCACACGATAATCGGCATTGTCGGGAATCGCGCCGCCGGACGTGAGTGCAGTCAATCGCGCACCACGACGACCCCGAATTCGATGATTCACTCCATCGTGATGAATCAGCGCCGCACGCCGGCCGCGTTTCGTGCTGAACCCTTCGGCGAGCATTTTGACGACGCCATCGAACTCTTGGCGGGTAAGGTTTCGGTACGGCCAGGCCGAACTAGCAAGTTCGAACAACTCATTTTCATCCCAATCTTGCGTGGAAGCCGCGGCAACAATTTGCTGAGCCAGCACATCGAGCGGTTTTTCCGGAATGCTGAGCCGATCCAACTCGCCACGCTGAACACAACGCAGTAGCGCCGCAAACTCGACGAGTTCATCGCGACTTAACGGGAAGACGCGCCCCTTCGGCAAACCGCCGCGTCTATGCTCGGCGCGGCCGACCCGCTGCAGCAATGTGGTAATCGAGCGCGTTGTGCCGAGCTGGCAAACAAGATCAACTGAACCAATATCTATGCCGAGCTCAAGCGAAGCGGTGGCGACCAGCGCTTTCAATTCGCCTCGCTTCAATCGATCTTCGGCATCGAGGCGCAGCTTTGCGGAGAGACTTCCGTGATGCGATGTCACCGCATCCGCGCCGAGCAGCTCACTCAAGTGATGCGTCACGCGCTCGGCCATTCGGCGCGTGTTGACGAAAACCAAAGTAGTCCGATGCGCCTGGATCAACTCTGCCAGCCGATGATAGATTTCCTCCCACACTTCATTCGACATCACCGCTTCCAGCGGCGACTTGGGGATTTCGATTGCCAGATCGAGTTCGCGACGATGACCGATATCGATGATTTCGCAATCCGGGTTACCAGCATCGTCAACTGCATGAGCACCGACCAAAAAACGTGCGACTTCTTCGATCGGTTTCTGCGTCGCTGACAACCCGATCCGCTGAAGTGGATTTTTCGTTAGGGCAGCCAAACGTTCGACGCTCAGAGCAAGGTGCGCTCCGCGCCGATCATCCACGACAGCGTGAATCTCGTCGAGGATGAGTGTTCGCGCCGTGCTCAACATCTGCCGGCCCGAATCTGAAGTCAGCAGCAGATACAGCGACTCTGGTGTTGTAACCAGAATGTGCGGAGGTTTTTTGATCAGCGCCTGCCGTTGGGCAGCAGTCGTATCACCAGTGCGAACGTCCGCGCGCACGTCGATCTCGAGGCCATTTGTTTCGCCCAATAACGCGCGAATGCCAGCCAGCGGCTCTTGCAGATTTTTACGGATATCGTTGCTCAATGCCTTGAGCGGCGACACGTAAACGACCTGCGTTTCATCCGGCAAATCAGCCTCGACCCCTTCGCGAAACAGCGCATCCAGCGAAGCAAGAAACGCCGCCAGCGTTTTGCCCGAGCCTGTCGGGGCGGAAATTAGCACTTGGCGGCCGGACTGGATCGCCGGCCACCCGCGCATCTGCGGTTCGGTCGGTGAGCCGAACGTTTGTTCGAACCAACGTACAACGGCCGGATGAAATCGCAACGACTGCATGATTACGAAAAAGTGAAACAGATAATTTAGATGTCGACGCGAGAAAGAAAAGTTACGGCATTTTCTGTAGCCGCGTCTCTGTGAGACGCGTGGCGCGCGGGTTCAAGGATTCCGACGTCGCGCTTCGCACAGCGAAGCGGCTACAGGCGCCGTTCGCAGCGAAATCACTTCTCGTAGCATCCGCAGGCTGTCGCGGAAAAAACTAACTTTGCTTCCCTCAGCGTGATTCCAGCGCACGGGAATCTCCCGGATTCGCAAGCCGGCACGTTGCGCGAGATAAAGCAGCTCAACATCGAAAGCGAAACCCTGGACACGCGCTGCCTCCAAGATCGGCCGGCAAATATCGAGGCGAAACGCCTTGAACCCGCATTGCGTATCCCAAAACGGCAGCCCTGTCGCGAAGCGCACGAGCAAATTAAAAATCCGGCCAGCCTGCTCGCGTCGCCACGGTTGGTGGATCCCGATTAAACTGCGGTCAAGCGCACGCGATCCAAATGCAATATCGACTTCGCCGTTTGCAATCGGTTCGATGAGTTTCGGCGTCTCTTCAATCGGCGTGGAAAGATCCGCATCAGAAAAAAGCCCGATCGGTTCACGGGCAGCCAGCAATCCAGAGCGAACCGCTGCGCCCTTTCCACGATTTGGAAAATTTTCCAGCAAACGCGTCGCAATCTTTGTCTCCGCCAGGATTTTGCGCGCGATTGTCCCCGTTGCATCGGTCGATCCATCGTTCACCACGATCAATTCACTTTCTGGCGCGCTCGCGGCGAGATACTCGATCGTAACGCGGAGCGTTTCGCCAATCCGCGCTTCTTCGTTGAAACAAGGAATAACGACGGAGAAGGGAGGAAGCATGTGAAGCGTTAAACCGTTGAAGCGCTGAACCGTTGCAGCGGACACAGCTTTGTCATTCTGAGCGAAGCGAAGAATCTCTGATTCATTCTCACGGCAACACCAAGTGACAATCAGAGACGTTTCGCTCGCTCAACATGACAGGGTCGGCTTGCCCGGTTTAGCGCTTTAACGCTTCAACGATAGATCTCCACAACAAACTTGCCGTTTGGATCTACGTAGCCGCGGTACATCCCGTTTGTGTTAAATGGCAAAGCTACCTCGCCGTTTTTGTCGATGGCGATTAAACCGCCGCTGCCGCCAAGCTTTTTAACTGCGTCCAGAGCCATCTGTGCCGCTTCCTGCAATTTCATCCCCCTGTATTGCATGAGCGCTGAGACCTCATGCGCCGCGCCGGCGCGAATAAAATACTCGCCATCACCAGTGCAGGATACTGCGCAGGTTTGATTGTTCGCGTAGGTGCCGGCGCCGATGACCGGCGTATCGCCGATTCGCCCGGGCAGCTTGTTTGCCATTCCACCGGTGGAAGTCGCCGTGGCCAAATTACCGTCCTTATCCAACGCGACCGCGCCGACAGTGCCGTGTAGATCGTCTTCCGAGATAAAAAAATTCTTTCCGCCAACGCCACCGTGTTTTTCCGCTTCCTTAATTTTCTGCAACGCGTCCCAGCGTTCCTGCGTAAAAAAATATTTTTCATCGACAAGCTCGATCCCGTTCTCTTTGGCGAACGCTTCTGCGCCTGCGCAATCGAGCATGACGTGCGGCGATTTTTCCATGACCAGTCGGGCCAGACCGATTGGATTTTTCACGTGTTTCAAACTGGCGACCGCGCCGGCCTTGAGAGTTTTCCCGTCCATGATTGACGCATCCATCTCGTTTGTGCCGGCACTTGTGAAAACAGAACCACGGCCTGCATTGAAGTGCGGATCATCCTCGAGCGCGCGCACGGCAACTTCCGTGGCATCAAGGCTGGACCCGCCTCGCTTCAGAATTTCGTAACCAGCCGTCAGCGCGCGTTCCAATCCCGCGCGGTATTCGCGCTCTTTTTCCGGAGTCATCTTGCTGCGCTCAATGGTTCCGGCGCCGCCGTGGATCGCGAGTCCAATCTTTTTTTTTGTTTTCATGGTCGGCTGATTTTCAGGGCCCTTTTCCGCTACGGCTGTAAGAGACCTGGCTGGCCCTAGGGCGAGCGCGGACGCCCCGGCATTAAATAGCGCGATGACAAAGAAGCAATTGAGTATGCGAAACAATTTCATGTCGCGTTGGAATGAGCTCCTTACCACGGTTGTCGATCTTAACGTTCAAAGGCTGTACGTCGAACGTTTCATGCAAGCGTTGTGCGCTAAGCCGGGCCTGTAGCCGTCGCCCTGTGGGCGACGCGATGCCTGCGCGTCAAACACATCAGCGCCACGCTTCCCACAGGGAAGCGGCTACAGCAATTGCGGCAAAGCTCCCGTCAACTTTGCTCTTTTCCCTGCCGGGAAGTAAGGCCACCTTTCCCGGCCATGGCAAACGCTCAACCGCCACCCGTTTTGATTGCCCAGGGAATCGGCCACTTGGCACGCACTTTCTTACGCGAAGTGGGCGGCGTGTTCTGGTTCATCGTGAACACGTTTCAGGAAACGTTCGAGCGCATCCAGCACGGGCGGGTGCCTTTCCGTGCCGCCAGTTTTTTCCGGCACACCCAACGCGCCGGTGTGGACTCCGTGCCACTGGTGGGACTGGTTTCGTTTTTCCTTGGGCTGACCATGGCGCTGCTCACCGGCTATCAGTTGCAACGCTTTGGCACAGAGCGGTTGATCCCTGGATTGGTCGCGATCGGTTTCACGCGCGAGCTCGGGCCCCTTCTCACCGGCATTATGCTGGCGGCGCGCATCGGCGCGGCGTTTACCGCCGAGCTCGGCACCATGCAGGTTTCCGAAGAAGTCGAGGCGATTGAGTCCATGGGTATCGGTCCGCTGCGTTTCCTCGTCGCGCCGCGAATGCTCGCGCTATTTCTGCTGATGCCGTGTCTGTCCACGGTTTCAAATATCGCCGCAATATTTGCCAGCAGCCTGATCTGTAAGGCGTATTTCAGCATCGCGTTCCCCTACTTTCTCGATCTTGTGAAAGATTCATTGCTCATTCGCGATATCATCACCGGCATTTTGAAGAGCTTTCTGTTCGGGCTGCTCATCGCCGCGATTGCGTGTTACCGGGGATTGACCGTTAAAGGCGGCGCCGCTGGGGTTGGCACTTCGACAACATCCAGCGTCGTAACAGCGATCACGGCGGTGATCGGCTTCGATACGCTATACAACGTCGTTTACACCACATTTTACCCGACATGACCAGGCCCACGCATATGGTCGAGTTGCGCGACGTGTACATGCAATTTGAAGAGAAAGAAATACTCGATGACTTGTCGCTTAGGGTCGAGCCGCAGGAACGCCTCGTGGTCATGGGCCAAACCGGCAGTGGCAAGAGCACCATTTTGCGACTGATTCTCGGCACGCTGCGTCCCAATTCAGGTTCGATATTTTTCAAGCAATTCGAAATCACGCGGCTCCAACGGCGAAAACTTCAGGCCGTCCGGCAACACATGGGCATGGTCTATCAGTATTCGGCGCTGCTCAGTTCGCGGAATGTGCGTGACAACGTCGCTCTGCCGCTCGAGGAGCTCACGGACAAATCACGCGCAGAGATTGACAAAATCGTCGATGAAAAACTGGAGCTTGTCGGCATGAAGGATTCCAAGGACCTGTTGCCGGAGGAACTCAGCGGCGGTATGCGCAAACGCGTCGCCCTTGCGCGTGCGCTGGTGCTCGATCCCGAATTGATCCTTCTTGACGAGCCGTCAGCCGGCCTCGACCCGGTCATAGCCTCGGTGATCGACGAATTAATTATCAGCCTGAGCGAAACAGCGAAGGTCACATCGATCACCGTCACGCACGAAATGGACAGCGCCTTTCGCATCGGCACGCGAATGGCTATGTTGTACCACGGAAAAATCATTGAAGAAGCCGAACCCGAAGAATTCAAACAATCCAAGAATCCGGTCGTCGCTCAGTTTTTGAGCGGCAGCACTGAAGGTCCCATTCTGGAAGGCAGCCTCGATGCAATTACAAAGAAATGAAATCATGACCGGCCTGCTGGTGATCGGCACGATCGCGGTGGTCGCCTTCCTTTTGGTTTTGCTCGGCGCTCCGGGATTGTTCCGCCCGCTGGTGACCTACAAGATTTACTTCGATAACGCGGCCGGAATCAAACAGGGCGCGCCAGTGATGTTAGCCGGCCGCAAGATTGGTCAGGTGCAAAAATTGTATTCGCCTGTATCGCCGAAAGAAGAAAAACAGGCGGAAGAAGCGGAGGCTGCAATTCATCAGGCCGAACCGAATGCGAGTCCCAGCATGCCCGCCGAAGCCTCGGCGAAGGCGGGCCCAACTGCGACGCCGGGCAAACTGAGGTTCGAAGTGCGCGTGGATGTACAAGTGGACAAGAACGCGAAGGTGTATCGCGATGCCAAGACGCGGCTAATGCAACTTGGGTTACTCGGCGACATGGCAATCGACATCACCCAAGGAAACGAAAGCTCTGGTCGCGCGAAAGACGGC
This sequence comes from Verrucomicrobiota bacterium, assembly GCA_003218415.1. GTDB lineage: Bacteria > Verrucomicrobiota > Verrucomicrobiia > Chthoniobacterales > UBA10450 > Udaeobacter. Next base: position 6,708 of record QHNK01000074.1, on the reverse strand, counting down.
GAGATGTTTGCCGGTGAACGCACTCCCGATCTGGGCGATGCCGCGGCGAAGATGCTGGAAGTAATCAAACCGGTCGCAGCCGAAGCTACCAACACCATGAAAGATCTCCAGCAGACCGCGCAAAACCTGAATCGGCTCACCGACGAAAATTCCGAGCTGAACCTCGCTCTCACCCAGTTCAAAACCTTCGGCGAACATATGGCCGATCTGACCGCGCCCGACAGCGCGCTCTCGCATTCGCTCACAAACATCGAAAAGATCAGCACCAGCCTTACAGAGAACGACAACATCGAGGTCACACTGCGAAACCTGCGGACATCGTCGGAGAAACTAAGACTCGCGGTTACCGATCTCGGCCCTGCTGGCGAGAACATCAAGCAATTCAGCGAGACAATAAAAACACAACCGTGGCGTTTGATCTGGCCGAGCACAAAAAAATATACGCAGGAACAGCAGCAAACCGCGGCTGCCAGTCAGCAACCAATCACCGTCCGCAAGAGTGCAAAGACCAGGCCGAGCCCCGCACCGCGGCGAACCAGCTCCCGTTAATACACAGAAGCTTCGTCAGCCGGATTTTTCTCACGAGCTACTTTGCAAAAATTTCAGAACAGCTGCCTGTGCCGAGGTGAGATCAACGCCTTTTTTTCCGAACTCTTCCTGCGTGTCCGGCCAAAAGCCGTTGAAGGAATTTCCGTTCAGATACGCTTCGAGAACAGCGGGGTGAATGTAACACTGCCGGCACACTGCCGGGGTATTGCCAAGAACTTCTGCCACCGCGCCGACTGCATTTTTGATGTTCGCTTGGGCCCGCTTCTTTGTTTCAGACGCGCCCAGCTTGCCCAGCGCGACCGCGGCCAGCACAGTTCCTGTCCACGTGCGAAAATCTTTCGCGGTAAAATCTTCGCCTGTGATCGCGCGCAAATATTCGTTTACATCCTGTGAAGTGATGTCGCGCACGTTGCCTTCCTCATCGAGATACTGAAACAGGTTCTGGCCAGGTAAATCCTGCAGGTTAGACACAATCCGCGCGATTCGGCGATCAGTTACATCCACTTCATGTTGGCGGCCGCTCTTGCCACGAAAACGAAACCGCAGCTTTGAGCCTTTCACGTCCACGTGTCGATCTTGCAGAGTAGTAAGACCGAACGATTTGTTTTCACGCGCATACTCTTCATTGCCGACGCGGATGAGGCTTCGCTCCAGAAGCTGCACGATTGTTGCGAGGACTTTCTTCCGAGGCAGACCGCTCAAAGCCAAATCTTGCTTCAGGCGTCTGCGAATTTTAGGGAGAGCTTTTCCGAAGTTGACTAGTCGATCGTATTTGTTCTCATCGCGTATTTCCCGCCAGCGCTCGTGATATCGATATTGTTTCCGTCCCCGAGCATCTCGTCCGGTGGCCTGGATGTGTCCATTGGGCGATGGACAAATCCAGACATCGCTCCACGCAGGCGGAATAACCAGCCGTTTAATTCGCAGCAAGCGTTGTTCGTCACGAATCGGCTTTCCTTTCAAATCAAAATATTCGAATTCGTCGCCCTTGCGCCGGCGCGAAAAACCGGGCTGCTCATCGCTCACGTAACGCAAACCCGCGTCCTCTGCCGTTTCGGCCGACTGAGCGAGAACCGTCGTATCGCCATTTAGCTTCTTGCCGTTGCTGAGCTTTCTTGCGATTGCGTGCACGTGACCTTAATTCGGATGAGAGCGCGCAAACGGACCGTTCGCCTGTTCATCTGGAGAACAAGATCAGCGATCGTTGCCGGAAGCTAGCTTGCGCGAGGTCCCTCGCTGCGCTAGGGATGACACGCAAGTGGATCAGCGATTCACGGCCCGTAGCTTTTGGTGAATTTTTTCCGCGATTCTGTCTCGGGCTCGGTCGATGTAATCGGCGCTGATGGCTCCGGCGTGCCTGTCGATGGTTGTTCCGTCGATTTTGCTGGCGGAGCGGCTTCTGGTGCGGTTGACTCGGCCTCTGGCGCGCCCTCGCTACCGCGAGCAGGCTCTGGTCGCGCCATACCAGGCTCCCGCGACACCTCGACGTATGCCATTTGCAAATTGGAAAGCGCGTTGCGCAAAACTGTTGCTTCTTCGTTCGTCAGGTTGCCGCGCGTTTTTTCCTGAATCATTGCCAGTTGATCGATGAACATTCTGGCAAGGTCGAGGTTCACTTCGGGCTCGCCGGTTTTTGGATTTGGAATTTGGCCAAGAAACAGCGCGGCGTTTTGGGCGTGCATCACGACAAACTCGATGAAGCGCTGGGAAAGCTCGCCGCTCTGTGTGGTTTTTTGGACTTCAGCCATAAAAGAAAGTGATTAGTGATGAGTGACGAGTCATCAGTTGATTCAGTATACCATGAACGGGTTTTCTCGTCACTTGCCTGCCCGCCGTAGCCTAGGCGAAGGCAAGTCACCCGTCACTTGTCACTTCTTCTCTGGAGGTCGCACCGTTGCTAAAACGTACGGCTGATCGCGAAAATATTTCGCGGCCACTTGCTTAATATCTTCGAGTGTCACCGCGTTCACGTCGTGTTCGAGTTGCTTGTAATAATCGAAGCCCAGCCCGTAGAGCTCGTCCAGCGCGCAATGATAACCAAGCGCGTCGTTGCTTTGATTGGCGATCTCCTGTTGGCCAATCAGCTTCTTTTTCGCTCTGGCTAATTCTTCAGTCGTGAGACCTTCGTTGGCGAGCTTGTGTATTTCATCGAGCAACGCGGTCTTCACCGGCTCGATCTTCTGCGGGTCGGTGCCGAGGTAAAATGCGAAGAGTCCCGGGACAAGGCCCTGCATCTGGCTGGCGCCGACGTAATACGCCAGTCCCATTTGCTCTCGAATGCGAATGAAAAACCGCGACCCGAGGTCGCTACTCGCCTCGTCGATTAAGTCCAACGCGTAGCGATCGGGGCTCGACAGGCTCGCGCCGCGAAATCCGACCAAGATCACGCCTTGCGCTTTGTCTTTGTGGCTTTCAACGGTTTCCGGCTTGCCCAACGGCGCGGAAGCCATTGCGTCAGTCAGCGCAAGCGCGCCGGGCTTCATTTTTCCGAGCGTTTGCTCGATGAGCTGTTTTACCTCGCCAGCTTTGACGTCGCCAAAGACGTAGATAACGCCGTTCTTGGCGACCACGTAGCGATCACGAAATTCGACCAAATCTTTTTGCGTCAACCGCTGAACAGACTCGACCGAGCCATTTGAACGCAGTGCGTAGGGATGCCGCGGAAAAAGCGCCTGCCGCATGATGTTGCGGGCGACCATGGTCAGCTGCTCTTCCTCTTGCTGAATCGCGGCGATCTGGGTTTCCTTTTCACGCGCGATGGCTTTTTCCGGCATCGTAGCGTTGAGCAACACGTCTGAGAGCAGGTCCACTCCCAATTTCACATCGGGCTTGGTGACATCGACCGACACGCTGAAGCTGTTGTTTCCGGCGTCGCTCGAAATGGAACCGCCCACGGCTTCGATCTCATTGGCGATTTGCTCAGCGGTGCGCGTTTTGGTTCCCTTCAACAGCACCTTGGCCATCAACCGCGTAATGCCGTTGTCCTGCGGCGTTTCGGCGAGAAGGCCGCCGCGAAAAACCGCGCCTATCCCGACGAGCGGCAAGCGAGGATCTTCGCGCACCAGCAATCGCAATCCGTTCGACAGATCAAATTTTTGAATCTCTCCCGCCTCGACAGCCTTCGCGCTCTCGGCTTTGCCGGCCAGCGAGCCCTTTGGACTCAACGAGATGACGGTCAGATTGTTCTCCGTGAGATACGTCGCGGCGACGCGTTTGATGTCATCGAGCGTTACCTTCTGGACAGCGTCGAGATAATGGCGGCTGAAATTCAGATCGCGCGTGAGCAACCAGTTCGACCCGATGTCCGAAGCCTGGCCGCGCATGGTGGTGAGCGCGCCGAGATGATGACTGAGCATGATTTTCTTTGCCTTCGCCAATTCTTCCGCGGTGACGCCGGCCTGCTTCACTTCATCCACAATGCGCAAGGCCAATTGCTCGGCTGCTTCGCGTTTTTTCGGATCGACAGTAGCATCGACGCCAAACAAACCAGGATCGCCCGGTGTGTAAGAGAATGCGGATATGCTAAACGCCAAACCGGCCTCTTCGCGCACGCGCCGATATAAACGCGAGCTGCGCCCGTCGCCGAGTATGGTTGAGAGCAGATCGAGCGCGGGAACGTCTGGATTCGTGACCTCCGGGATGTGCCACGCGAGCGAAAGATGCGTCAGCTCAGTCGCAAATTCCTGGTGCACTTCGCGCCGGCCAAGTTGCGGCGGCTCCGTTGGAATGAACAGCGGTTTGAGCGATTTTTCTGAATACGGTTTGAAGAGATCGGCGAGTTGTTGCCGCACTTTTTCTGCATCCACATCTCCGACTACAATGAACGTGAGATTGTTCGGAACGTAGCGCGTTTTGTAATACTGCATCACCTGCTCCTGGGTGAGCTGGTTATAGATTTCGAGCTCGCCGATGACCGGGAATCGATAAGGATGCCGCTGGTAGGCGGTGGCAAAAAGAAGCAGCCCGGTCATGCGATCAGGATCATCCATGCCCATGGCGAATTCGCGCCGGATGACTTCCTGCTCTTTCTGATATTCTTCAGGCGGCAGGGTCGAATTCATCATGGCGTCCGCCAAAATGTCGAGCGCGGTGGGGACGCCATCTTTCGGCACGTCGATCCAAAAAACGGTGCGATCGAACGATGTGTAGGCGTTGATGTATCCGCCGACGTCCTGGATTTTTTGCGCGATCTGATTGGTCGATCGGGTCTTGGTTCCCTTAAAGAGCATGTGCTCGAGAATGTGGGACAAGCCCGCGCCCAGATGCTGATCCTCGTAGACGCTCCCCGTGGCACACAAGGCCTGCACACTGGCCACCGGAGCGCTGCGATCTTCCTGCACGATGATCGTCAGTCCGTTCGACAGAATCCATTTCTGCGCCGTGCTTAGCGGAAAAGTGATCGCAGCGGAGTGCTCGGTTGGCGCAGCTTTCAAATTGATCATGCTAAACAATAGAGCCGCTGAGAGAAAATTCGCTACGGGAATGCGATACATTACTTAGATGTGCAATGACGAAGCACGGCAAGGCGCGTGATTCGTGATTCGTGATTCGTTAAATCGTTACAACGTTACATCGAGGATTGCGATTCAACGGTTCAACGTGGCGAAACCATGCATCACTTGCCTGAGGCAGCAGGCTTCGGCGCTGGCAATTGCGCCGGCGGTTTTGCCCTCGCTGGTTTTGCCGGGGCGAACGGCTTCGCAAAAACCTCTCCAAAATCGTAAACATTCTTGAAGTCCTCGATCGAATCCTCCTCGGTCTTTCCGAATATCCCGGCGCCGATGAGGTTAAAAACCATGTTCCCGATGTCCTCGCAGGAATGGATTCCCCAGTTTTCGAAAACTGTCATCACCATGGGTCCGAATTCTTTGAGAGCGTACTGCCGCGCTCCGTCGAGCAATTCCGGGCCGGTCACGTGACGAACGCTGAGGCCTTTGATTTTCTTCTGTTGCTTGGTCGTAAAATCGAGCGCATCGCGCAAAAAGACATAGGCGTCCCGCTGGTAACGTGGGTCGCTGGCAACAATTGAGTCGAGAGCCTCGGCGAAACCAATCTTTTGCATGAATAGAAAACGCGCGTCCAAAACGCGCTACTCAAGATAATCGTCAAAGCCGAAAGGGGCAAGAGTTTGTCCAGATTTGCTCAATTTCCGAACTGGTCCTCCAGCGCATCGACGTAAACTGAAAGCGGATCATGCCGCTTTGGCACTGAGAGCTGCGATTGGTCCACGGCTTTCAGATAATCAGTGAAATTCCCGCTGCCGCTCTTCATTTGAGTGGCTTCGAACCAGTTCATGTAGTCGTCAATATCACTCATTCGAGCGGCGAGTTGTTTGCGGGTAACCTCCAAACGCGACAGACGCTTCGCGATTCGTTTCCTCTTTCCACGGGCAAGCAGCGCGACGATCTCCTGGTACTCGCGCGCGATCGGGCGCAAAACCGGATTGGCCTCGGCAACGAAGGAGAGCAAATCATGGCCCAGCTGATTCAGCGCGATCTTCTCATTTGGCGAAGCCTTGCGCTGCGCAAGTTCGTCAAGCCCTACCGGCTTGGCCGGCTTGGTCGCTTCTGAGATTTTCACGTGCAACAATTCATCAATGCGTCGCTCGCTTTCGGCAAAGGTGAGCAACTGGTACCTCTGCAAATTCCTCAACCGACTTAAGGTCAACTGCCAGGGTTGCTCCGCATCGCCAAGGAGGAACGGAAACTGCGCCTTCAAATCTGCAAGCGGCTCGTTTGAGGCGTTAGATAGATGACCAATGTACTGCGCCAGACGGGCAGGGCCATTTCTTCCATCGATTAGCATTTGCACGAGTGCAAAAGAGTATGCACGATAAAGCGTCCGGCCCGCGGAATCGAGAAGTCCGGGGCGTTGACGGAGAAACATCTCCAGCGACTCTGTCTTGTACGCGGTAGTGAGCGCTTCGACCAGCTGTCCGTGATCGCTCCCAGGCGCAAGCGCAAGCACGCCGTCAATCAACCAATCCGGCGGCTCGACGAATATGCTACCGGCCGCGATGTGTGATTCTTTTCGATAAATCATCTCCAATAAAATCGTGCGCAGCAGTTCGCGCTCCATCAATGATGCATCGAGGTTTTTCGCGATCATCAGGTCGAGCTGCAGCTTGAGGCCAAAACCGGTCTGGCTAAATCGGAGGTC
>QHNK01000116.1 GCA_003218415.1 Verrucomicrobiota bacterium | reverse complement strand
GTACGCGGCAGGCTCGCGCGTCGCCCAGACCACATCGACAATGTAATCTTTCACGCGGTCGTCAATGTAGATGTTGTTGACGACGCCGCGTGCCGCGATGATTTGCTTCGGTTCAATCACCGGATCGACTCGCAAATCCGGCGCCGAAGTCGCCATCAAATCAAGAATCGTTCGCTCCTCTCTCTTCTGCGGATAGCCGATATTCAATTTGAACATGAAACGATCGAGTTGCGCCTCTGGCAGTTGGTACGTGCCCTCCTGCTCAATCGGGTTTTGCGTTGCCAAGACTAGAAATGGATCGGCGAGGGGATAGGTTTGTTCGCCGATGGTGACCTGCCGCTCCTGCATCGCTTCCAGCAATGCGCTTTGTACTTTGGCCGGCGCGCGATTGATTTCATCAGCCAAAATCAAATTCGAAAAAATTGGGCCGAGCTTTGTTGTAAATTCACCAGTGCGCGGGTTGTATATCAGCGTCCCGACCAAATCCGCCGGTAAAAGATCCGGCGTGAACTGCAGTCTTTGAAAGCCGGTTTGAATGCATCCCGCCATTGTTTTGACCGTGAGCGTTTTTGCCAGCCCGGGAACGCCTTCGAGCAGGAGATGACCATTGGCCAGCAGTCCTAACAGAAGGCGGTCCACCAAATACTTCTGGCCCACCACAACGTGAGCGATTTGCTGGCGGAGCGCCGGAATCCATTGCCCCAGCTCCCGCACTTCCTGCGTAATTTCCTGCGTCGATTTCATACGGTGTTTGTCAGACACGCATGGTCAGGAGAATGTTCGATCAAAGCTATTATCAGCTGCCAGCCTGCTGTTTGTTTGCCTGACCAGCGCGACGTCCACTTTGCTTCTTGTGCCGCGATCCCGTGCGGGGGCGCAGTGTTAAGGTGATTGGCAAGCCCGGATACGGTTCCGCTTTGCGAATGCGCGCTTCAAGATAACGACGATATGTTTCGTTCACCAGCCGAGGATCATTTACGAAGAGGACGAACTCAGCAGACTGCAATTGTCGTTCTTCTTTTCCCCTCGTTTGCGCAGCGTAGAACAGTTTGAGGCGCCGACCTTTCACCAGCGGCGGCGGATTTCCTTCAAACGCTTGTCGCAGCAAGCGGTTCAGGATCCCGGTGCCGATGTGCTGCCGTGCGGCGCGTTGGACTTTCTCGATCGATACAAACAACTTCTCAACATTTTCTCCACTCAGCGCAGAGGTGATCAGCACCGGTGCATATTCAAGAAAGAAAATTCTTGCGCGCGTCTGCTCGACAAGTTGCCTTGCCACCTGCTTTTCTCCGCGTCTCGGTCCGCCGATCAGACGGACTCGTCCTGTGGCGAGCCTGACTAAATCCCATTTGTTCAAGACAATGATCGCCGGTTTTCGCGCCTTTTGAATCAAGCCCGCAATCCGTTTGTCCTGCGCAGTTACACCCATCGTGAGATCGACAATGAGAACGCAGAGCTCAGCGCGGCGAATGCTTCGCTCTGCGCGCATGACGCTGAAAACCTCGACTGAAGTCGAACGTTTTCCACGCCGGCGAATGCCGGCGGTGTCGATGAAAACGAACTTCCGTCCATGGCGTTCGTATAGAATGTCAACGGCATCGCGCGTGGTTCCGGGCAATTGGCTCACGATCGCGCGCTCGCCGCGCATGATGCAATTAATGAGCGAAGACTTACCAACGTTTGGACGACCAACGATCGCTACGGCTAGTGGATACTGGATGCTAGATGCTGGATGCTCGATATCAGTGGTTGCCGGCAGGCGCCGATCTATTTGCTCAAGTAAATCCGAAATGCCGCGATCATGTTCCGCGCTAGTCGAAAAACTTGGTTCAAAGCCTAACGAAGCGAACTCTGCTGCCAGCGGCTCGTGCTTTTCGTTGTCGATCTTGTTAATCACCAGCAACACCGGCATTTGGGATTTGCGCAGCATGCGCGCCAGGTCTTCATCGATGGGCGATAACCCTTCCTTTGCATCGACAACGAAAAGAAGAAGATCGCTGTCGTGGAGCGCTTCCTCCGCGGCGCGCCGCACTTGCGCGCTCAGTTCATCCCGCGACTGCGGGACCGCCAGCCCGCCGGTGTCCCACAGGGTGAACGCCCGCGCGCCACGAGTGCAAATCGTAGAAATCCGGTCGCGTGTGATTCCGGGTTGATCGTGAACGATGGCAATCTTCCGGCCGACCAGACGATTGAACAGCGCGGACTTGCCTACGTTTGGCCGGCCGACGATTGCAACATTCGCCATGATGTTCGCGTGCTTCGCCACAACAGGCCGAATCTAACGTTTCGTCGCGTGGGCGTGGCCTGCAGCCTGTAATTGCCGGACGCCGTCTGTGACGTAAACGATTCCGGAGATCAAAGTGAAAAAGCCGGCTGCGATCACAACATAGAGCAGAGGAAACAGTCGTAGTTGCAGCATGACCCAGCCGATGGCGATCATCTGTAAGACAGTTGCTACTTTTCCTGTCCAGTTCGGTTTCACGTGTACTTTACCAATGAGCAAATACAAGACGGCTGCGCCGACGAAAAGGATCGCATCGCGCGAAATCACCAGAACGGGGAACCACACTGGAAACCTGCCGTAATCGGGCTCGACCTCGCTCCAATTGCTGATGCTTAATGTGATGATGCCGCTGAGCAGCAATCCTTTGTCGGCAATCGGGTCGAGGATGACTCCCAGCGAACTCCGCTGATTGTATCGGCGCGCAACATATCCATCCAACCCGTCACTCAATGAAGCGATCAGGAAAATAGCGATGGCAGTAAAGCGTTCCCACTCCAGCGGCGCGCCGCCCTGAACGCTTTGGCCGTAATAAATCGCCATCGTGACGAAAGCTGGGATCATTAGAATCCGAATGACGGTAATCTTGTTGGCCGTGGTCATGGCGGTCAGCAAAGTTCAAACCGCCATTGGAACTTGCAAGGTAATTTGACCGCGATCGGCAATCGCGCTGCCATCCTAAGCCGGACATTGAAGGAACGTTCAGCGCTTTTTCGCTATCGCGGCGCCGTGCGCTGCTCCGGACGGGATTTTGAATCCTTCGATTTGTTTTTTGATTTCGTTGGCGAAAGCTGCCGCGCCGGCGCCGTTTACAACCCGGTGATCAAATGTGAGTGACAGCGTGATTACTTCTGCGCTTTCGTTTTTGTTCTTGTTGGGAATCAGTTCGCGGTGCGCTGTGCCAACGAACAGTGTGCCGACCGACGGCGGCACGACAATCGGCGCGCCCGCTTTCACTCCAAACGCGCCCAGACTTGTGATCACCACCGGTGCGTTCATGGCGTCAACGCGGCCGCCGCGCGTAGCGGCGACGGCCTCGCCGTAAATCTTTACGAACTCCGGCCAGCTTTTTTTATTTGCATTTGTGATTACAGCCGTCGCCAGGCGATCCCCCTCGAGGGCGACTGCAATGCCCAAGTCGAAATCGTCATTTTGCACAATCTGATCGTCTTCGAGAATTAACCGGCGGAAAGGCGCATGTTTTTCCATCGCGCGCACGACCGACCACGCGATCATCACGGAAGGAGAGGGTGGATTCTTTGGCTCTTTCTTTTTCGCTGCCTCGCGGGCTTCTTGAATCGCGTCCCAGCGCGCATCGATTTGCAGGTTCGCAGGGATGACATGGCTGAGCTTGCGCACGATCGTGGGCGAAAGCGCCGGCTCGATGTTGTAGTGGCGGGCGTGTCGCCCGCGATCACTAGGCTCCGCAGCCGACACGGCTGCCTCTACAGTCTTTCCCTCTGCTGAAACTTCAGCCACGTGAAATTGATCCGCGAGCGATGCTTCGCCGGTGAAAAGCGTGCCCAGTTCCTGACCGATCTCCACCGTGTCGCCCACTTTGGTTTTCCATTCGCCCATCACTCCGGCGAACGACGACTGGATGGGATAAACGGCTTTGTCGGTTTCGACTTCGCACAGTTCGTCATCGAGCGCGACGGGATCGCCCTGTTTTTTCAGAAGGGAAACAATTTTTGCGTTGCGAATTCCTTCGCCCATCACAGGCACGGTAATGCTTTGCACACGTCGGCTGGCAATGTCTGCTGTAGGCGGGGGCGCTGATGCCGGCCGAATAAATTCCGGTTCTGCTGCAGCACGGCCACGGTCAACGCCAGCGGCTACAACTGCGCGTTCGTGTTTGGTTGCAACTGAACGCCTGATCGCAGCGACAATGCGTTCCACGTCTGGCAATGCGGCGTACTCGTAGATCGGATTGTAACCGATCATGACATTAGCTTTGCTGACAAGAATCGGCGGACTGATCAGTTCATCCCAGAGTTCGGGTGTGCTCGTGACGTGGGAAATAATCATTTGCCCGACGCTGCAGTTCTCAGTGTCTTCTTGCACCACAATCAGTCGTCGAGTCTTGTGCACTGAATCTTCGATCGCAGTCTTGTCCCACGGGACAATCGAGCGCAGATCAATCAGCTCGACGCTGATTTCATTGTCGATTTTCGCAATTGCTTCGAGAGATTTTTCGACCGTATTTCCCCAGGCGACCAGCGTCACGTCGGAGCCGTTCGTGCATTGACGCGCACGCCCGAGTGGAACCGCCCGGATTGGCTTTGCGTATTCGTGTTCGGCCCAGAGGAGATGTTTGGGAATTAAAAAAATCACAGGGTCTTCACCGTGCATTGCCGTCCAGAGTAATCCCGCGGCGTCTGCAGGCGTGCTGGGAATCACAACGTTTAGGCCGGGATAATGCGCGAGCGCCGATTCGTTTGCCTGGCTGTGCCACAAGCTTCCGCCCGGCAAGTACGCGCCATAAGGGGCATAAATCACGGCGGGACACTTCCAGTTTCCGAATGATCGCCAGCGCAAATTCGAGATGTTGGTAACGAGCTGATTGAAACCCGGATAAAGGAAATCGATGAATTGCAGCTCGAAAACGGGGCGCTTTCCGTACGCGGCCAAGCCGCAGGCGACTCCGAGAATGGTCGATTCAGCAAGGGGCGAATTAAAGACTTGGTTCGAAAATTCGGTCGAGAGCTTCTGCGTGAGACGGAACACGCCACCTTTTGGATCTTCAATGTCCTCGCCGAAGAGAATTCGTCGCGGATCTTCCTCCAAGCCCGCGCGCAAGGTTTTGTTCACCGTATCGCCAATCCGATATTTCCCGGGCGGCAGGATTTCTTTGTCGATCTTTGGCGGCGGTTTGGTGACGTTCGCGAGAAGCTCGTTGGGCGAGGGGTCCTCGGCCTTTTCGGCCTCGCTGTATTCGCGACGAATGCGCTCCTTAATTTCGTTGTCGAACTTCGCAAATTCTTCTGCGGTAATAATGCCTTCCTCGATCATTTGATCCTTCCAGCATTTAAGCGGATCGAATTTTTCGAGCTCCCGCAGTTCTTCCTCCCTGCGATAGAGTTTTTGATCGTCAGAACTGGTGTGACTGGAGAGCCGCTCCATCTTGATCCAGAAAAAGAACGGCCCGCCGCCGGCGCGGATCTTGTCGAACGCTTCGGCTGTCGCGTCATAAACCTGTTGCACATTTTGTCCATCGATTTGGCGCCAGTTCTCTGAATCGAGAACACTCAACGCCAGGGGGTTCGTTTTGCGTGTGGGCATGCTGATGCCGTACGCGTTATCTTCGACAAGAAAGAGCAGCGGCAGTTTCTTCTCTTTGGCGAAACAGATCGCTTCAAAAAAATCTCCCTGCCGAGTGGCGGCGTCACCCACTGTGGTCACGACCAGATCTTTTTTGCCGTCGAGCTGAATGCCCCAGGCGATCCCGCAAGCGGGAAGCAGTTGCGAACCGGTCGGCGTGGGCACACTCCAGATGTGCAGGTCCGCATTGCTGTAATGCGACGGCATCTGGCGCCCACCGCTCCCGGTGTTTCTCTTGGCGAAATATTCGAGTCCCAGCTGGCGCGTCGTCATGCCGCGTCCGAGCACGAGTCCGCGGTCGCGATAATACGAAACGATGTAATCGCCGGGTTCCATTTGCATGGAGACTGCCGCCAGCGCCTCGTGACCCATTCCGGAAACGTGAAAATGTCCCTTGCCTTGCCGATTTAGATTCTGCTCGCGCAAATCCGCATGGCGACTCTCAAGGATCGTGGTTAAGAGCCGCAGCTTATCTTCTTTGCTAAGGGCGGACATACGGTTGACTTTACATCGCGCTTGTAGATCGACAATCGGGCGGATTTGCTTCGGATAAGAAATCTAGATGCACTCGGCAATAGCAAAATCGCAGCGGAGCAGGGGAGTGATCGACCGTTACCGTGAATTTCTCCCAGTCTCTGCCTCGACGCCGATTGTCTCCCTGGGCGAGGGGAACACACCGCTGATTTATTGTCAGCAATTAAGCAAGCGGGTTGGCCGCGGCTGTAGGGTCTTTGTTAAAAACGAAGGAGTCAATCCGACGGGCTCGTTCAAGGACCGCGGCATGACCGTGGCCGTGTCCAAATCGCTGGAGCGCGGCGCGAGAGCCATCATCTGCGCGTCAACCGGGAATACTTCCGCTTCGGCATCCGCTTATGCGGCACGGGGAGGAATTTCATGCGTCGTAATTCTGCCTGTGGGAAAAATCGCGACGGGAAAATTACTGCAAGCTTTCGTTTACGGAGCAAGAATCGTCGCTATCGATGGCAATTTTGATGACGCCCTGCGAATCGTGCGCGAGCTCGGCGAAAGCGGCGATTTCGCCATTGTAAATTCCATCAATCCAGACCGGATCGCAGGACAGAAGACCGCGGCGTTCGAGATTGTCGATGAAACGGGCGATGCGCCTGATCTTCATTTGCTGCCAGTCGGCAACGCCGGAAACATCACTGCGTATTGGGCGGGATACCGGGAGTATCGCGCACGCGAAAGATCTACAAAACTGCCGGCGATGATTGGGTTTCAGGCTGCTGGGGCCGCGCCGATTTTTTACAACCAGATCATCGAAAAACCTGAAACGATCGCATCGGCAATTCGAATCGGCAATCCGGCAAGCTGGAAACAGGCGTGCGCGGCAATCGCCGAATCACGCGGAGCGATAGATGTGGTAAGCGACGAAGAGATTGTCGCCGCCCAGAACTGGCTGGCGCAACACGAAGGAATTTTTGTGGAACCGGCGAGCGCAGCGTCAATTGCCGGGCTTTTCAAATGCTGCGAGTCACATGAAGCGGCGTACTCATTCCAAAAAATTCCTGAGGCGAGTCGGATAGTTTGCACAGTCACAGGGCACGGCTTGAAAGATCCCGACGCGATAATCCAGCGAATGGAAGAATTGAAACCGGTCGCCGCGACTACGAACGATGTGCGACGCGCAATTGGGTAATAGCCGATGCTCGAAAACCATCGCCGTTCGTGTTTTCTTCGATTTAATTTTCATCTGACATGCGCTTGGTAGTTCAAAAGTATGGCGGCACTTCCGTTGGGACGCCGAAGCGAATCGTGAAGGTCGCGCGCCGACTCCTTGAAACACAGCGCGAGGGGTGTCAGGTCGTGGCGGTCATCTCTGCGATGGCGGGCGTTACCGATAACTTGCTCAAGCTCGCACACGAAGTATCGCCGCATCCGACAAAGCGCGAGCTCGACATTCTGCTATCGACCGGCGAGCATGCCGCCACCGCTTTAACCGCCATGGCGGTGAACGCACTTGGCGGACGAGCCATTTCACTGACCGGTGCGCAGGCGGGAATTTTAACTGACCGCAACCACGCCACGGCGCGAATCGCGAACATCAGTCCAAAGCAAATTCACGGAATGCTCTCGGACGATTACATAGTGATCGTCGCCGGGTTTCAGGGGCAGACTCCAGAAGGCGATACGACCACGCTTGGACGCGGCGGCTCGGACTTGACGGCGATTGCGCTGGCCGGCGCGTTGAACGCAGATGCGTGTCAGATCTTCAGCGACGTCGATGGGGTTTTCACCTGCGATCCTCGAATTGTGAAAGAGGCAAAAAAACTGCACGAGATCGCTTACGAAGAATTGCTCGAAATGGCCGGTAGCGGCGCCAAGGTGATACAATCGCGGGCCGTAGAATTTGCGAAAAAGTTCGGCGTCGAATTCGAGGTGCGCTCGAGCTTCACCAAGAGCGGGGGAACAATCGCGAAGGAAGAAAGTGCCGGTATGGAAGATGTGGTGATTCGCGGGATGAGCCTCGATCGCCACCAGGCGAAACTCACCATCGCAGGAGTGCCCGACAAGCCGGGAATCGCGGGGCGAATTTTCTCCAACGTCGCCGCGGCGCACATCGTCGTGGACATGATTGTGCAAAATGCATCGATCAGTGGAACGACCGACGTTTCGTTCACGATTCACGAGGACGAACTGGAGAACGCCCGTAAAATCCTGATGCCGGTAGTCGGAGAGATCGGCGCGAAACGTTTGAATACATCAAGCGGCGTGGCCAAGCTGAGCGTGGTCGGGATCGGGATGCGATCGCACTCGGGTGTCGCGGCACGGATGTTCGAGTGCTTAGGCCGCGGCGAGATCAATATTCAACTAGTTTCCACGTCCGAGATCAAGATCGCGGTCGTAATCGACGAAAAAGACGCTGAGCGCGCAGCTCGCCTGATACACAGCGAGTTCGGTCTGGCTCGATTGATGTCCGCCGCCGCTGCGGCGCAGCCGCTGACGTAAAGCGCACTGACATAGATCAATTAGGGCGTTTTCACCGGATTAACATAAAATTCCGGCACGCCCTGAATTCGCATCTTGTAACCGAAACCCGTCCACACAACTGCCGCTCCGGGATGGTCGATCGGACTCGGGCCAGCGTGGTCATCTATGTTGGCTTGCTTCCAGGCCGTTCCGTCTTCGAACTTGATCACAGTGTGGCCCCGGAGACCGGCAAACGAACCATCGACTCGGCTCACAACCGGCTCGTGGTGGAAGAATGATCTCGCAACTCTCTTTTCGGTCTTTTTCTCGGTGACTTTCTCGGTAGTTTCCCGGTATCCCTGCAACCAGGCATTGAGCTTTTCGAGCTCTTCGGACGAGAGCTTATTTAGGCCTGCAGCCTTAAATTCCTCCGGAGACATCATTTCCTTAATGCTTCCGGAGAGGATCTCCTCAGCTGCCCAGGCTGGCCCCGCGAAGCCAGGAATGAAAAGCGCGGCGATCATCAGACAAGAAATCGAACCGCTGCCCAAAGTCTTCATCATATCTATACGTTACCGAAATTTCGCGACGCTAACACCAGCCGCAGGAACGTCAAGGTAGTGAATAGGTGCTTCGGTTTGCGTGGTTTGACACGATTCCGACAAGCGTTTCGCGAACGTGGCCGAGCACCGAAGCCAAAGTACTGCCAATTTTAACGCCCCGAAAGCGGAGCGAGCGCGTGCAGCGAAGGGGAAGCTACAAAAAGGAGC
>QHNK01000196.1 GCA_003218415.1 Verrucomicrobiota bacterium | reverse complement strand
AGACCACGAGCTTGATCGGCACCCAATTCGTCCAGCGTGGAAAGAAATTTGCCATGATCAGTAATCGGCAGCCGTGCGTCGCCACGCTGCCAACAAAACGAAACTAAGCTCAGGAACTGTCTGGTTCAGACGCTGCAAAGGGTTAAGGTTAATTGCTCGTCCGAGGGGTAACGAGGATTCTATAAATACGTCGCGAGAGGGCAAAATAAATTTCGTCGTTCATGTTGATTCAAAAATTGTCGTGCGACATCCGATCACGTCAGAACTCTCCCAAAGCGTCAAGCCCGGAACATCGAGATAAATCGTGATGACAGAGGTCGGTGGCAAAATTGTTTTTGGCGATTAACGATTAGATCATCCGGCGGAGACGCGTGATGATTAGGGTCGTGACGCCTCGAAATCTAATAATGCGCGCGATGCTCGCACTGCTTATTTGCTTTGTCTGGCTGGCGTGGGGTGATTGGCAATCGCTGGCCGCCATCCCGGAACATGAGCATCCTGTCCCGGAGAAGCTCGGCAGTCTCCAGTTTTCTACGTCGTGCTCGAGCAAAGTACAAAAAAGTTTCGAGCGAGCGGTGGCGCTTTTGCATTCGTTCGCATACTCGGCCGCGGAAAAAGCATTTCGCGATGTGGCAGCTAAAGATCCCAGTTGCGCTGTGCCGCACTGGGGTGTGGCCATGACTTATTTCCATCAGCTGTGGGAGCCACCAGTTGCGCCGCAAAACATCGGTCGTGGGCTTGCCGAAATCGAACAGGCAAAAAGGCTCAGTAGCTCGGATCGCGAGCGCGGATTCATCGATGCCCTGAGTTTGATTTACGCGAACGCCGATTCCCTGCCTTACCAGGAACGGCTCAATCGTTACGCGGAGGCAATGCGCAAGCTAGCGGGACGCTATCGGGACGACACCGAGTGCCAGATTTTTTATGCGCTCGCGCTCATCGCCACGGCGCCTCCGAGCGACGCGAGTCATGCAAAACAGAAAGAAGCCGCTGCTATCCTCGAGCCCTTATTTAGAAAATATCCGCAGCATCCTGGCATCGCGCATTACCTGATTCACACCTGCGACAATGCAGAGATGGCACGGCAGGGCGTCGCTGCGGCGAAGGCGTATTCGCAAATCGCGCCCGCAGCGCCGCACGCTTTGCACATGCCATCGCACATCTATACGCAACTGGGAATGTGGGACGAATCGGTTGCGTCCAACTTGGCGGCACAAAAGGCTGCGCGCGAGCAAGGCGACAAAGGCGAGGAACTGCACGCGATGGATTATCTGGCCTACGCCTATCTTCAACTTGGCCGTGACGCCGAGGCCGCGCGCGTGCTCAATGAATTGCGCGCCATGGGCGGGCTCGACGGCAGCGATTTCAAGATGGGATACGCGGCAAGCGCAATGCCTGCGCGCTACGCGATCGAGCGCCGCCAGTGGTCAGATGCGGCGCAATTGGTTCCAGTCGATGGGGCGTCGCCGCAAGTCTCGGCAGTCACGCTTTGGGCGCGAAGCGTCGGACTCGCCCGCAGCGGGAAACCGGCTGACGCACGACAGGAAATCGACAAATTAAGGAGCGCTTACGAAAAATTGCGCGCGGCCAAGAACGATTACTGGGCGACGCAAGTACAGGTACAGATGAACGAAGCGCTGGCGTGGGTCGCGCAGACTGAAGGAAAAGCCGACGAAGCTCTCAAGCTAATGCGAGCGGCCGCCGATGAAGAAGACGCCATCGAAAAGCGTCCCGTTACACCCGGGGCGATCGTTCCAGCGCGCGAACAACTTGGTGATCTTTTGCTCGAATCAAATCATCCCCAGGAAGCCCTCCGAGAGTTTGAGCGTGCTCTGACAATCACTCCGCAACGCCGTGGCGCATCGGCAGGCATGGCCCGTGCCCGCGAGATGGTTGCTTCTGCGAAACCGAATAAGAGCTAAGATCGCAGACCGTTCCTGCAGTCAAAGAACTATTGGACATGGACATCAAAATTCCGGGACTTCATCACGTCACCGCGATTGCGAGTGATCCGCAACGCAATCTGGATTTTTACGCTGGCGTGCTCGGATTGCGCTTCGTCAAGCGCACTGTGAATTTCGATGATCCCGGCACCTACCACTTTTATTTCGGCGAAGCGCGCGGCACGCCTGGCACAATTATGACGTTTTTCGCGTGGCCGGGTGCGCGGCGCGGGATTCGCGGCACGGGCCAAGTCGATACCGTCGCGTTCGCAATTCCAAAAAACTCGACCGGCTACTGGCTGGAACGCTTGAAGCAGGAACATGTGCCGGCGGAAAGAACGAGTCCGCGATTTCATGAGGAACTGATTCGCTTTATCGATCCCGACGGGCTGCTTATCGAATTAATCGAATCGGGTGCGCCTCCAAACGTCGAGGGCTGGCACGGCAGTTCAGTGCCGGCCGAACATTCGATTCGCGGATTTCATAGCGTCTCCGCAGCTTTGGAAGGATACGAACGCACCGCAAAATTGCTGACGGACAGCTTTGGTTACCGGTTAGTCAATCAGTCCAATAATCGCTTTCGATTGGCTTCGCAGAATGAAACTGCGGCTGGCCGGGTGGTCGACCTGCTTTGCATGCCCGAAGCGAACCCAGGCCGCGTCGCTGCCGGTTCGGTTCATCACATCGCCTTTCGCGCGCGTGACGGCGAAGAACAGCGGCAATGGCGAGAGCATTTGGTTGCGCTCGGATACAACGTCACGCCGGTAATCGATCGCGTTTATTTTCACTCAATTTATTTCCGCGAACCGGGCGGGATTCTCTTCGAAATCGCAACCGACCCGCCCGGCTTCACATTGGACGAAGACTTGAATCAACTCGGCGAAAGTTTGCAGCTTCCACCGTGGCTGGAGTCGTCTCGCTCGCAAATCGAAAAAGGTTTGCCGCCGATCGCACCTCCGACAAACCAATGACGCCGGATTTCATTCACGAGTTCGTTCCCGGCAGTTCGAATCGCACGCTGCTACTCCTGCATGGCACTGGCGGGAATGAGCGCGATCTCATTCCGCTTGGACGCGAGCTTGACCCAAATGCGGCATTGCTGAGTCCACGCGGAAAAGTTTTGGAGAATGGCATGCCGCGATTTTTTCGGCGGGTGGCTGAAGGCGTATTCGATCTGGAAGATCTGCAAAAGCGTACGCACGAGCTGGCCGATTTTGTCGCGGCTGCGGCGGATCCCTACGACATCGACAAAAAGAACATTATCGCGGTCGGCTACTCGAATGGCGCGAATATCGCTGCGAGCGTGTTGTTGCTGCGCCCGGAGACTTTCGCAGGAGCGATTCTGTTTCGCGCGATGTTGCCACTGGAGCCGCAGAAACCACTGGAACTCGCGAACGTTCGCGTCTGGATCGGCGCGGGAAATTACGATCCCATCATTCCGACATCGGAAACCCAGCGTCTAGTCGAACTTCTGCGACACGCAGGTGCAGATGTCACCGTCCGATTTCTTAACGCGGGACACGCTTTGACGCCCGAGGACATTTCGCTCGCCCGCGACTGGCTGCGCGGACTTTGAAGCTACGACATCGATTCCGTCAGTGTAGCTTCAGAGAAACGGAAGCGGAACCACTTCTACTGAGATTGGCCTGGCGGTTTGCGGGGTGGAATCTCCCGGACCAACTGCATCCAACTTCGTCCCGGAGCTGTTAAACCCGCGTTTCACATATCCGAGCGCGATTTCTTTTCCAAGCCGTTCGCTGCGCGTGGCACTGGTGATCCAGCCCGCTTCTTTCCCAGCCGTTGAAGGAACGGCAAGTTTCATTCCCTGCCGAACCGGGACATCGTTCACCGAAATCAATCCACACAACCGTTTGTTCGTCTGGCCCGACATCTTCATTCGCGAGATCACTTCCTGGCCGATGTAGCAGCCTTTTTCGTAATCGATCGTCCGTTGCTCCAAATTGGCTTCGATTGGGATAATCTCCTCCGTAAGCTCGGAGCCCCAGCGAGGAATACCATGCTCGATTCGCATAACCTCTGCAGCGGCAGAATCGAGAAATCCAAATGCCGAGGACAATTGTTGCCGGACAGTATCATGACGCGCGGCGTCGCTCCAGATGTCCCAACCTGGCTCGGCCAAGCGGCGCAGGGAAACGATCCGGCCGTGCTCCGGCGTTGGCGATTCTTCTGACAGAACGTGAAACAGCGAGAATTGATCGGTGACGTCTTCAATTTGAACGTCGTCGGCAATGACGTAGCGCTCCAGCCGAGCGCGGAGTGTTTCGCAAAGCTCCTGCTCGGCATCCACCAAAAAGCACTCCCCATGTGCACCAACGAAAATGTGGGCGTTCATCTTGCCCTTGGCATTGAGCACACACGCCTCGATGGCGACCGTTTCGCTGGCTTTGCGCAAATCATTTGTGATTTGTCCATTGAGGAACCGAAATCGGTCCGTTCCAGCGATACGAAACTTTGTGCGCGCGGAGAGATCGAGAAAGGTCGCTTGCCCGGCTTGGAACGGCTGCGTCATCCTTGTCCGGACGAAAACCGGCTCAGCAGCTGTTTCAGAAAGCCACGACGCAGCCCTGTCGTTTCATTAGCGGCTCCGCTCGCTGCTGCCGCGAAACCGAGTAAAGGTTGCTGGGAACCCGCATCTTGCGGTTCGACGCTTTGCGTCTCTGATTCAGCTGAGCCCGTAGTCGATTGACCGGCGTCGGTTTGCTCATCTTGCTCGACCGTTGACGGCTCTTCGTAAAATGCCGCAGCAGGCTCATGCAAATATTTGCGCGCGACCGATGAATAATCGTCGTCGCCGTGACCCCACTGCATTTGCTCAAGCAACTGGTCCCGGGCCGCAGCGGTCACCCCCAAGTCCAGATAATGCGACAAAGCGATCTGACTGGCGATCTGCATATCTTTCAGCATGTGTTTAACAGAAAATTGCGGCTCAAAATCGCGGTCGAGCATTTTCGGCAGCTTCAGCGCCAGAGTGCCAGAATAACTGGCATTGGCACGCATCGCTTCGACGAATTTCTCCAGCGGCAAACCTGACGCTTGGACCAGTGCAAGAGCTTCTGCTGCGGCCTGCGCGCTTGCGGCAGTGATCATGTTGGTTGCGATCTTGATGGCGCTCGCCTGGCCAACTGTTCCGATCTCGATAATCGCTTTGCTGCTGGCCTCGAGGATGGGGCGCGCCTCCCGCAATGCCGCCTCGGTCCCGCCAACGTAATAAACCAGTTCGCCCTTTTCAGCTGCGGGTTTGCTTCCGGTAAACGATGCCTCGACAAACTGCGCTCCTCGGCGTTCGACGATTTCCGCCGCAGCACGCATCGAATCCGGAGCGACAGTTGAATGCGCAAGGACGACGTGACGCGACGTAAGCTTTTCGCTTAGCTGCTCAACAGTCTGCAGCAGCGCTTCGTCATCGGAGACAAAGATCTGGATGTAATCGCAAATCCCCGCCAGTTCCCCAGGCGAACCGACAAAATTTGGAACAGGCCGCGGCGAGCGGTTCCAAACGTAAACCGGAAACCCTTTGCGGCGAAGATTCGCGGCGATTGCACGACCGATAATCCCGAGGCCGATGACGCCAATGTTTTTGTGGGTTGAGTAGGACATAGATGCGAGGCGCTCCATTGAGGCGACCGTTCACTTTCAGACTGGCGGGAAAAATGGTCCGACGCAATGCCGAAATTGGGCTCTCAAACGGGCAACCCACATCATTCATCATTCGTAGATAAAAGCTCCGTTAGGAGCGCAACGTTTATAGCCTCATCGCCTAGACGATGGGCAAAGCTCCATAGGAGCGGCATGTTTCAACATCCCGAATTCATTCTACTGGCTTGAAAATATAACGCTGATCGAACGGAACGCGATGCCGCTCCAGAAATTCGACATATTCATGTTGAAACGATTTTCGGCGATGATG
>QHNK01000115.1 GCA_003218415.1 Verrucomicrobiota bacterium | reverse complement strand
CCGCCAAGCGGCCAGAGACTCGCGCGCGTCGGGTCGACAATGCCTGCGCGATGCTCGCTGCCGGGAAGCGACGCGTTTGCTGCTTCGATCGGTCTGGGTTCTATAGTAAAAGCTTCAGCTCTCCCAAAGCGGCGATTTAGATGAATACAAGTTTGTCGTTCAGCCAATGGCAGCGAACGGCTAGCCGCTCTGCGATTACGTTTTCCAATGATTAAAACACTTCCACTTCGATCAACCCTCGCTCTCAGTAGCCGTCGCTGATCTTGTTCTCGTTATGGACCCGTTTGCGAGCATGTCGGTCAAACCGCGGAGATGCCGGTGGCAGCGACGTTACTGCAATCTTTGCAACGAAGAGATGCCGTAGTTTTCTTGAAGCGCCGGCGCTTCCGCGGCGACTTGTGCCGCATCGAGCTCGATCTGTTTTGGATCTTCTTCGGTCTCGATTTTGATGAAACCGTTGACGGGTTGTTTTGCCGCTTCGGCCAGATCGCCTAACGATTTGACTTCTCTGCCGTTCACCTTGGTCACCGTTAGATAGGCGAGGTCATCGTAGCCGATTGTGCTGTTGGCAGGGAGCACCTGGCTGAGAATCACTACGCGCCGATTCCGCTGTGGGAAAAGCTCGGATTGGAAATGGTCCATGTAAACCAAACGCTGCGGAGCTTCTCGTTGCCAGTTCGGTCCCCATTCCTTGAGATATTGGCGCGATAGCTCCTGAAAAATCAGGCCGCCGAGAACATAATATCGCGGCGGCTGATCCAGATAATACGGCGGACTCACATAATCCTTCGCATCGCGATGCTCGAGAGTCACATTTAGCTGCATCGGCTTTCCGTTGCGCTGAATGTGGAATGGGACGACATCGCCGGCGTAAGCGTGGGCCGTCAGCAAATTTGTGAATTCGATCTTGCCGTAAAGCGAATCCACATAGTTTCCATTCTGATCAATTTCGTTGTTGCCGATGCCAGTCACGATGTCGCCAACCTGGAGTCCGGCTTTCATTGCCGGCGTGCCCGGTTCCACATTGGTAACGTAAACGCCGCCGCCTTTGCCTTTTTCATCGGCGAACTCACGCAACTGCGGATCGCGCGTGGGGAAGAATGAGAACCCAGCAGAGGGGAAACCACGATAGTTCTGGCTTTCAGCCTCCTTCAAAAAATGCGTGATGACTGGCGCCGGGATGGCATCCATCAGTTGCGAGCGCGAATCGTAACGCAGTAGCAATCCAGCGAGCTTGTTGTTCTTGACCAGAGGAACCGTGTAACTGTTCTCCCGATACTGCATCGGGATGCTGATGCGGTAAGTGAGGAACTGCCCAACGTCGATCGGGTAAGGCATCGTTTGCACCGTTGTCACCAAGCCTTCTGTCGCGAGCAGGGCACCCGTTGGCTCCAACTGCCACGCGGCGAGGCGGTCGCCGACCACCGTGTTAGCCGCGATTTCGAGCGGCGTAATTCCGTCAAGGAATGTTTTCTCCGCTGGTTCAAGGAGCGCAAGGTTCGCTTCGTAATCAATGACTTGCACGTTGGCGGCCGTTTTTTCTCCGGACTCGGCGCGCTCGAGCTCGACGTAATTTTGATTTGTAACGAGATCGGCGGTGACAAGTACACGACCTTTGGACAGAACCGCTCCGAGCGCTCGCTTTGAAAACGGCGCTTTCTTTTGCCAGGGCCGAAAATAATCATACGCCTGCCCGGTCACATTAACGCGAACCAGCGCCAGCTGTTTTTGCTTACCTGCCGCGGACGGGATGGCAGGTTCCTTTTTCGCCAGCGTCACATTAGCTGCGATGAGAACGATGCTGAAAGCAATGAGAGAGTGTCTTAGCATTTCAAGTTTTGTTCGCCTGCTTCGCTGCGTCTGGTTCCGGTCGTTCCTGGAGGTTTTGCTCTTTCACTACATTGTAGCGCGCCTTAATTCGTTCGCGCGCAGCTTCCACCTTATTGCGATCAAGCACCAGCGGAGGGCCATCGCCTATCATCCGAATGACCAGCCGCTCCGGGGCTTGCGCAAAAGCATCCGCCAATTCGTCGAGCGTCCGAATTTTCTTGCCGTTTACCTCATCCACAATCCCGCCGCGGTAGGGGGCTAGATAGGTGTTGATCGGGTCCGGCAAAATGTTGCTCAGCACAATGACATCGGGATGCTGCAAATAAATTTGCTCCAGAATAAAATATTCGAAGAAATGCCGGAGGCGCAGATCCGTTGAGCGATACGCTTCCAGCATGTCCAGGCTTAAGGGTTGAAAAAGCAGACCGCCGTAAAGGAGGTAACGCGCTCGCACATCGTAGCTATGGCCTTGAACCGCGTATGGCCAGGGCTTGTATAGTTTAATTGTCACCGTCATCGGTTGTTTGTCGCGCAAAATATCGAACTTGACCGAATCACCCTTGAACTTGCGCTCGACGACCTCCTCGAACTGTGCGCGCTCGTCGTCCAGCTCCACATTCGCGTCGCTCGCGATTGGATGGCCGTCGATCGCAAGAAGAACGTCACCAGATTTCAGAATTCCGTCCGATGGCCCGGCCGCGACGACAGAGCTCACCAGCACGCCGCGATCGTCATCTTTTAACCCGAGAAACTTTCTTTGCGCGGGATTCTGCAATTTCGCATAGGTGATTGCCAGATCGGGATATTCGTCATAATGCCCATTGCTGATGTCCTTTAAAAACCGATTGATCACCGGTGTGGGAATCATGTAAGCCACGCCTTGGGCGACGTCGCCGCTGTAACCCTGAAATGCGACCCCAACCACTTTGCTGTCTTGCATCACGGGGCCGCCGCTGTTGCCCGGGTTGATCTGCGCGCTGATCTGGATCGTCAGATGCTGGTCAACTGACGAATGGGTGTAGAGCTGGAAATCAATTCGCGACACGATCCCGGTTGTAACCGACATCCGTTCGCCGCCAATTGGGTAACCATACGCCGAGACGGTGGATTCCAACGCCGGAATGCCGCCAAATTTTAGCGGCAACATGTTTTTGAAAAAATCTGGAGCCGGCACGGTGATGAGCGCCAGATCGCAATCATTCGCGATGAATTGCACGGTCGCCGGGTATTTGTTGGGATCGCCGTCGCGCTCCACGGTGATATACCGGCTGTTGGCGACCACATGCGCGTTGGTCATGATGCGATTGCCGCTAATGACAAACCCGGCGCCGACGCCGCGCTGAAGCCCGCCTGCGTTCCACGGCGCCCTGTAATCGGGCTCCACCGACGTGGCTGTGATTCGAACAAGACTTTTCTGCACCGGCCCGTTTGGTTTTGGCGGCGCAATCGGCACCGGCACCGGTACTACCTCTTGTGCAGGTGGACTCGATCTCCATGGGCCAGGCCGCTGTGGAGCTTGGGGTTCCAATGCGGGAGGTGCCGGTGTGCTTTCCTGCGTGTACGAAATCGACGCAAACAGCAAAGCAGCGTAACCGATGACAAAAATGCGCTTCATTTGGCAGAAAGACTCGAAACTTAAACAGCCTGATCGAAAATCAAGGTTCGGATTTCAATTTGCAAGTGGCCTTTCGCGACATACTGACATGCCACATGGTTCATGCGTTCAAATCTGGTGGCGTGCCGAAAATCATTTGCCCTTTGTCGACGGAGGAAGATCTGCTCAAATTCCAGCTCGATCGAGAATCGATTTAAGCACTTTTTCTGATTCGAAGAATTCGCGGGCAAGATCATAGGCAGCTCTGGAATGTTTCGGATAATCGCGATTAATTTGTTTCACGGCTTCAATGATTTCCCCGAGAGATCGAAAAGATAACACTCCTGCTTTTCCGCCGTAAATTTTGGTGAAGCCGGTTTCCTGAGTGATAACGGGGCGGCCTGCCGCCAGATAACATGCGCTCCGGTCGCTGAACCAGCCGGTGTTGAGCCGGACGTATTGGTCCTTCGCCACAGTGAACTCGGCTTTTGAGCGCCGGATGTAATTGCGGTACAGCCAATAATCGACGCTCATTTGCAGCGGGCAGCGCAGGCGCCAACCGTTTCGTTCAAATTTTTTACGCGCCGCGCCGCGTTCAATATTTGTCGCCATTTCAAATGTTTCACCGGCTTTTTTCGGTGCGGAAATGAAACGCAGAAATTCACGCGACTTGCTCCAAAGATATTTTCGTCCGCGCCACGAAATATCTTTCAAGCCGCTGGTGGACCAATTTGCTACTGACGTGAAAACTGCAGCACGCGCAGGAGCACGACTAGTTTTCCACAAATCGATCACCACCGGTTGCCGCGTTGGGAGCCATTTGAATCCATGCGTCGGAACCGGAAAACTTTTTGTCCCGACGTTTTCGCCAAATGTAAAAAGCGCGCGATGCCGCCGCAGATATTCGATCGTCGATTTCACTCCCTTGTCGATCTTGATTTGCTCAACGCCAGGGTCGCTCTCGACGTAGAGAATGCGATCGGAAACAAGTAAATCGTCATTGAATTCCTGTGTGCCGCAAACGTTCAGAATCGCATCAGCTTCCCGATAAAGTTGCCGTATCTTTTTTAGCGACAGGCCGGCGGTTGGATTGCCTGGCAAATACCGCGCGCAAAATGCCCAGCGATTTTTGAAATCAAACTCCCCCGCTAAACGGCTAAGCACTTTCGCCGCGTAATCGAACTCATCGGTTACTTCGAAAGTTTCCGGGTTGTAGGGAAGCCGCGCCGAATCTTCGATGTAATACACGTCGTGACGAAGGCGCTGCAGCCCCACGATGTAATGAATATGCTGCCAGATCACGCCAGCGATGGGCATTGAGCCCATGAAACCCATGACCACGACGCGCTTGCGTTTCATGATCTACCGCTGAGAGCGCACAGGACGCAGAAGGTTACACACAAAGAATTCATCTCTGCGAACTCAGCGACCTCTGCAGTTAAATTTTCTGACGACTGCGGCTGGATTGCCCGCCACCACGACATTTGGCTCGACCGATTTCGTAACGACGGCGCCGGCGGCCACAACTGAATTTTCGCCAATGGTGACGCCTTTCAAAATCACAGCGTTCATGCCGATCCAGACGTTGTCCGCAATTTTTACCGGAGCGGTTTTCAGTTTGGGGCGGGCCGGGCGGTCTTTGAAATAGGGCGCCAGAGCTTGCGCATCGATCAGGCGCTGCGCAGGCTCCAGCGGATGAAAATCCGAATCGGCGATACCGACGTTCCATGAAACGAGACAATGCGATCCGATCTCGATCTTTTCCTCCGCCATAATGAGCGCCCCGTTGAGCAGGGTGAAATCGCCGATCGTGCAATGCCCATTCTCGCCGATCGCAAATGAACAGCCCGCATAACATGAAACATGTTTGCCGATAATCACTGTGCGCAGCTTTTTGCTTCGCAGCTTTCGGAAGATTTGCGCGGTCTCGCAATAGAATCCCTCGCCAAATTCGATGTTTGACGGAATTGGCTCTGGCCACCAGTCGCCTTCGACGTGTCGATCTTTTCTAACGTTGCTCATGATTTCGGCGTTTCTGTCATTCTGAGCGAAAGTGAAGAATCTAAGGTTAGTTCTTTTCGCAAGCTACAGTGACAAATCAGAGATGTTTCGCTTCGCTCAACATGACAGGAAGAGGTGGTCAGGTCGGGAATTTTCCTGATCCATATAGCTTTGCGTAAACACCGGCGCGCGCGATCAGTTCCGGGCCTGGGCCTTGTTCAACGATGCGTCCGTGGTCGAGCACGATTATTTGATCCAGGTTATGAATTGTCCCCAGGCGATGCGTAGCGATCAAAGTTGTCCGGCCGCGCATTAATTCTTTGATCGTTTCCATGATCGCAGATTCGGTGGCGGGATCGAGCGCGGAAGTTGGTTCATCAAGCAACAGGATGGGCGCGTTTTTCAGAAATGCTCGCGCGATTCCAATGCGCTGCCGTTGACCAACGCTCAGATGTCCGCCCCTTTCACCCACAAGGCTGTCGTACCCCTGAGGCATCTCCCGGATAAACTCGTCGGCCTGTGCCCGACGCGCCGCTTCAATAATTTCTTCTTCGGTCGCATCGGGCCGGCCATAGGCGATATTTTCGCGAACCGTGGTTGAGAACAGCAACGTGTCCTGGAGCACAATAGCGATTTGTGCCCGCAAAGTTTTTTTTGTGATCTGGCGAATATTGCGGCCATCAAGTGTGATCGAACCTTTTGTAGGATCATAAAAACGCGGGACGAGACTCAGCAGTGTACTCTTTCCGGCTCCGGTGCCGCCCGCCAGTCCAACGATTTGATTCGGTTCGATGCGCAGATCGATTTCACGCAAAACATATCGATCTGCGGTATAGCCGAAGCTTACGGCTTGAAATCCGATCGCGCCATGAGCGGATGAAATGGCAATCGCCCCGGGAGAATCAACCACGTCGTCCTGCCGGTCCAAGACTTCGAAGCAGCGTTTCGCGCCCGCGGTGGCGCCTTCCATTGCCCAGGCGGTATAGGTGAGGGACTCGAGCGGCTGATAAAGCATTAACAAATAGGCGCTGAAAACGAGCAGCGATCCGAGCGTTAGCGTGCCAGCGAGGACATGCAGTGAGCCGATGTAGTACATCGCAGCTGTGCCAACCACCATCAGCGTGCTGATCACGAGGGCGCTGTTCACGTTGGTCAAAGTCAGCCGCAAATTGGCTTGCA
The DNA here is from genome assembly GCA_003218415.1 of Verrucomicrobiota bacterium. Classification (GTDB taxonomy): domain Bacteria; phylum Verrucomicrobiota; class Verrucomicrobiia; order Chthoniobacterales; family UBA10450; genus Udaeobacter. The sequence continues at coordinate 2,933 of QHNK01000115.1, read as the reverse complement.
GACTCTGGCGGGCTTGCTGCTGAAATTGCCGCACTTCAAACTCCTCGCGCCCGAACGCGTGCACCATCCGGATCGAGCTGAGGCCTTCCTGCGCCTGCGCGAGAACAGCGCTCTCGTGTTCTTGAATGGATGTCGATTCGCGACGAATCCGATGTGCAAAGAGATAAATGGCGCCGACGACCAGAGGGACGATTGCCAGAGACACCAGGGTCAGCTGCCAATCCAACCGCAACATGATGATAAACGTTCCGATCAACGTGATTACCGACCCAAAGATGTTGGTGAATCCCTTGTTGTAGATTGTCTGAATCGATTGCGAATCGTACGCCACGCGGAAACTGGAATCACTCGAGCGCCGCGCGTCGTGATATTTGAGTGAGAGCGATTGCAGATACGAGTACAAATCGGTACGCAACTTAAGCAACGCCTGTAGTCCGATTTTCACGAACAGATAATTTGTGATCCAATTGATAATTCCCCAAAGAAACTGGATACCGATCAGCGCCAAACACAGCAGGAGAACCCACATGCGCCAGTCGGGGCGTATCGTTGGCCCTGCGCGCAGAAAATCGTCAACGATGATCTTGAACGGCCACGGCTTGAGCAGGTTCAGGCCTATGCCCAAAAACGACAGGCACAAGCCGAAGATCGTTTGCCACAAGAATGGCCGGTAGTAGCGGAGAACGCGCCGATAAATCGACATTTGGAATTTTAGATTGCGGATTTTAGTTTTTGGACTGAACTAGGGCGAATTCATTCGACATCGAATCGAGAGATTCCTCCAACCTTCGCATAAAGCTACGGCTTGGCAGGCGACTCCGCTCGGAATGACAACATGCATCATCTTCTTGAAACTTGGTTCAACTGGGTGTTGACCGGCGGCTATACCGGGATTGTCGTGTTAATGGCGATGGAAAGCTCGATCTTTCCGGTGCCGAGCGAAATCGTCATTCCGCCGGCTGCATTTTTGGCCGCGCAAGGAAAACTGAATCCTGTTGGGGTAGTGCTGGCCGGAACATTGGGATCGTATCTGGGCTCAGCCATCACGTATTGGGCATCGCGGTTCATCGGCCGCCCGCTCATTGTAAAGTACGGCCGTTTCGTGTTGCTCAGCGAAAAGAAACTGGAACAAGCCGAGCATTGGCTGGCCCGCTACGAGGCGGGCGGAGTTTTCTTTGCCCGCCTGCTTCCGGTAGTTCGCCATTTGATTTCGATCCCGGCGGGGATTGTTCGGATGAACTTCGGAGTTTTCAGTTTCGTCACCATCGCTGGCTCCGCGCTCTGGTGCTCGATCCTGGCTTACCTTGGCGACAAAGCTTATCGCCTTGAGCCGGAGCTTTTGACGAACCCGGAGGCGCTCGTGCGTTTTATTCATGGACAATCGCGTGGGATCCTGCTGGTGATCGCGCTCTTTGCCGCCCTTTACATGCTAAGCTTGCGGCTAATGAAGCCGCGCTCTGGTTCGTAACCTTCGTAGCATCGCCTTCCAGGCAATCCATCGGCAGGGATGCTGACGCCACAGCGCACAGACTTTTGTGTTTGAAAATTGAACAAAAGTGTCGCTGAGCGGTCAGTGGTAAGGTGAACAAGGTATGAATAAGTGCATTGGATTAATGGATGAGATATTCGCAGTTGGGAATGGCACCGGAACTGCTCATGGAAAAAACGGGCACGAAATGAAACGAAATCGGCAAATTTTAAAGCGACGCGCAAGGTTTTCCCTGGGTGATCTCATCCTGGCGGTCAGTTCCTGCACGAACAGCAACCGGGAGACGGTAGCCGCGGTGGCGGATCTTCTCGCCAGCGGCCAGGTGCGTTTGCAAGACAACGGGCGTTTCCTGCGCGCCCGCGTTTGTTAGCGCGACAACGGTTTCCAACACTCGCTCCGGTGATTATCGCCGGAGCGATTTTGTTTTTCGATCTCGTTAACACCTCGCTTCAGCGAGGTGGTTGAGAAGGTGCTTCGCGGGGTGCCACCGCGCTAAAGCGCCGTGTTTAACAAAAACAAAACGCTTTTCGATCAAGCCGGCCAGTTTATCTTGCCAGAGTGATTGACCGTTATTCGCGGCCAGAGATGAGCAAAATCTGGTCGGACGAACGCAAGTTCCAGATTTGGCTGGAGATCGAAGTGCTCGCCTGCGAGGCGATGGCCGAGCTGTGCCAGATCCCGAAGGAGGACGCTGCTGAAATTCGGAAGCGAGCGCGATTTTCAATTCCGAAAATCCTGGAGATCGAGAAGAGAACGAACCACGACGTCATCGCTTTTCTGGAAAACGTCGCCGAGTCAGTTGGGCCGGCTGCACGCTGGATTCATCAGGGACTCACTTCATCAGATATTTTGGACACGACCCTCGCCGTTCAACTGAATGAGTCGTGCCAAATTCTCCTCGATGATCTGCAATCGCTGCGAACAGAAATCACGAAACAGGCGCGCCGGTTCAAAATGACGCCGATGATCGGGCGCAGTCACGGCGTGCACGCGGAACCGATCACATTTGGATTAAAGCTCGCGCTGATGTATGACGAATTCGGTCGTGCGGAAGAACGTTTAACACAAACGCGCGAACGGATTCGTGTCGGCAAAATAAGCGGAGCGGTCGGCACGCACGCGCACGTCGATCCAAAAATTGAGCGCGCGGTTTGCGAGAAGCTCGGACTAAAACCGGCAACACTCTCAACTCAGATCGTGCAGCGCGACCGTCATGCAGAGTTTGTGACTACGCTCGCTGTCATTGCGTCGAGCATCGATCGCTGGGCGACAGAATTCCGTCATCTCCAGCGGACTGAAGTGCTGGAAGTGGAAGAATATTTTGGCGAAAGGCAGAAAGGCAGTTCAGCCATGCCGCATAAGCGCAATCCGATCACAAACGAGCGCCTGAGCGGATTAGCCCGCGTCGTTCGAGGGAACGCAGTCGTCGCGCTGGAGAACGTGG
>QHNK01000114.1 GCA_003218415.1 Verrucomicrobiota bacterium | reverse complement strand
CAACTATGAAGATGTGACCGGCATAAAAGTGAATTCCGAGGTGCGCTATGCCGGCGCGCCGGCCGGACGCGTGATCGCGATGCGTCATCTTACCGCGAAGGAGCGTGAAGCTAGCGCCAATAAGAAAGACGCCGTGCGGGTGACGGTCAGCCTGGACGAAGGAATTCCGCCTCTGCCTATGGACGTAACTGCGACGCTCAGCTCCGATACATTGCTGTCGCCTAAATTTGTGGCGCTTTCCGCCGGCACGCCCGGTGGTCAGACTTTAGCAAACAACGCAGCGATCGAAGGGCACCCCGCGTACGGGCTCGAACAAATCACGGCAGCAGCCGGCCCGCTATTCGAGAACGCGAACAAATTGCTCAATGATCTAAGCGTGACGGTGACCGGTTTAAAGAAAGATCTCGATCAATTCACGCCAAAGCTCGGGCCACTGGCTGATTCGCTTAAGCTGGACGTGGACAATCTACAAAACGTGGTCTCAAACCTTGATAATCTCACCAAAGGCGCGGACACAGTGCTGGGAACGGCGGATCATTTCATCACCACGACGGATAAGCAGCTTCAGGAACAATTAAAACAACTGCACGTGACGCTCTTGAACTTGAAGGTGGTTACGACATACGCCAAGGCGCTCGTCGAAACGCTCGCTGAGAAACCAAACCGCGTGATCTTTAGCGGCAAACCAGCCAAGCTCACGCCCGAATCAGAAATTCTGAAAAGCTCAAAGCCCGTACCTGCAAGAAAACCCTGACCCAACAGCAAGGGCGTGACATATTCTGCAAGGCGCAAGATTAAAAACCGCGGGATTGAATTCGGACTACTCTTTACTAATCACCCGCCGCCAAAGATCACGGTCACTTGATTAGAGCAGGTTTGCGTGCCTGCTTCGCACACCTGATACGTGAAGGTGGCCCTGCCCTTTTGGCCCGTGCTATCGGTATAGCTGCCGGGATTGCTTGGTACCGTGGCGATCACCACGCCGTTGCGATAAATGTCAACACTGGCCGAAGTCGCCCCGCTCCAGGAAAGATCCACCGTGTCAAACCCGTGAACTTTACGCCCCGACGCTGTCAGCGTGATTTGGCCCGGTGTGGGCGTAGCTGTCGCTGTGGCTGTAGGAGTTGGGCTCGGAGCTACAGTTGCCGTAGGCGTAGCTGTTGCGGTCGCGGTTGGTGTTGGTGTGGCAGTCGCTGTCGCCGTAGCAGTTGGCGTAGCCGTTGCCGTGGGCGTGGGCGTGGGCGAGCCGCCCGGAGAGGCTGGCTCCCTATCGTGGAAAGCATCTTGCTGGGATATGCCATTGATGGTTACGCGCCCATCCACCCATGCATGAAGGTGCTGGGTGAGCAACGAGGACGCGTAGTCGTAGTCGCCTACGTAGGTGGCTTGGATACCCGGGTCGGGTTGCAGCGGTAACGGGGTCACCACATCTGAGAACTGCATGTCAGCCAGCCAGGTGGCGCCGTTGTCGGTGGACTTACGCGCCCACATTCTGTAGCAGGGGGTGCTCGGGCTTGATGGCTGGCAACTGGCCGCCGTCCTCTCGCGTTCGTCGTACCAGACCGCGAGGAGGCTGCCATCCGAGCCGACCGACAGGTTAGGCTGCCATTGCGCTTTGGTGGCATCGGTGTTGCTGTTGAGCATGAAGGGGGCGCCGAAACTTACGCCACCGTTGGTCGAGCGAATGTAGAAGACGTCGCCGGCGTCGCCGTTGGCGGTGTTTCGGGCGGCGTAAACGTAGTGAACTACGCCATTGAGAGCAGCAGGCTCACCCCAGCCCATATGTCGCCAGTAAGCGGGGTTGTTGTACATGGTGGCGAAATAGCCCGAAGCGCCACGGCCGGGACCGTTGAAAGTGGGCCCGCTGTAGGTGTTTGTCCAAGTGTTGCCGCCGTCGGTTGACCTGAAGATGAGGTTCGAGCGAGTAGTGAGGCCACCGCCCCCTTCGTTCATGCCGGCGACGTATACGGCGCCCGTAGCGAGGTCGCCAGTGATCTGCACGTCGCGAATAAAAGGCGTGCCGGTGGTGATCTGCCGCGCGTTGGTCCAAGTAAGACCGTTGTCAGTCGTGTAGCGGACAAACAGGGCGCCTCCCCCAACATTGAAGTCGTTCCAAGACGTGTACATCCGCCCATAAAAAGGAGAGGACGGATTGTTGTCTGCCCAGCCAGATTCCCGGTCGTCGTTGTTGTTGGTGTGAATGCAATAATGGGTCCAGCTATTCGCGTTCGATGGGGCCGTGGACTTATATCCACCGAGGCCCTGACCGCCGCAGCCGCCGTCGAGCCAGATGGTAAACCAAGTAGCGGTTGGGCGGTTGTACAGAATAACAGGATCGCCCACCGTATTGGAGAACGGGCTTTGGCCGGTACCGTTGGCGAGGCGAACAAAGGTGTTGCCCCCATCAGTCGAGACCGATGCGCCGGAGATGTTGATAGGGCTGGCGTTGCGGCCTCGCGAGTCGTTATAGGCAACCACGATCTGGTTAGGGTTATCTGGATTGCCGGCAGTGAATGTTTCCGATTGAGTAATGTTGGGATAAATCTCGGCGCCGGTGACCAGGTCCACATCCGTGGTTCCGTACGCCAGGGGGGACAACAGTCTCTGGATAGCATAGAAAAACTTGCCGAGAGGGGAAGCTGAACCTCCCGGTGCCTCGCCGCAGAAAATCATGATGGCTCCCGCCCGAAGGTTCTCTTGCTTATCGATGCCCAACTCGTGAATCTTGGAACAATCGAACCCGGCAGGGACGAGGGGGTCGATGGAGTTGGTTGTAGTGTAATTCTGCTGCGCTTGTGCCGAGAACGTGCCAAAGCCCAGTAGCGCCAGAAAGACGCCGGCTAGCAAAACAAACATACCGATTAAAACACGCAGATTAAAGAATGCCGACTCGGAAGTAGATTTCTTTTTCATAGGGATGTGAAGGGTTAAGACGGGACTCGCATTCCCCCTTAGGACAAACGTCTTAAGGGAAAACGAATAAAACTGTCAAGACTTTTCTCAAGATTAAAGCCAAGCCTTGAGGCACATCACATTAGGTCCGGCTGGCTTTATAGCGCCGCATCAATTTGAAAAAACGAAACGCGTCGCGCACGGGATGGATGTTGCTCACCTGATCGGAGTAAACAGTCGTAATCGGGACTGGTTCGATCCGGTAGCGTTTGCGGCTGGCGATAATGAGCACTTCTGTGTCGTAATCGAATCGGTCTCCCCCGCCAAGCAGCTCAGGAATCAATTGTTGGTGCAACATGCGAAAACCGCACTGCGTGTCTGGAATTCTTTGTCCGCAAAGGTGGCTAATCCGCCTGCTCATATAACGATTCACGACGCGGCGGATGAATGGCATTGCGCTCGCATTATCCATGCGATTGCCGACGAAAAGCATGGGCTGTGTCGCGTAGGCTGCCGCTGACAAAAACCGCTCGATCTCCTCGGGAAGATGCTGCCCGTCGGAATCAAGAAGGATCAGCCATGTGACTTCTCGAGCCAGGCAGTGCCGTAATCCGGTCTTGATGGCTTCGCCTTTGCCACGGTTTTGACTGTGAACAATGACTTCAGCGCCGGCTTCGCGCGCGCGTTGTGCGGTCTCGTCGTTTGACCCGTCATCAATCACAAGCACGTGATCGAGTTGCTGTGCGGTTCGACGAACGATGTCCCCAATATGTTTTTCGTCGTGATACGCCGGAATCACTGCAACGGTTTGAGAACGAATCTGAGCAAGCCGTTCCTGGGCCGCGTCCGTCATCGGCGCACTACTGGGTGAAAATCCGCCGCGTGGTACGAGCTGCGAACCAGCGGACCTGAAGCGACGTAGAGAAAACCCTTTGTGCGCGCGATATCGCCGTAATAATTGAACTGCTCGGGCGTGATGTATTCAACGACGGGCAAGTGTTTCGGACTTGGGCGGAGATACTGGCCCATGGTCAGCACTTCGCAGCCGAGCTCGCGCAAATCGTCCATCGTCTGAAAAAGTTCAGTCTCTTTTTCGCCGAGGCCGAGCATGACGCCGCTCTTCGTCACAACGCTGGGCGAAAGTTCTTTCGCCCGGCGCAAGACTCGCAAGGACGTCCCATACTTTGCGCGTGAGCGCACCAGCGGCGTGAGGCGTTCCACCGTTTCCATGTTGTGATTATAAATGTCAGGGCGGGCATCGAGCACGATCTGGATGCACCAATCCTGCGCGTGGAAATCGGGAACCAGTACTTCGACAACGATTGAAGAATCCATTTCCCGAATCGCTGTGATTGTGCAGGCAAAATGATTGGCGCCGCCGTCTTTGAGATCATCGCGCGCGACGGCAGTAATCACCACATGCTTTAACTTCATCCGGCGCACCGCCTCAGCCACGCGCTGCGGTTCGTCTTCCTCAATCGCGAAAGGCTTGGCCGTTGTGACCGCACAAAATCCGCACGCACGCGTGCAACGATCGCCTGCGATCATGAAAGTGGCCGTGCCCTGGCTCCAGCATTCCCAGCGATTTGGGCATTGGGCGCTCTCGCAAACCGTGTGCAAGTGTAAATCGGAGATGAGCGCTTTCGTTGAAAAGAAAACTGGATTCGACGGCACCCGCACCTTGATCCACGGCGGCTTATGCGCCTGGTGCAACGCCGGATCAATTTTCGCACAAGACATCCAACAAAGTTACAACGTTCAAAAAGTTACAAAAGTTAAATCGAGCGACGCGACCGCGCTCAATGTTGCTGCAACTGTGTCATCCCGAACGGAGTGAGGGACCTCACATCCGCAGTGCAACATACACGAACATTTGCGTAACTGTGTTCGACACTGTGAGGTCCCTCGCCGTCTTCGCGACTCGGCATGACCACGCGCTACAGTTTCGTGCGCCCCGAGAGCGCAGCTGAAAGCGTTAGTTCGTCAGCCGATTCGAGGCCGCCGCCAGCTGGAATGCCACGGGCAATCCGCGTGAGCGTGACCGGTTTGCTCTTCAAAAGATCGACAATGTAGTTCGTAGTGGATTCGCCTTCCACATCGGCAGGCAGCGCGAAAATGATTTCAGAAATTTTTTCGTGATCGACCCGTTCCAATAGTTCTTTGATACGCAAATCTTCAGGGCCGACGTGATCGAGCGGCGAAATTTTGCCTCCGAGTGAATGGTAACGACCACGGAAGGCACCGGTCTTGTCCAGAGGAAGAATGTCAGTTGGTTGTTCTACGACGCAGAGTAACTCCATTAAGCGCGAGGAGTCCGCGCATATTTCGCAGATTTCACCGGCAGCAAAGAATCCGCACAGACTGCAGGGCCGAATCGACTGGCGCGTGTCTGTGACAGCCCGCGCAATTTGCTCCGGTTGATCGTTGCGCACCTGCACCATCCAGAGCGCAATTCGCTCCGCGGAACGAGGGCCGACTCCCGGCATTTGCCGCAGTTGTGCAATCAAATTGCGGATTGCCGCTGGATATTCCGTCCTTCTCAAAACGCGGTCAGATTTACTCCACGGGCGATTCCGTCAATTGAAGAAGAAGCGGCTCCAGCCTCCGCAAATAAAATTGCAATGGCGGATCCTCTTCCTCCTCGGAGCCCCGCGCCTTCTGAAATTCGTTGTAGGCTTCCGCCCAGCGCTTCTCTCGATAAAGAACCACGCCGCTCCAGAAAGAGTCCCGGCGCGCGATGTGTTCCGGTTTGGCATCGGCAGTAAGCCAAAGCGGCTCGTAGATTTCATGCCGATCATGCGAATTCAGCCCGCTCACAAAATCAATCGGCCGCGCGACAACCATGTCACTCACCCGATCAAACGTAGGCGTGTCCATCAGGGCGTTTGATCCGTAGAAATGATTGAGGGCGCAGAATCTGCGCGCCAGTTCAATGGGTTCACCCCTCGCCAGCAGCAGAGGGCGCTGGCTGTCCTTCAGCGCACCGGCAATTATCGCACCAGAGCTAACCCCGGCGCAGATGTCCGAATTGGCAAAAATGTCTTCGCTATCCGTCGGGCGCTCGCGAAAATTTTTCATCATATCCAGGACAACGCGGACTGCTTTCTGGGCGTGCTCAGTATCCGGAATTGGAAATCCAAAAAAGGCGACCACGCCTTCCCCGTCAGCGGCCTGGAGGTAAGCGCCTTCGTTCGTGAGATGCTCAGCGGTCTCGCGAATAAACTTTGCCGTCGCTTCAGCGAAGGCCGCAGGCTCAGAATCTTCCGCGAATGCAAGTTTGTTGCCGATATCGCAGACTACGACGCTTACTTCGTATGTTTTCGGCTGAGGATCAAACGGAGTTCTCCCGTCATTAAGGCGGCGAAATTCTTTGTTCGACAGGCGATCGCCAAAGAACGTTCGCACCAGATGCGAGCGGTCCCTCCGCAAAAAAGCCGACCAGCCTTCCGCAATGGCCAGTGCGAATGCCAGTGCAAGAACGGACGGAATCGGCTGGAAAAATATCCGGTAAAGCGAGCAGACCCAGGACAGGCCAAATAGCTCCACGAAAAACAAACCAAGCAACAGACGGCTTCGCCAGTGTGGAACGTTGCTCAGACTGAGCCAGGAGACACCAAGAGCAATCAGCAGGACAAAAACGTATTGCCATTTTTCACCGACGATTCGCGTCGCGGCCGCATAGTCGGAGACAAGCTGTGAACCGAGAGCCTCAAAACCCGCTATGGTCTTGCTGGCGTGCAGCGCGCCGACGCCCAGAGCCACGGCGACTCCGATTATGAGCGTTGTGATCAGCAATCGCTTCATCGACAATCAAGCTTTTTGTGCGATTGCAGCCGGGTAATAGGATTGCACCACAAGTTCGCTCAAGAACTTGTCTGGAGCGTCGATTGCACCGGTATTGAGAACAAATTTCGTTTGGCCCGTGTTCTTTTTGATCAGGTTCAATCCGAATTGGTAATCCTTAAATAAATGAAAGCAGAGATCACTCATGTTCATCCGCTCAGCTTGCGCGCGCTCGACCAGGCGCCGAATTGCCGCTTCATCAAAAACAATTTCCAATCCGTGCTCGTTGCTGAATTTCTCGGCGAATTGACGGGCACCGGCTTCGAGCATTTGCTTCTCCAGTTTGTGTCCCTCAACCTTTAAGCGATCAAGCACGTGCTGCGGCTCGCGCACCAGCGCCGCGGTCACGCGCAACTGGCTCAGGCCCGATCCAGCCAGATAATATTTGTAGTCGCGGAACAGCTTCTCAAACACCGTGAGTAATCCACGCGCGCCGGTTTTTTCTTTTGCGGCGGCCTCGGCCAGCAGTCGCAGCGCTTCGTCCTCGAAACTGATCTCGATCCCATAAGCGCGAAACGCTCGCTCGTATTGCCGGAGCAAACTGCCCTCGGAATACTTCATGATGTTGAAAAGATCGTCTGCGTCGAGGTCCTCACAAACCACTCGCACAGGCAACCGGCCGATGAATTCCGGCTCGAACCCGTACTCAATAAAATCCTGAGTGGTTACGTGCTGGAAGAGCTCATTGTCCATCACCTGAACCGGCTCGGCCCGAAATCCTATCTGTGCCTGCCGAACGCGTCGCGCCACCTGTTCTTTCAACTTCTCAAACGCACCGCTCACCACGAAGAGAATGTGCCGCGTGTTGATCGTCTCGCGTTTTGCCTTGCCGCGCCTTTGAAATTCGAATGCAGCCTGTAATTGCGCCTGAAGATCGTTCATGCTGCGGACGGGCACTTCCGTTTCCTCCATCAATTTCAAGAGTGTGGTCTGCACTCCGCGCCCGCTCACGTCCCGCCCAATCAAATTTCCGGCTGCAGCGATCTTATCGATCTCATCGATGTAAATGATTCCGAATTGCGCCAGGTTCACGTCGCCGTCGGCTTTGTGGACCAGCTCGCGCACTAAATCTTCCACATCACCGCCGACATAGCCAGTCTCGCTGAACTTCGTCGCGTCCGCCTTTACAAACGGCACCTGGATCAGGTCGGCGATGTGTTTGATCAAATACGTTTTGCCGACCCCGGTCGGCCCGACCAAGATCACATTTTGCTTGATGTATTCGATCTCCTGCGCCCGCCTGGCGTCTTCTTTCTCAAGCCGGCGCAGGTAATTGGCGTGGTTGTAATGGTCGCAAACGGCAATCGCGAGGACCTTTTTCGCTTCATCTTGCTTGATCACGAAGCGATCAAGGTGCGCTTTGATGTCGCGAGGCAGGAGATTGAACTCGAATTCATTATGGTCGACTTTGTCAGGTTTTTCATCCTCTTCTGCTGTCGCCGGCTCCGGCTCGGCAAAGGTCGCAACCGAAACCCGATCGCCGAAGTTCTGTTTCATGAACTCCGTGATCTTGGCCTTCAGCTCTTCCGGTGAAGGAAACGGTGGTGGTGACGGGTCTTGTGCCATGTGCAGAAAAGATCGTGCGAAAGAGGCTCCCTGGCAACGTTCGTCTAAAATCTGACTCTCAGGCGCGAGATTTGTTCATCCCCGCTCTGCTTCCTATTCTGGCTCTTACTCTTGCTCATGCTCTTGCTCTGATCTACTTCGGAAACATTGAAAGATTCGAAGCCGATCGAGTTTATCGTCACAGAAAATGACGCGAAGCTGCGCCTTGATCAGTTTCTGGCGAAGCG
>QHNK01000195.1 GCA_003218415.1 Verrucomicrobiota bacterium | reverse complement strand
ACTGGGCCCAGTTCAGATTGAAGTCTGCAACTCGACTTCATGAAGCCGGAATCGCTAGTAATGGCGTATCAGCTACGACGCCGTGAATACGTTCCCGGGCCTTGTACACACCGCCCGTCACATCATGGGAGTCGCTTGTAGCCGAAGTCGGCGCGCTAACCGCAAGGATGCAGCCGCCTACGCTATGAGCGGTAACTGGGATGAAGTCGTAACAAGGTAGCCGTAGGGGAACCTGCGGCTGGATCACCTCCTTTCTAAGGAGTAACTCTTCAGAGTTTCGAATTTCGATATTCGGATTTCGAATTTTCTGAAGTGTAGGTCGACGGCTAACTCCATGAGTGAATCAATTGATCATTCATGGATATGCCGTGAAGACTCTGGGATCGAAAGAAACCGGAGCTTCAAAGGACGAAAGACGGTAACGCACAATTCAGTCTTTGCTGCACATCGACTGCAATGCCGGATGACGAATCGCGAGATCGACATCCGGCGTTTTGTTTCTCCTTCGGTCATTTCCAGCGAAGTCGAGGAATCTCTAATTGCCCAAATTTCGCAACGGACGTCTATGCCACTCGAAATTTAGTCAGAGAAAACCGCACGTGGCGTTCTTCTTTCCTCAGCGTTGTGCAGGTCCACCCACGTTTGAATGTCGTCACGATCTCCAAAACCCGCTTCCTTCTTCGACTCGGTTAGTTCCTCGCTCGCTTCGTCTCGCCAGCCACGCTTTCTAAGAAAGGCATTCCAGACAGAAATTTCCTCTTCGCTGGGCCGGCGGCCACGCGCAAAACACCATTCAAGGATTTCCTCATCCGATCCGCCTCGCAGCGTTTGCTCAACAAGCTCATCGTAATTTACTGCGAGAAATCTCGTGCAACGGGCATCGAAATGCGTCGGATCTTCTACACCGGTAAAATATCCGGGCGGCAATTTGCCCGTTGCCTTCATCCGAATCTTGTCCAGCATTCGCGCAAAATAAATGAGACCTTTCGTCTCGACGTAATCGCTACATGGATTCTGAGTTTGCATTGCAAGGAAAGCTTCTGACCGAGTGGCAAAGTGTCAACAGACCACTTAAAGTGAAATGGCCAGACCACTTGGGCGGCGACTTGCGGCGACCGGCAGTCTCGGTGATTACAATCCGAATCGTGAAACGAGTTACAAATAGAAACTCAAGTCAGAAGAAGCGGCGCCGCCATTCGATCCTCGCTTTTGAAATGGTTCGTCTGGATCGCGCTGCGGCCGAACCACTGCATCAACAACTTTACCGCCAGATTCGCGATGAACTGGTATCGGGAAGCTTCAACAATAACTCGTCTCGACTTCCCTCCTCTCGCGCGCTGGCCGCCGATTTGGGAATATCGCGATTCACTGTAAATCTCGCTTTCTCGAGGCTTCATGCCGAAGGCTATCTTCAATCGAAAATTGGATCCGGCACATTCGTATCCGAGCCATTGCCCGAAACTTTCTTGGGTGCGCGAACGGCGAAAGCAGCACCACATACAGAGCGCGCGCCTCGCCTTTCCCATCGAGTAAAAAATATTCCGGACCAACGGGTCGGAAAACAGTTCGATTTCGGAATAGCCGGGCCGCCTGGTGTTTCCTTTGTTCCCGCTGTCGCGGCGCTTGATGAATTTCCGATCGAAATATGGGAACGACTTAGAGCACAAGTCCTCGCACAAAAAGGAGCGCATCTGCTCCAGTACGCATCAAGCCGTGGCGATCCCGACCTGCGGAAGGCATTGGCAACTTATTTGGGCGATTACAGGGGCGCACGCTGTCATCCAGATCAGATCATCATCACCGCTGGAACGCAGCAAGCAATGATGATCAGCGCGATGGCCCTGGTAAATCGGGGTGAGGTCGCATGGATCGAGGATCCGGGATTTTACCAGGCCCGCCGAACCTTTGGCTTCGCCGGGGCGACGGTGGTCCCAAGACCTGTTGACCGGGAGGGAATCACGATCGCGCGGCCGTCGAAACAGCGCTCCCCTAAGATAATTTACGTGACGCCGTCCCATCAGTTCCCGCTCGGCACGACGATGAGCCTCGCGCGAAGGACGGCTTTGATCGATTTTGCGCGCGCCTGCGATGCTTACATTTTCGAGGACGATCACAACTCAGAATTTCGTTATACCGGTCCCCCACTCCCGTGTTTGCAGGGCCTCGATAATGTCGGGCGTGTCATCTACTCAGGTACAATGAGCAAGATCCTCTATCCATCATTGCGGCTGGGTTATATCCTGGCGCCAGAGCAATTGGTCGAACCAATGATCAAGATTCGGGCTGTGATGGACCAACATTCCCCCGCCATAGATCAGGCGACACTGGCTCGATTCCTAACCGAGGGATTTTTCCTGAGTCACATAAAACGGATGCGGAAATTATATTCTGACCGACGAGAATTCTTTATCGAACAATTTAACAAACTGTTGAGTAAGCACTTCATTCTCGAAATTCCGGAGGCTGGACTGCATTTCGTCGCCTGGGTTCGACAGAAAGAACAGATGCCCCTGATTGCGCGCGTCTGCACTGAGATTGGTATCCGGCCATCGCCGTTGTCGTCGTGTTTTATGAAAGCAGAGCCGGAGGCCGCGCTCACTTTCGGGTTCGCCGCATGGTCGCGTGCGCAAATTCGCGAAGGTCTTAGTAAGTTCGCCGCGACACTCAATTCGAAATTGAAGTAAGCAATTTCGGCAAACTGCCACCCTTGGGAGGCGCGCTCAATCGCGCCGCCGGTCAATTCTTCTGCCATCTGATCCTGCGAAGAACCGCTGATTCTCGTCGCGGGATTCGCTACTGACTTACAAGCGAAGTGGCTTGTACGAAACCTGCGAAGTGGCTCTGGTGGTGACTTAAAACTAGTCCCTAATGTGTCGTCATAAAAATTCAACAAAGGAGAAAAAATATGACAACACAATTCATAACCAAAAGAACTAGCCAAAATCTTTTAGTAATTCTGGCTGCTGTCTGCTGCGGAGCGACGCTAGCGCCGGTGCTTGCACAGGGACCAGTACAGACAAAGGCAAAACTGCAATACCAGGTGTCGAACCTGCCCGATTTCGGCGGCACGAGTAGCGGGGGAAACAGCATCAATGACCAGAGTTGGGTGGCAGGCTATTCCAGACTGCCGGATAGGAACCGGCACGCTACGCTGTGGCGAAGCGGCTTGCTCTCGGACCTGGGCACACTTGGCGGACCAAACAGCAGCGTCACATGGAACGTTAAAAATACCCAAGGCGTCATCGTAGGTATTTCGCAAACTGCCGATCCGGAGCCGCTCGGCGAGAGCTGGAGTAGCGCGGCTTTCTACAGTACGCCTAACAACGTTGGCTATATCAACCTCGGGTTCGTTTGGGAACAGAGCCTGGGCCAAATGAGGGGACTGCCCAATTTTCCTGGAGGAAATAATGGCTTTGCCACAGGAGCCAACAATTTGGGTCAGGTGGTCGGGTGGGCGGAGAATGGTGTTCATGACGGGGCGTGCGTCTCGCCACAAGTCCTCCAGTTTCGGCCAGCCATGTGGACACTGGGACCACCAGACCAGATCCAAGACCTGCCTCTGATCCCCGGCGACACCTCAGGAGCCGCCACGGCGATTAATGATAATGGCCAGATCGTGGGAATTTCAG
>QHNK01000194.1 GCA_003218415.1 Verrucomicrobiota bacterium | reverse complement strand
CCTGCTCCCTCGCAATCGCTGCTGGTAATAATCGGCGTGTGGATGAAAACAAAACCGCGCTCCTGAAAAAACTGGTGCACGGCAAACGCAAGCCGGCTCCGCACGCGAAAAATACTACTGAAAAGATTCGAGCGGGGCCGCAGATGAGCAATTTCGCGAAGAAATTCAGGAGTGTGCCCCTTTTTCTGCAGCGGATAGGAATCGTCGGCCGTTCCCAGAATGTCGATGTTATCCGCGGCCAGTTCCCATTTTTGTCCTTTACCCTGCGAAGCGACCAGCGCCCCAGTCACGCTGATCGATGCGCCGGTGGTAAGCCGCTGCACCGCAGCGTAATTTGGCAACGAGCTTCTCGCGATGATCTGAAGATTGCGCGACGAGGAGCCATCATTCACCTCGATAAATGAAAAATCTTTCGAGTCCCGCCGCGTCCGCACCCAGCCTTGGACCTGAATCGCGCCGGTGGGCGCGGTGCTTTGCAAAGCGTCCCTGATCGAGGTTGGCGAAGGTTCTGTCATATGTACATCGAGAGATTCCTCGACTTCGCTCGGAATGACAAGTTGAGCAGGCAGAGCGAG
The DNA here is from genome assembly GCA_003218415.1 of Verrucomicrobiota bacterium. Lineage (GTDB taxonomy): Bacteria > Verrucomicrobiota > Verrucomicrobiia > Chthoniobacterales > UBA10450 > Udaeobacter. The sequence goes on along the minus strand of QHNK01000194.1, from coordinate 3,556 downwards.
AGGACGGCGCGCTGCGGCGTCCGGACGGCGCAGCGCGCCGACCCTACCATCAACTCAGCGGCAGCCAACTGCCTGGTTGCGGTGATGGTCTCGTGCCGTTGAGAGTGAGATATGTGTACTCCTGCAGGAGACGCTCGTAGTCTGAAAGAAGCTTCATTGCATCGTTTGGCTTGAGTCGATCGGTTTTAATGGCGGCATCGACCTGAGCTTTTAACAACCGCATTAATTCGACTTTGTCCCACTGCGTCATGGCAAGCACTTCGCCGATGGTGCTGCCCTCGATGACTTCCTCGATGTACCAGCCCGATTCTTCATCGGGATCGAGGAAAACATGAACCTCCGTGACACGACCAAACAAATTGTGCAGATCACCCATGATGTCCTGGTAAGCGCCCACCATGAAAACGCCGAGGTAATAAATTTCTCCAGGGTGAATCCGGTGCAGCGGCAACGTTTCCTTCACATCCTGCAGGTCGATAAACTTGCACACTCTGCCATCGGAATCGCAAGTGATGTCCACGATGGTGCCGTGCCGATCAGGCGGCGTGGTGAGACGATGGATCGGCATGATGGGAAACAGCTGGCCGAGCGCCCAGTGATCAAGCAGCGACTGAAACACAGAAAAATTGCAAATGTATTGATCGCCCAAGGTCGTTTCGAGCTGCTTTACTTCGTCGGGTACGTAGCGCAGGCCGCGATGCATGTTGACGATCTGATGCGAGACCTGCCAGTAAACGGTGTCGATCTTCGCTTTGGATTCGAGATCCAGCAGGCCAAGATCGAACGTTTGCTGCGCTTCCTCCTTTATCTGTTGAATGTCGTGAAGGCTTTCCAACCGATTTCCACGCTTCAGACGCTGTTTCACGTCCAGGATGTCGCCCACCAGTTTATGATCTTTCTCTGCGACTTCGACTTTGAGTTTCGGCGCAGTTTTTTCGATCGAGCTAAACGCTTCGAGCACCAGCACGGAATGGTGCGCGACAATGGCGCGCCCGCTTTCACTTACAATGATCGGATGTGAAACGCCTTCGGAATCGCACACGTCCATGATGTTCCAGACAACGTCATTGGCGTATTCCTGCAGCGAATAATTGGTCGAGCTATCGAAATCACTGCGCGATCCATCGTAATCCACGCCGAGACCGCCGCCGACATCGAGATACCCGAGTTCGTGGCCGAGTTTGCAAAGCTTTGCGTAGTAGCGCGCGCCTTCGCGCACAGCTCGTTTGATTGTCGAAATGTCCGGCACCTGCGAGCCGACGTGGAAATGAAGGAGCTTAAGGCAATGCGTCAGCCCGGCCTCTTTCAACATCTGACTGGCAGCCACGAGATTGGTGGTGTCGAGACCGAATTTGGCATTCTCGCCGCCGCTGGGCGACCATTTGCCAGAGCCTTTGCTATACAAACGAGCGCGAATGCCAATGTATGGCTCGAGGCCGACCTCCTTTGACGCGCGAATGATCTGCTCCAGCTCTTCCAGCTTTTCGGCGACGATGATGACCGATTTGCCAAGTTTGCGGCCAAGCAGCGCGATGCGAATGAAAGCGGGATCTTTGTAGCCGTTGCAGATGATCAAGCTCTCGTGGTCTTTCTGCATGGCAAGTGCGGCAACCAGCTCCGGTTTGCTGCCCGCCTCGAGCCCGAAATGAAATTGTTCGCCCGCATCGATGATTTCCTCGATCACCTCGCGCAGCTGATTGACTTTGATGGGAAAAACGCCGCGATACTGATTGCCATAACCAAACTCAGAGATCGCGCTTTGAAACGCGCGATTAATTGATTCGACGCGGTGCCGGACCAAATCTTGAAACCGAATCAGCAACGGAAAACTGAGGTTCCTGGCGCGCGCTTCGTTTACCACTGCGAGGATGTCGATCGAGCCACCATTATCCTGTAATGGCTTTGCTTCGACGTTGCCGGAGCTGTTGACAGTAAAATAACCCTCGCTCCATCCATCCACGTTGTATGTGGCGATAGCGGACTCAAGGTCCCACTCTGTTTTCATTTCGATTTGTCACGCGGCCGCAAACCGCAAACCGCATATTCAATCAGCGTGTCTAACATTCAAGCCCGCAGAATCAAATTTTCATGCCACTTATTATGAGACGAATGGGACGAATGAAGGGCGCCGCTTGTTTTTCATTTCGCTGCGGATAACGTTCGCTCGTGAACAAGACGGTGATCGAAGTGCAGGTGCGGGCAGTGTTGCCGACAAGCGGCGGGTGCGCAGTGTTTATCGGCAATAACGAGAAAGTGTTCATCATCTATGTCGATCAAACGGTAGGCAGCGCGATCACGATGTTCATGCGTCATATCACCAAGGAGCGCCCGCTTACCCACGATCTGATGGCGCATTTAATGACGGCTCTCGGCGCAAAAGTCGATCGAGTCATCATCAATGATCTGAAAAATGCCACCTACTACGCGCGGGTCATCATCCGGGTCCAAAACGAGTTGCAACAGAAAAAGATCATCGAGCTTGATGGGCGCCCGAGCGATTGCATTGCCATGGCCACTCAGCAGAAGGCGCCTATTTATGTGAGTCAGGACGTCTGGGACGAAGTGGACGATATGAGCGACGTCTTGCGCAAAATGGAGGAAGAGGGACTAAGGCCGGACCCGGAAACCGAAGAGTGATTTTGTAGCGGCGGTCTGCGACCGCCGAAGTCGCCAGAGCTAGCGCTCACAGACCGCCGCTTCAGCTCAGCCCAATAAATCGCCGTAGCGTTTGTCCGCTAATTCCAGGCAACGGGCCAGAATTTCTGACGCGGTGTTCAGTTTGAACGTTTCCTCCACCAGTTCGCGACATTCGGGAATAGCCAGACTCTGCACGGCGCGCTTGACTCTCGGAACCAGGATCGCCGCCGTGCTCAGCTCATCCATGCCGAGACCCAGCAAGAGCGGGACGAGCGCGACATCTCCTGCCATTTCTCCGCAGACGCCCACCCAGATATTATTGGCGTGGGCTGCATCGGCGATCATCTTGAGCAAACGCAGTATTGCCGGATGGGTCGGCTCGTAAAGATGCGCGATCTTCTCGTTCACGCGATCGACCGCAAGCGCATACTGAATCAGATCGTTTGTTCCAATACTTAAAAAATTAACCTCGGGTGCGAGCACGCTTGCGCAGATGGCTGCGCTTGGGATCTCTACCATGGCGCCAACCTCGAGTCGTTCGGCCATGTCGATTTCGGAGCTGCCCAATTCCTTTTTGCACTCGTCGAGGACGGCGATTGCACGGCGCAATTCATCCAACCCGGAGATCATCGGAAACATGATTTTTATGTTGCCGACGGCGCTGGCACGCAGAATCGCGCGCAACTGCGTCTTGAAGATGTCCATGTTCTCGAGACAGAAACGAATCGCGCGCCAGCCAAGAAATGGGTTTAACTCGTCGGCGATATCTACTGTACCCGGAGCCAACTTATCGCCGCCGAGATCAAATGTTCGAATAATCAGCGGATTGGGCCGGACGCGCTCCGCGACTTTTCGATAAGTTTCATATTGTTCGTCCTCGGTTGGCAGAGTGGTTCGATTCAAATAGAGGAACTCGGTG
>QHNK01000113.1 GCA_003218415.1 Verrucomicrobiota bacterium | reverse complement strand
GAAGTCGCAATCCTTGTTCCCGCGCTTGCAATCGTCGCGTTGATTGCGGGAAGTGGGCTAGCGATTGCTCTTTACCGCAACCGGGCCGTTGAACCGGTAGATATCAAGCTGTTACGTCACAAGTTTTATTTCGACGAGTTCTATGGCTGGCTGATTTACTGGACGCAGGAACTCCTCGCACGCGTGTCAGCTTTCTTTGATCGATGGATCATCGATGCCGGCGCGGTGGGAGGGAGCAGTCGTGGGACCTGGGGCATCGGCGCTCTCTTGCGGCTGGTTCAAGTGGGAAATCTGCAAGCTTACCTCTTCTTGTTTGGTTTGGGTGTTGTTGCCATCATCTATTTCGCCGTCTTCCGTTCGTGAAATTTTAGCTCCAAAATTTTAGCCCACGAAACACACGGAATGACACCAAAAGAAGAAAAAGCAGAATTGATTTGTAAGGACGAAAGCTACGCAATTATCGGGGCCTGTTTTGCCGTCTATAAGGACAAGGGGTGCGGTTTTCACGAACCGATTTATCACGAGTGTCTGGAAATTGAGCTGGAATTCCAAGGGGTTCCATTCCTCTCAAAGCCGCTGCAAACATTGCAATACCGCGACCGCACTTTGGTTCAAACATTTAATCCGGATTTCATCTGCTACGACAAGATCATCCTTGAGATCAAAGCGGTCTCGGAATTGATTGATGAACATCGCGCGCAAGTTCTGAACTACCTCAGCGCCACGGGCTGCAAGCTAGGTCTGCTCGTGAACTTTGGCCACTATCTGAGAATGGAGTACGAGCGCCTCTTGGCCAGAACCCATGAACCCGTTGATCTCCGCCTCTGAAATTTTCGTGCTTTTCGTGTGTTTCGTGGGCAAACAAACCTCTAACCTCTTCCCCTTCCGCTAATGGTCCTTTTTACCATTTTCTGTCCGATCATTGCCGCCATCTTGATCATGGTTGGCGCGCCTGCGCGCAAGACGGCATTAGCCGCGTCGGTTTTGACGTTTGCCGCGGCGCTGTTTCTCCTGGCGTCTTTTGGCTACGGCCAACCCGATTTTCAACACGTCACGTCGTTTACCATATCCCCCGAGTGGCGACTAAGCTTCACGACGGGCATCGACGGCTTGAGTCTGATCATGGTGCTACTTGCCGCCATCGTCACACCCGCCGCGGTGTGGTTCGCCGGCCCGATCGACAAACATGAAAATGCGTTCTACGCCTGTCTTTTGTTCATTTCCGGCGGCGCAATCGGCGCATTTGCATCACTCGATTTATTTTTCTTTTACGCATTTCACGAGCTGGCGCTCATTCCCACATTTTTGTTGATCGGAATGTGGGGGACGGGGAATCGGGTGGCAGCAGCATGGAAAATCACAATCTATCTGGCGATCGGAAGTTTTGTTCTGCTGCTGGGTTTGATCTTGCTTTACCAAAGCGTTCCGGCCCCATTGCGCAGCTTTGACATTCGTGCATTAACGGTTGCAGCTTCACTGGGCCAAATTGCAGCAGATGCACAACATCACATCTATCTCTTGTTGCTTATTGGTTTTGGAATTCTCGTTTCGCTCTTCCCGTTTCACACATGGGCGCCGGAAGCTTACGCGTCGGCTCCGGCGCCGGCGGCAATGTTGCATGCGGGGGTGCTAAAAAAATTTGGGCTGTACGGCCTTTTGCGTCTGGCCATTCCCCTCCTGCCGGAGGGCGCGCGACACTGGACGACTCTGCTCGTCGTCCTGTTGCTGGGAAACATCATCTACGTCGGGCTGGTCACAATTGCTCAAAAGCGCCTCGATTGGATGCTCGGTTACTCGAGCGTGATGCACATGGGCTACATCTTTCTCGGCATCGCCAGTGCTGGCATTCTTGGTGTGACCGGCGCGGCCGTGTTGATGTTCGCTCATGGTGTTTCAATTGCGCTGCTATTTGCCCTTGCAGGCGAATTACGTCAGCGAACGGGCACGTTGGTCTTCGATGAACTTGGTGGTCTTGCCAGAGTGATGCCCTTCGCCGGACTCGCTTTTGGGCTCGGTGCATTCGCTGCGATCGGTCTTCCCGGCTTCACGAACTTTGCCGGCGAAATCATGATCTTTTTCGGCGCGTTCAAGAACGGCTGGACGATGAATGGCTTTCATATTTTTCAAATCGCCACGGTGCTTGCGCTCTGGGGAGTGGTAATCTCGACGGTTTACATGCTGCGCGCGTATCGCAAAACGTTCATGGGCACGATAAACGACCAGTGGAGACAACTTGTCGATCTTCGACCGGCGTTGCGTGTGCCGGTGGCGCTGTTGGTGGGCGCGCTTCTTTGCTTCGGATTCTTTCCGCAAGCGCTGGTGCAAATCGTCACGCCTGGGTTTCGCGCGTATCTCACGGCGAATAACTATCTCACAGGTACCCAGCGCTGTAGCCACGGCGCTGCGCGCCGTCCGCGAATCCTGACGCAGTATGAAGAAGACGCCCCACAGGGGCGTGGCTACAACCGGCAATGATCACAACGCCCATGCTTGAGATTGCAGTGCTGGTGCTGGGGATGGTGATCTTACTGGTAGAAGCGTTTGCCACGAAAATCGACAGACGCATTCTGGCCTTCGCTGCAATTGCCGGCCTGGCGGTTGTTCTTCTCGGCACCTTCTTCGTCGCGCCGTCACCCTCGCCCAATCAAGCGACCGGTTTCTGGAGTTTTTATACCGCTGATCGTCTATCGATCTTCTTCAAGCAATTCGCGCTGCTGACCACAATCTTCGTACTGATCATGATGATCGACTACGCCCCGGTGCTGCGCAGCTCTTTTCCGGGGACGCAAGACGGAGTGGGCGAGTTTTTCGCAGTGCCAATCTTCACATGCGCCGGGCTGATGTACCTGGTTTCAGCCATCGATTTCGTCTTCATCTTCATCTCCCTGGAGCTGGTGACGATTTCGTTTTACGTGCTGGTCAGTTTTACCCGGCGCAATCCGATCACCCTCGAGGCGGGCACGAAATATCTGGTGCTCAGCGCGCTCTCCACGGCGTTTCTCGTCTATGGAATCGCGTGGATTTTCGGCGTGACCGGCCAGACCAATCTGCACCGCGTCGCCGAGGCGCTAGCGAATCCGGCTACAGATCGCGGCGCAGCACTGCTCGGCATGGTGTTTGTTCTGGTCGCGCTTGGTTTCAAAATTGCGGCGGTGCCGTTTCAAATCTGGGTGCCGGATGTTTATCAAGGTGCGCCCACGCCGGTGACCGCGTATCTCTCCGTCGGTTCGAAAGCGGCCGGCTTCGTGGTGCTGCTACGGGTTTTACTGCCATTCCTGACACTGCCGCAAACACAACGGCTGATCGTCTTGATCGCGCTACTGACATTGATTTACGGAAATCTCGCAGCGCTCCCGCAGGCGAACCTGAAACGGCTACTCGCTTATTCCAGCATCGCGCATGCGGGCTATCTGCTTATCGGAGTCGTCTGTTTCGATGCCCGCGCGGTCACTTTCTATCTTGTGGCTTACTTGCTGATGACTTTGCTCAGTTTCGCAGTCTTAATAATTGTCGCACAGCAAACCGGCGACGAGATTTCCGACTTTGACGGCCTAGCCCAACGTTCGCCATTTCTCGCATTCGCGATGCTAATCGGGATGGTCTCGCTCGCCGGTGTCCCGTTTACGGCGGGATTTTTGGGCAAGTTTTATATCTTTTACACAGCGGTTTTGCAGCGCCAGGTCGTGCTGGTCATCGTAGGTGTGATTACCGTTGGCTGCGGATTTTATTACTATCTAAAGGTCGTTCGCGCCATGTACTGGCAATCCACCGCCAACGTTGACAAGATTTCCGTGAACGGGTTGTCACGTTTGGCAATCAGCGCGTTGATCATCGGGACGATTTGGCTGGGTGTTTATCCCCAACCGATCTTTGACGCATTGAAGCGTTGACAAGAAACGACCGTTGGAGCCGTGGTATGACGTCTGGGCCAGACGCCGGCGTTTCTAATCGCTTAATTCGACGTTCCAGTAAGCGAGATCGACAAAGTGTTTCCAGAGGTCGTGCTGGGGAGCAGAAAAAGTAATCTGAACAAACGGCCGCCATTTGGGCCGCTTGGGTTTGCGGATCAGGCTCATGTGCGTTTCACGCGGAAGCCGATTGCCCTTGCGCGTATTGCAGGCGATGCACGAACAAACGACGTTTTCCCATGTCGTGGTCCCACCGCGATCGCGCGGCACGACGTGATCGAGGTTGAGTTCGCTGCGGTCGAAAATGTCGCCGCAGTATTGGCAGGTGTTCTTGTCGCGCTCGAACACGTTGTGGCGGGTAAACTTTACTTCCTTTTTCGGAAGCCGATCGAAGACCAGCAGCACGATCACCCGCGGGACACGAATCTTGAACGAAATAGTCGTGACCACTTCGTGGTCGGGCGCGTTCGCCGATAGATCGCGCCAGCTTTGGAAATCGTGCGTCATGAAATTGTTCGGCTCATCGGACGAGACAATCTGGGCGTGACCCGCATACACCAGCGCAAACGCGCGGCGGGCAGTGCAGATGTTCACCGCCTGCCAGAGACGGTTGAGCACCAAAACCTGACTGTTTAACACCGTATGCAAATCTCTATGGGGAAACCGCGTTTTGCGGACTTCCGCGTAAATTTGCGCGACGGTACCACTGGCGCTTTTCGCTGTCAACGGAGTGGACCAACCACGAATTAACGCAATCGACACAAATAAGTTGTTGTCTTATGCATCCGTGTTGATTGGTGTCCACATGTCCCGCCGTAGCCTGGTGCGAAGGCGGATTGGTGTTTAATGAAAGCGCAATTTCCCACCGAGCAGACCGAGTCCGGAGAATTTCAGCGGCAGGAGGACGCGTTCCGTGAATGGATCTCGAATGACGGATCGACCCGTTACGCCGCCGCCGAAGATCGTTATCATCTTTACGTGTCGCTGGCCTGCCCATGGGCCAGTCGCACGGTTATTTTTCGGAAGTTAAAGGGGCTCGAGGAGGCGATTGGCATGACGATCCTCGATCCAATCCGGGACGAGAAAGGCTGGGCGTTTCGCGATCCATCTGGAAAAATACCACCCGGCGCGCCGTTTGAATCAACGGACCCGATCAACAGCTTCCAATTCTTGAGCGAAGCTTACAAAGCAACCGATCCAGATTTCGATCAGCGCGTGACCGTGCCGGTCCTCTGGGACAAACAAACGAAGCGGATCGTCAACAATTGTGAGGACGACATCTGTCGCATGTTCAACGACGTGTTTAATGATTTTGCCAAGAACAAAGCAGTCGATTTTTTTCCAAAAGACATCGAAGCCGAGCACCCGAAGCTCTCTGGTTTTCTGCATGACAATGTAAACAACGGCGTTTACAGAGCTGGTTTCGCCACGCGCCAGCGGCCATATGAGATCGCCTGCCGCAGACTTTTTGAAGCGCTGGACGAACTTGAAGCGCGTTTATCGAAAAGTCGGTATTTGTTCGGGGATCGTATTGTCGAAGCGGACTGGCGACTTTTTTGCACCCTTATTCGCTTCGACGTCGTCTATCACGGCCATTTCAAGTGCAATCTGCGCCGTATTATCGACTGTCGGAATTTGCAGGGCTATCTGATGGATTTATATCAGCAGCCCGGCGTCGCCGACACCGTCAACTTCGATCATATCAAGCGTCATTACTACATCACGCACACGGAAATTAATCCGACTGGCATCGTTCCCATCGGCCCGCTACTCGATCTCACAAAACCGCATGGACGTGAGAAATTGAAGTGAGTCATTTGCCAGCGCTGTAATTCTTAATAGAGTCGTGCGCTTCAGCGCGACCCGATGATGAATTTCCTGGCCATAAACATTCTCAACTCAGGCGTACAACTGTCGATGGTGTGTGCCGCAATCGGTCTTGCGTTCGCTTTTTTTTTGATCGCGGCAGTGACTCGGGCGCCATCGGGAAATGAACGGATGCGGGAAATCTCGGCCGCCGTACAGGAAGGCGCCAAGGCGTATTTGAATCGGCAAGTTAAGACGATCAGCGTGATCGCGGTGGTGATTTTCATTTTGCTGTTCGTTTTCAAAGATCACCCCACGGCGATTGGATTTGTGGTCGGCGCCTTCTGTTCACTTGCAGCAGGCTTCATCGGCATGCGCGTGGCCGTGCTGGCAAATGTGCGCACAGCGCAGGCCGCCAGTGTTGCGCGGCTTAATGCGTTGCGCATGGCGTTCAACGGCGGCTCGGTAACCGGTTTGCTGGTCGTTGGGCTAGCACTGCTCTCGGTGTCGATCTTCTACACGATCGCGGCAAATCTGATCGGGAGTGACGCGGCGATACGCAGCCTGGTGGGACTCGCCTTGGGTGGCAGTCTTATCAGCGTGTTCGCACGGTTAGGTGGCGGCATTTACACAAAGGCAGCCGATGTAGGCGCCGATCTCGTGGGCAAGATCGAGAAGGGTCTGGAGGAAGACGATCCGCGCAACCCAGCGGTAATCGCCGACAATGTCGGAGACAACGTAGGCGATTGCGCGGGCATGGCTGCCGATGTTTTCGAAACTTATGCCGTCAGTTTGGTCGGTGCGATTCTAGCCGGGCTGCTAACAATTGGCGGAAATCCAGCGACAATCGTTTATCCGTTCCTGCTTGGCGGAATTTCGGTGGTGGGGGCGATCTTGGGAATTTTGTTTGTAAACGTGGCGCGCGGTAAGCCTACAGCGGTGTTGATGGGTGCCGTGATGACCAACGCGCTGGTCTCCGCAGTTCTATTTTGGCCGGTTACGCGCAATCTCTTTCCGGGCGGGGTGAGCATCGATGGTATCTTGCGATCACCTGCCGAGCTCTATTTTGCTTCCTTGGTTGGTCTCATCATGACTCCGGTCATCGTCGCACTGACGAATTATTACACTTCGTCTCACTTCCGGCCGGTCCAGAAAATTGTACATGCATCCGAGACCGGGCACGCTACGAACATCATCGCAGGATTGGCGGCCGGAGAACACGCGACGGCGCTGCCTGTTCTGTTCATTGGGGCGGCGATCCTGATTACTTATCATTTCGCCGGGCTGTATGGAATTGCGATTGCAGTGATGTCGATGTTGTCCATGGCCGGCGTGATCATCTCGCTCGATTCATTTGGCCCAATCACGGACAATGCCGGTGGCGTGGCAGTGATGGCCAATCTGCCCAAGGAAGTCCGCGTGGTGACAGACGAACTCGACGCGGTCGGCAACACCATGAAAGCTGTCACCAAAGGTTATGCGATCGCTTCGGCGGGGTTGGCCGCGCTGGTTTTGTTCGGATCATACGTGGAAGAATTGCGCGGCCACATCACAGGTCGGGGCGAGGTGTTTTCGTTTCAGTTCTCGCTCAGTGATCCGAAAGTGATCATCGGCCTTTTCATAGGTGGACTTCTGCCATTCGTCTTTACCGCCTTTAGTATGGACGCGGTGGGCAAGGCAGCCGGCGCTGTGGTGCGCGAGGTGCGCCGGCAATTGCAAGTCAAACCGGGAATCCTGACCGGACAGGACAGACCCGAGTACGGAACGTGCGTGGACATCGTGACGAAGGCGGCTTTGCGGGAGATGATTGTCCCGGCGTTGTTGCCGTTGGTTGCGGTCATTGTGGTGGCGAGCATCCCCTCGCTGGGCGCGGTTGTGCTCGGCGGCCTATTGGTCGGCACCATCGTGACCGGATTGTTCATCGCCATCGCAATGACATCGGGCGGCGCTGCGTGGGACAACGCGAAGAAATTTATTGAGGAAGGAAATCTCGGCGGCAAAGGCTCTTTTGCGCACGCGGCTGCAGTTACCGGCGACACTGTGGGCGATCCGTACAAAGACACTGCGGGCCCTGCGATCAATCCTATGATCAAAGTCGTCAACATTCTGGCGATCTTGATCATCCCCATTTTCTTTTAGGTAGTGGGATTGACCTCAATCGCCTGGGCGGTGCGGTGAACCGCCGCTATCATCTAAAAACACTTGGTTTCATCCCAAACGCATGGCAGAATCCGCGCTGTCCCCTCCATGTCTAGTGCCTTAGCACCGCCCCCACGAATCAAGTTTTGGGGAACACGCGGTTCCATCTCAGTACCCGGTCCCGGGACTCTGCGTTATGGCGGAAACACCACTTGCGTCGAGGTGCGCGCCGATGGCGAGATCATCGTACTGGATGCTGGATCCGGGATCCGCTCGCTCGGAATCAGTCTGGCAAAAGAGTTCGGCGCGGAACCGATCAAGCTATCGCTCTTGATCACTCATGCCCACTGGGACCACATCCAGGGAGTGCCATTTTTTAGGCCAGCTTACGATCAAAAAAACGAGATTGGCATTTTAGGCTTTGACGGTGCCGGCGCCGACTTCAGCGAGATCCTGGCTGAACCGATGAAAGCGCCATTTTTCCCGGTCGCAATGCGCGAGCTCTCAGGGAGAATTGGCATCAGACGGCTGCGGGAAATGAAATTTTCCCTCGGCAAAGTGCAGGTGCACGCGATATTCGTAAATCATCCCGGGATTTGTGCCGGTTATCGTCTCTTCACCAGCGCTGGATCGGTCTCGTTTCTCCCCGACCACGAGCCGTACGGATTTCTTCACTCGGCCAAGAACAATCACATGACGCCAGAAGAAACCAAAAAGGCTGCGACTGAGGAGCGATCAAAGCTCGTTCAGTTTCTCCACGGCAGCGACCTCTTGATTTTAGATGCGCAGTACACCGACGAAGAATACCAACGTCACATCGGCTGGGGCCACAGCTCGGTCACGACCGCTGTTTCGCTCGCCCTCGACGCGGGTGTCCGCAAGCTCTTCCTTTTCCATCACGATCCCAATCACGACGACACCATGATCGATTCCATGGTGGAAAACGCCCAGCGCCTTGTGCAGGAGAGCGGGAAAGAGCTTACGGTGAAAGCTGCGCACGAGGGCGAAGAAGTCGTTCTCGAGAACTAACACAGATTCCACGCCGCTTGCGAACCCAGCGAATCTTGCTGTACGTTTTGGGCCCCTGTTTGCCTCGTGGTGTAACGGTAGCACTAGAGACTCTGGATCTCTCTGTCTAGGTTCGAATCCTAGCGAGGCAGCCACGTAAAACGGCTGACGCCCTCACGTGGCGATGCCGCTCACTGTGAAACCGCGTGAGCGAAGCCTTTTACGCGGTTCGAATCCTAGCGAGGCAGTAACGCGCGTCACCATTCTTTGAAATCGCCCTTGTGTTCGTGCGTCTCGATCACGTTGCCCTAACGGGATTTAACGCATTTCCGCATCTTTCCGCGTAACCTCGAGCCGGACTTTACGCACTACTTGTGTGAGCAAAGAAAGGAAAATGGAAATCTATGAAAGATCACGACAGCGCAACCATAGTCATAACGTTTCTGCTTCTTCTTCCTTGGCTTGGGCGCGCCGCAGTCTCGGCGATGGAGGTATGGCGAGCACGCACGGAGTCCCAAACCAAGAAAGCAAAATAAATTGTGCATAGCCGATTGCGTTGCTGATTGCGTTCGACTCGCGATACCACAGGCGACCAAACGGCAGCGCATCCGAGATTAGATCAAAGCCGCGTTTGTCTTTGCAGGTTCTGACTTCGTAAACGTGGGTGGAATGCGCAGCGGTTGGTTGGAACGAGTGGCCGATGGCTGAGCGGGTGTTCAGGATTCTGACAAAACTGTACAAAATCTGACGGATTGTGCTGATAAAAGCTCCGTGGGCACGGTGTGCGAAAAGAATTTATCAGGCTACGCGCATTCGTTTGTGCCAGATGTTTCGCTAGTGAGTTCCCGGATTAAAAAAAACCGGAAATCTGAAAGAAGCCGAAACGCCTGATCATGGCGCAGGTCATGCTTGAGTTTTATTCGTGATCGTAGCCGCAGGTCTTCTCGTTGCCGGAATGGGTTCTCTGGCGCTCGTTATCTTAGAATTGCGCAAAGCGCCGGAAGGCTACGAGGATGAACGCGGCTTCCACGCCGCCCGCAAAGGTACGGTAGGGTACGGTATCCCCAGTTCACTGATACAGAATACTCGCAGAGCCAGATCATTTGCCGTCCGGCGATCAAAACTGATTCTAGCGGGATTCCTGTGAGCCGGGCGGCGGTATTTCGGCCCGATGGTCTGACTCTCTATCGCAAGGCGGTCTGACTCTCCGGATTTACCTAGGTGAAAAATCTTGTCCAGGTTCGAATCCTGGCGAGGCAGCCAAAGCAAAAAATTTCGGGCTGCCGCGCTGCGGTAAATGAATGCGGACGCACAAGGAGTCGTTGGATTTTTTGTCGTAGGAGGAACCACGCAAACGCCGGTATCCGATTCTATCTAATGGAGGGAGACGCGCAGTCTCAATGCGCCCAGGCAACCCTTTCAGGGGTTTTCCTATCCCTCGCAAAACAACAAACAAAGAAAGGGAAACAAGTAGAAGGGAAAAGTTATGAAAAAGGTTCTTTCGATTGCATTGATGGCAAGTGTATTCGCTTTCGTTCCCGTGCAGCGTTCTGACGCCCAGATTTACGTCGGAATTCCAGGAGTTGCGGGAGTCGGGATTGGATACCCAGGCGGCTATTATTACGGTTATCCGAGGTACTATGGGTATTACCCATACAGCTACTACGGGTCCTATCCATACCGAACGTACTACTATGGTGGACCTTCATATTACCGGTACAACGGGCACCGAGTTTACTATCGCCACCACCGCCATCATTATTACCGCAACTATTAAGCTGACATGATGATGTAGGAATCAATGAGCTGGCTCGGAAGCAATCCGAGCCAGTTTTTTTGAAGCGTGGGTAATGGTAGGGGCACGAGTCCGTCGATGGCTAGGAAGTCGTCGCTCCCCTGTCGTTGCGGCGTTTACGAAAGAAGTCCTGCAGGATTGTCGCGCACTCATCTTGCAAAACGCCAGAGGCGATGTCGCACCGGTGATTTAAGGCCGGCATTTGCAGGAGGTTCATCACGCTGCCCGCTGCACCGGCAACCGGATCTGTGCAACCGAAAATCACGCGTCGAATTCGTGTATGGACCAGCGCGCCCGCGCACATCGCGCAGGGCTCCTTCGTCACGTAGAGGTCGCACTCGGTCAATCGCCAATCGCCAACGGCTGCCTCAGCCTGTGTCAACGCCAGCATTTCCGCATGCGCGGTCGCGTCCTTGAGCAGTTCCACTTGATTATAGGCGCGCGCGATAATCTTGCCTTCCCGGACAATAACCGCTCCGACCGGAACTTCACCGGCTTCGTTTGCTTTTTGCGCCTGTCGCAATGCTTCGCGCATGAAGCTTTCGTCGCCGGGCGATTCAATCATTGTCTCCGTTGTAGCCACAGCCCTGTGGGCCGTCCACTCCTAATGAATGACTTGGCGTGCACATTGACTGGCAACAGACCGGTGGCTACAGGATACATCCGTCGAGAAGCGCATGGGCGAAGCAGATGTATCCAATGAAAAAAATATATTTCGCTCTCGCAATATTGTCTCTCGCGCTGGTGAGAGTTGACGCCACCGAACAGGACTCTGTGAATCGTTGCGCTGCGATCATTCGCGAATTTCGGCAAATGCGCGAGAGAGCAATTCCAAGAGACGTGCTCCGGCATGCAAGAGGGCTCGCGATCATGAGTGTCCTCAAAGCGGGATTCATTTTCAGCGGCAAAGGTGGACAGGGAGTCGTGGTTGCTCGCACGCCACATGGCTGGTCTGGCCCGTCATTCATCGCCACAGGCGGTGCGGGCTGGGGCCTTCAAGCTGGCGCCCAAGTGACCGATTTTGTGATTGTTCTCAACAATGACGCTGCGGTGCAGGCGTTTTCCCGCGGAGGAAACGTGACCATCGGCGCGGATGTCAGCGCTGCCGCTGGCCCGGTGGGCCGCACCGCGTCAGGTGCGATCACGCCGACGGCTGCCGTTTACACTTACAGCAAGAGCAAAGGTCTTTTCGCAGGCGTGTCCCTGGAGGGTGCAGTGATCGGAACACAAAGGGAATCCAATTTCCGTTACTATGGTCAACCTGTCAGGGCCGATGGGATTCTAAGCGGTGAAGTACCGCCGCCACCCGGGGCTGCACCGCTGCGTCGCGCGCTCAGTCATTAAGATCGCTCACTGTGGCGACCGCGTCGAAGCGAGCGCTTGCCCTAAAAACTTGTTGAGCATATTACGGACTGCTCATGCAAAACAACATTGAATCGCACCTGGTCGAGAAGCGTGTTTTTAAACCATCAAGGGACTTCGCAAAAAACACGCGAATCAAAAGTCTTGATCAATATCGGCGGATGTACCGGGAATCCATCCGGCAGCCGGCAAAATTCTGGGCACGCGAAGCAAGCGAGTTGGTCTGGCGGGCACCGTGGAAAAAAGTTCTCGAATGGAAAGCACCATTCGCGAAGTGGTTCGTGGGCGGCAAACTCAACATCTCGGAAAATTGTCTGGATCGGCATTTGACTGGGCCGCGCCGGAACAAGGCGGCAATTATCTGGGAGGGCGAACCGGGCGATAAACGCACGCTCACCTACCAGCAACTGCATCGCGAAGTTTGCCGTTTCGCGAATGTCCTGAAACGAAACAAAATCAAGACGGGCGATCGCGTCATTATTTATCTGCCGAATATTCCAGAGGCGGCGATCGCGATGGTGGCCTGTGCGCGCATCGGCGCGGTGCATTCAGTGATCTTCGGCGGATTTAGCGCGGACAGCATTCGTGATCGCATCATCGACAGCGGCGCAATCGCGCTCGTCACCGCCGACGGTGCCTATCGCCGCGGCGGGATTGTGCCGTTGAAGAAGAATGTCGATGACGCACTTCGTGATGGCACATCTGTCAGGCGCGTAATCGTTTTTCGCCGGGCTGGAAACGACATCCACATGGAGGAAGGCCGCGATGTCTGGTGGCACCGGGAATTGGAGTATGTCGATGCAAACTGCCCACCTGCACCGCTCGACAGCGAGCATCCGCTTTACCTTCTTTACACCAGCGGGTCCACTGGAAAGCCGAAGGGAATTTTGCACACCACCGGTGGCTATCTCGTGGACGTTTACTCGACAACCAAATACGTCTTCGACATTCGCGATGAAGATATCTTTTGGTGCACGGCTGATGTGGGCTGGGTCACCGGTCACAGTTATATTGTCTATGGACCGCTTGCCAATGGCGCCACGGTCGTTATGTACGAGGGCGCACCGAACTGGCCCGAGCCTGATCGGTTTTGGAAAATCATCGAAGAATACCGGGTCAACATTCTCTATACTGCCCCGACGGCGATTCGCGCATTTATTCGCTGGGGCGACGAATGGGTGGCGAAACATGATCTTTCATCGCTTCGGCTTCTCGGCACGGTGGGCGAACCAATTAATCCGGAAGTATGGATGTGGTACCACAAGAACATCGGCGGCGGTCGTTGCCCGATCGTTGATACCTGGTGGCAAACCGAAACCGGATCGATTCTGATCACGCCCTTGCCGGGCGCGATTCCAACAAAGCCCGGCAGCGCAACCTTGCCTTTCTTTGGTATCGACCCAGCGGTCGTCGATGAGAAGGGGCGCGAGGTCGGCCCAAATGTGGGCGGAAAACTGATCATTCGCCGGCCCTGGCCTTCGATGTTGCGTACGATTTACGGCGATAACACCCGTTACCGGCAGCAATACTGGAGCGAATTCAAAGGTAATTATCTCACCGGAGACGGGGCGCGCCGCGATGAAGACGGCTATTTCTGGATCGTTGGCCGGATCGATGACGTTCTGAATGTGGCCGGCCACAGACTTGGCACATCGGAAATAGAAAGCGCGCTCGTGAGCCACCGGCGAGTGGCCGAAGCTGCGGTGGTTGGCAGGCCGGATGAATTAAAGGGCCAGGGAGTTGTCGCGTTTGTCACACTGAAAACAGGAGTCGATGCCAGTCGCGAACTAAAGGAGGAATTACGCGATCACGTTGGCGCGCATATTGCCGCCATAGCGAAACCAGATGAAGTGCGATTCGCCGAAGCGCTCCCAAAAACGCGCAGCGGCAAAATCATGCGGCGACTGCTCAAGGAGATCGCGAGCGGCGCAAAAGTCACCGGCGACACCACTACACTGGAGGATTTTAGTGTGCTCGCCAAATTGGCAGACTCGGAAGAATAAGTTCCATATGTCGCATCCGTCCCATTCGACCCCTGCGACTGATGCGACGGATGGGCCCGACGGCTTGCGGCGACCGAAAACTTCTTTTTCAAAGCCTGCCTTCGTATAGCGTTAAGGTGTGAGTTTCATCCGGACAGGCTTTCGCGAGATCGGGTTGAAGATCAGGCGCCAGCGAACGCGCATCGCGCTTCGCCACGAGAAGCGCCTTCTCCAAAAAAGTGAAATCAACCTCGGACGCGAAGGCACTGCGCAAGCAGCCAATTTTCCAGAATTGCGCAGCGAGATCGTGGCGCTTAAGAAGCTCGAGCAAGAGCAAAAAGAAGTCGCACTTCGAATCGCGCGGATCGAAGAAGGAATAAAAAGGATCGAAGAAGAACGGCAACAAAATTCCCGCGAACAATCTGAAGCAATTGCAAGGCTGGAATCGGAGAAGAAGCCGCTCCTCCAGCAGCGCAATCAAGCGAAGCATAATCTCGAGGTGTGCGAGCGCGAGCTTGCCGGCGTGGAACGCCGCATTCAGGAGAGCGAAGCTGCGGATCGCGATCTCTTGAAACAGCTCTCCGATCTGCATGCGCTCGATCCAGCGCCCGCGGACTTGGAAGCGCGATCCGCCAGTATCACCGCGCGGCGAGCGCGTCTTCCGGAAGACCGTGCAGAACTTGTCCGCGCGCGTTTGGGCAGTGCGGATGCAGTGCGTCTGGCCAAGGAGAAGCTGAACGCGGCGGAGGCAGAGCTTTCTGCGGTAGAAAAAAATATAGCGCGAGCGCGAAGCGAATTCGAAGCGCGAGACCGAAAATTGAATGATAACGTTCGCGCACAACAGGAAGCAGCGCGCGACGCGCAGACACACCATCAGACGGTCGAAGAGCGAAAAAATCCCGCCTATTTGAGTATCGGCCGGCATCTTGCGGAAAAGGGGGTTGCCCCTCCAAACGCGCCGCAGCTGCTGGCCCAGGCACATCGCCGCCGGGAGGCGGTGGATCAACTTTTGCAACACCGCGCAGAGCTGAGCACGCTCTCCAGCCAAATTGACAAACAGGAGCTACGGAAGTTTTACTTCAGCGTCTTCTCGGTGTTCGTCCTGCTTGCACTCACGCTGCTTGTTGTTTTTCAGTCTCCAAGAGGCCGCGAATGGCTGCCGCAAGAAACTGACACGATCGTGTCGATTAACACCGACCAGTTTGAGCGCGCGAACCTCGTCAAACGCTGGCCCAACGAGCGGCCAAAGCTTTTGCCGACATTAATCGGCACAGCCGCATCGGTTCCAGGATTGACGCTATCCCGCGATACAGTGCGCGTCACCCGCGCGCTAACCACGAATGAAACCGGAGAGACTCGAGAGTTCAACCTTGTTGAAGCCCGCCGTAGCCTTCCCAAAGTCATTCGTACAATCAGCGACGATAAGACTTTTCAAAAACGATTCATTAACGGGTTGCCAGTTTGGGAACGACAGCCTGATTTCGCCGTCGCCCGGGTGGGGCCGGCGACCCTGGCCGTCGGCGCGCCCAGTGAAGTCGATGAACTGGTGCGCGTGCGCCTTGGAATGAAACCGGATCTGAAAATAACCGGTCAACTATTCGATCGTTTCCA
>QHNK01000112.1 GCA_003218415.1 Verrucomicrobiota bacterium | reverse complement strand
GAAAACCAGCGGAGGCGAGCGCATAAAAGATTTCGCCCCGTCTGTTGGCGGGTCGAGGAACTAAACGAAAACTGTCCGAGTCGGTGGCTATCGGCTTTAATTCTTCGAAGGCTTTCGGAGGCGGCAATTGGAGGAAAATAAAATGGCAGACACAGAAAAATTGGTGGAGCAACTCAGCAACCTGTCGGTGCTGGAGATTGCTGGATTGGTTAAGCAGCTTGAGGAAAAATGGGGTGTGAGCGCCGCCGCGCCGGTCGCAGTTGCGGCGGGCCCAGCTGCAGCGGGCGCACCTGGCGGATCCGCAGCTCCGGCGGCCGAGGAAAAAACTACGTTTGACGTGATCCTGAAGGAAATGGGATCGAACAAGATCGCTGTGATCAAGGAGGTTCGCGGTGCAGTTCCGGGACTTGGTCTAGCAGAGGCGAAAGCACTGGTCGAGGGAGCGCCAAAAACAATCAAGGAAGGCGTGACGAAGCAGGAGGCGGACGAGATGAAGAAAAAGATCGAGGCCGCGGGTGCAAAAGTCGAAATTAAGTAGGTAAATCCGATTTTGAGCGGCCGTCGCAGCATGAAGTGCTTGCGTGCTGTCGTATGCGGAGTATGGTCAGATTTGGTTAAGCCCAGGCAGAAGTATTTTTAACCCAGCGCCACAAGGCAAAAACACACTACTGGCAACGAGATGGGGGTCGTCAATTTGACAGACCGCTATTTCGGTGGCAGTTTTGTGCGCTCGCTCGTCGCTGAACCGGTAAAATCTTGCCCGCGTCGGCCCTCATTTGTGTGGTCGCTGCGGGCTCTTAGCTCTTGATCTTAGTGAATATGTCCGAACGCATTTACTTTGGAAGCATTAAGGAAGGCATTGAACCGCCAAATCTGATTGAGGTTCAGGCCAACTCATACGTCGATTTCCTCCAGAAGGACGTCCCTTATTCCAAACGAAGAAACCAGGGACTCCAGGCTGTTTTCAAGGAGGTTTTCCCAATCGAAAGCTACGACGAGAAAGCGGTGCTCGATTTCAGTCATTATGACATCGGCGAGCCCAAATTGACCGCTCTGGAAGCGCAGCGAGAGGGACAGACCTACAGTGCGCCGTTGCACGTCACATTCCAGTTGCGAGAGGAGAAGGGCACCAAGGAGGAGAAGGTTTACATGGGCGAAATCCCTCTGATGACGCCGCAGGGTACCTTCGTCATTAATGGCGCGGAGCGCGTGGTGGTAAGCCAGTTGCATCGCTCTCCGGGAATCGCCTTTGAATCAACGGTCCACGTCAACGGCAAGGTGCTCTACAGTTTCCGGATCATTCCAGACCGCGGTTCATGGATTGAGGTGCAATTTGATACGGCTGATCTTCTTTACATTTATCTCGATCGGCGCAAGCGGCGCCGAAAGTTTCTCGCCACGACGTTCTTGCGTGCGCTGGGTTACGGGTCCGACGAAGAGGTCATCAAGCTCTTTTATAACATCGAGAACTTGAAGCTGAGCGAGAAACTCGATGAAGAGAAGCTGGCCACCAAGGTGCTTATCGCGGACGTCCGAGATGGTGAGGTGACGGTGGCGCGCGCGTTCGAACCGCTCACTTTGGCGACTGTTCGCCAAATCATGTCACTCAAGATTCACGAGGTGAAAGTAATCGACATCTCGAACGATGACACAATCGTGAAGGCGCTTAGAAAAGATCCGGCGCATGACCAGGAAGAGGCGCTGAAGGACATTTACCGGCGCCTTCGCCCGGGCGATCCCCCGACGGTGGCCAACGCCCGCGCTTTGCTGAAAAGGCTCTTTTTTGATCCCAAAAAATATGATCTCGGACGCGTCGGCCGTTACAAAATTAATCAAAAACTCGGAATCAACGTCGATCCTACCGAACGTATTTTGACTGACAAAGATTTTATCGCGGCAATCAAGTATTTGATCAATTTGCGTCGGGGCGAAGGCACGCTCGACGATATCGACCATCTGGGGAGTCGTCGCGTGCGTACAGTCGGAGAACTACTCGCCAATCAATGCCGCGTCGGGCTAGCTCGCACGGAGCGGTTGGTCAAAGAACGCATGACGCTGTTCGACATTAATGTCGATGGCATGACGCCGCAGAAGCTCATTAATCCAAAAGCGCTCAGCGCGGTGATCCGAGATTTCTTTGGCCGCTCACAGCTTTCGCAGTTCATGGATCAAACAAATCCGCTGGCGGAATTGACGCACAAGCGGCGTTTGTCGGCTCTCGGTCCTGGAGGTCTTAGTCGGGAGCGCGCTGGATTCGAAGTGCGCGACGTTCATCCTTCCCATTACGGCCGCATTTGTCCAATCGAGACGCCGGAGGGCCCAAACATTGGCTTGATTAGCTCAATGAGCACTTTCGCGCGTATCAACGAGTTTGGTTTTATCGAGACGCCCTATCGGAAGGTCGAAAAGGGCCGCGTGACGGACCAGATCGAATATCTTACCGCCGATCGCGAGGAGAATTTCCTCGTGGCGCAAGCCAATGCGCCCGTGGACGGACGCGGGCATTTCACGGGGGAAAAAGTCTCTGTGCGCTACCGCGGCGACTTCCTTGAAGTCGATCCCGCGAAAGTGCATTACATGGATGTTTCGCCGAAACAGCTCGTCTCGGTAGCAGCGGGCCTAATTCCGTTCCTCGAACATGATGACGCAAATCGTGCGCTGATGGGTTCCAATATGCAGCGTCAGGGTGTTCCGCTGATCGTATCCGAGGCGCCGTTCGTAGGCACTGGCCTTGAAGAAAAAGTGGCGCGCGATTCGCACGCTGTCGTTTTGGCCAGCGACAGCGGCAAGGTTGCTTCAGTCACGGCGGATCAAATCGTTGTCACAAAGGACGGCCACCTGCCCGAGAGCAAAAGGAAGCTCAAGACCGATCCCGAGGCAGGGATTCACGTCTATGAACTCCGCAAATTCATGCGCTCAAACGCCGGCACGTGCGTGAACCAGAAGCCGATTGTGCGTAAAGGCCAGCATGTTAAACGCGGTCAAGTGATCGCAGATGGTCCGAACACTGATCACGGCGAGCTCGCGCTGGGACGCAACGTGCTCGTCGCGTTCATGCCCTGGAACGGATACAACTTTGAAGATGCTATCATGATCTCCGAAAAGGTTGTGAAGGAGGATATTTACACTTCCATCCACATCGATGAGTTCGAGATCGGCGCGCGCGATACCAAGCTTGGACCCGAGGAAATTACGCGGGACATTCCCAACGTCAGCGAAGAAGCTTTGCGCAACCTGGGCCCGGACGGCGTAGTGCGGGTCGGAGCGGAAGTGAAGCCCGGCGATATTTTGGTTGGGAAAATTACGCCCAAGAGCGAGACGGAATTGGCCCCAGAAGAGCGCCTCCTTCGGGCGATCTTTGGCGAGAAAGCAGCGGACGTGAAGGATACCTCGCTTACCGTTCCCTCAGGCACTTACGGAATCGTAATGGATGTAAAGGTTTCCTCCCGTCGCGAGGTTTCGCGCGAAAAACTCACGCCGGCGGAAACCAGGCGGCAACTCAAAACGATCAGCGAGGAACATAAGCGTAAGAAAGAGGCGCTGATCGAACAATTGACCGATTCGCTTTCGAACGTCCTTCTCGGTGAAAAAGTCCCTCTCGACGTCGTTAATGCCAAGAATGGTGAGATCATCATTCCCGCTAATCGCAAAATCACAAAAACGCTGTTGCGAAAACTAGCTACGGCGCATGACCACATCGAGATCGATCCGAGTCCGATCCGGAATAGGATCCGCGAAATCATTGGCGCGTACGAGCACAAGTTCGCGGAGCTGGAGCTTGAACGCGATCGCGCGATGGACCGGGTCGAGAGCGGAGACGATATCGATCCGGGAATCATCAAGCAGGTCAAGGTTTATATCGCGAGCAAACGCAAGCTCAGCGTTGGCGACAAAATGGCTGGACGCCACGGCAACAAGGGCGTCGTCGCCCGAATTGTGCCTGAGGAAGACATGCCTTTCCTAGCGGACGGAACACCGGTTGAAATCGTGCTTAATCCGCTAGGTGTCCCCAGCCGCATGAATGTGGGGCAGGTTCTGGAAACGCACCTGGGCGTTGCTGCGAAGGCGCTCGGATTCAAGGTAGCGACCCCGGTGTTCGACGGAATCAAGGAAAAGCAGATCCGTGAATATTTGCATGATGCCAAAAAGAAAGATGGCTTCACGTGGGTGCAGGAAACCGGTAAAGCGCGCCTTTTCGATGGGCGCACCGGTGATCCGTTCGATCAGGAAGTCGTGGTTGGCTACATCTATATGATGAAACTCGGCCACTTGGTGGCGGACAAAATTCACGCGCGTGCTGTGGGACCGTACTCGCTCGTTACTCAGCAGCCGCTCGGCGGCAAAGCCCAATACGGTGGTCAACGTTTTGGTGAAATGGAGGTGTGGGCTCTCGAGGCCTACGGGGCCGCCTACACTTTGCAGGAATTGCTGACCGTCAAATCTGACGACGTACAAGGCCGAACCCGCATCTATGAGTCGATCGTTAAAGGCGACAACTCGCTCGAAGCGGGGACGCCTGAGTCTTTCAATGTTCTGATTAAAGAAATGCAGAGCCTCGGTCTCGACGTGAAGGTCGGCGGGCAGGCACCCACCTTCATGGAGAGCGTCGCATAATTTTTAGATTCACAATTTATTTGGAGAAATCATGAACGAACATTCCTGGCGTGAGTTAGTGGGCGAAGAGCGCCCGGTGGGTTTTGATCAAGTCGCCATCGGCGTTGCCTCGAGCGATACCATGCGTTCGTGGAGCAAAGGCGAAGTCAAAAATCCCGAGACGATCAATTATCGCACATTTAAACCGGAGAAGGGCGGCCTTTTCTGTGAACGCATTTTTGGTCCGACCCGGGACTGGGAATGTTCGTGCGGAAAATACAAGCGCATCAAACACAAAGGAGTGATCTGCGACCGATGCGGCGTGGAAGTCACTCTGGCGCGCGTTCGCCGCGAACGCATGGGCCACATCGAATTGGCGGTGCCAGTTTCGCACATCTGGTTTTACAAATGCATGCCCTCGCGAATCGGGCTTATGCTAGATATGAGCGCGCGGCAGCTCGAGCGCGTTATCTATTACGAGGACTACATCGTCATCGATCCGGGCAAAACGCCGCTACAGAAAACACAACTGCTTAACGAAGTCGAATACCGCGAGGCGCAGGAGCAGTATGGCGAAGATTTCGTTGCCGGGATGGGCGCGGAAGCGATCAGGAAGCTTCTTGCCGAGATCGACCTTAACAAGCTCAACAAAGAGCTGGAGAAGGCGATGGCTACCACCAAGAGCAAACAAATCCGCAAGAAACTCGCCAAGCGTCTCAAGCTTGTCCAAGGATTCCAGAATTCACATGCGCGGCCTGAATGGATGATTCTCGATGTGTTGCCGGTAATTCCGCCGGATTTGCGCCCTTTAGTTCCCCTCGAAGGCGGACGTTTTGCGACCTCGGACCTGAACGATCTTTATCGGCGGGTGATCAACCGCAACAACCGGCTCAAGAACCTGCTTCTGCTTAAGACGCCCGACGTGATCATTCGCAATGAAAAACGAATGCTCCAGGAAGCGGTGGACGCTTTGTTCGATAACGGCAGACATGGTCGCGCCGTGACGGGCGCTGGCAACCGGCCTCTCAAATCGCTTAGCGACATGCTCAAGGGCAAGGGCGGCCGTTTTCGCCAAAACCTCCTGGGTAAACGCGTCGATTACTCAGGCCGCTCGGTGATTGTCATTGGTCCGGAGCTGAAGCTGCACCAGTGCGGTTTGCCAAAGAAGATGGCGCTCGTGCTTTTCGAGCCATTCATTATCCGCCGGCTGAAAGACCTCGGTTACGTGCACACAGTGCGCAGCGCGAAAAAGATGATTGAGCGCCAGACGCCGGAGGTCTGGGACATTCTTGAAGAAGTGACCAAGGGGCATCCGGTGTTGCTGAACCGCGCGCCTACTTTGCATCGCTTGTCGATTCAGGCTTTCGAACCGCAACTAATCGAGGGCGAAGCGATTCGCATTCATCCGCTGGTTTGCACCGCGTACAATGCGGACTTCGACGGCGACCAGATGGCGGTGCACGTGCCACTCTCAGTGGAGGCTCAAATGGAAGCGCGCATACTTATGCTCGCTCCGAATAATATTTTCTCCCCCTCCAGCGGCAAGCCCATTACCACGCCTTCCCAGGACATCACGCTCGGTTGTTATTACCTTACCCAAAATCCGCGCGGTCCAAGTAAAGACGGCCAGCGGTTCCCGCTCTTTTCCGATGCAGCCGAAGTAGAATTTGCCATGGCCGATGGCAGCGTTCGCACACACGAGCGTATCCGGATTAAGAACCCGGATTTTGGGAGAAAAACCATCTACGGGAGTGCTGAAGCCAAAACTATCGAGACCACGCCAGGACGCGTCATTTTCAACGAGATTTGGCCCAGCCAGCTCGGATTTTTCAATAAACCTGCCGGCAAAAAGCAGCTCAGCGACATTATCTGGCGCTGCTACCAAATCGCTGGCCCGGCCGAGACCGTCGCGACGCTGGACAAATTAAAGGAGCTCGGTTTTACCGAAGCAACCAAAGCCGGTATCTCGATTGGAATTTCGGACATGATCATTCCGAAGGAGAAACAGACGGAGCTGGAAAACGCATACAAACAGATTCGGCAGGTGGAGCAGCAATATCGCAGAGGCATTATCACGGATGGCGAGCGCTACAACAAGATCATCGACATCTGGACGCACGCCGGCGATGAGATTTCCAATATCATGTTCCGTACCCTAGAGCATAACGAGGGTCGCAAGGAATTGAATCCAGTTTATTTGATGGTCGATTCCGGTGCGCGCGGCAACCGACAACAGGTGCGTCAGCTCGCTGGCATGCGCGGTTTGATGGCCAAGCCCAGCGGCGAAATCCTCGAGCATCCCATCACTTCCAACTTCCGTGAAGGTCTTAGCGTGCTTGAGTACTTTATTTCCACTCACGGCGCTCGCAAAGGCCTTGCTGACACCGCGCTCAAAACCGCGGACTCTGGTTATCTCACCCGCAAGTTGGTGGACGCCGCGCAGGACGTGATCATCAACGCAGAAGATTGCGGAACAGTAAATGGAATCGTGGTGCGCTCGATTTATGAGGGCGATGAAGAAGTGGTTGATCTTGGGCAGCGCATCATCGGCCGGGTCAGTTGCGAAACCATCCCCGACCCGGTGGACAAGAAGAAAAAGATCGTAAAGGTGAATCAGTACATCGACGAGAAGATCGCCGCGGAGTTGCAGCGCATTGGCGTGGAGAGCTTGAAGATTCGTTCGGTGCTTACGTGTGAGTGCGGCCGCGGCGTTTGCGCGATGTGCTACGGACGCAACCTCGCGACTGGCCAGTTCGTTAAAATGGGCGAAGCAGTTGGTATCATCGCTGCGCAATCCATTGGCGAGCCGGGAACGCAGTTGACCATGCGAACCTTCCACATCGGCGGCACGGCCAGCCAGACGTTCAAGCAACCGATCATCAAGGCGAAAAACGATGGCACAGTTCGGTTCAATGACCTACGAACAGTCCAGGCGCTCGATGGGAGTTGGATTGTTTTGAACAAGAACGGTTCGATCAGCGTGCACAATGAGGAGGGACGCGAACTCGAGCGCTACAACGTGGTCATCGGCTCCATGATTTCCAAGGACGACGGCGCCTCGGTGAAAAAGGGCGAGACGTTTGTGCAGTGGGATCCATACAACGTGCCGATTCTTACCGATAAGGGCGGCAAGATCGAGTTCCGCGACATGATTGCCGGCGTCACGATCAAGCGCGATGTCGATGAAGCAACCGGTCTCATGGGGACGGTCATTATCGAGCACAAAGAAGACTTGCATCCGCAGGTGGTCATCGTGGACGACAAGAAGGAAGTGCTGGCCAGCTATTCCATCCCGGCCGGCGCACACGTCGTAGTTGAAGAAGGACACAAAGTACGCGCGGGCGCGCTGCTGGCAAAGACGCCACGCAAAGTCGCAAAGACAAAAGATATCACCGGCGGTCTGCCCCGAGTGGCCGAATTATTCGAAGCCCGTCGGCCGAAAGATGCGGCTGAGATTGCTAAGATTGACGGAATTGTGGAAATGGGCGGAACTGTCCGCGGGAAACGACGCGTGATTTTAAAAGACCCCGAGACGGGAGCCGAGGAAGAGCATCTGATCCCGCTCACCAAGCACATTATCGCCTTCAAAGGCGATTTCGTGAAGAAAGGGCAGCAACTCACCGAAGGCCCGATCGTGCCGCACGAGATTTTGGAAGTCTGCGGTCCGCAGGAATTGCAGGAGCATTTGGTCAACGAAGTGCAGGAAGTCTATCGATTGCAGGGCGTGGAAATCAACGACAAGCACATCGAGATCATCGTGCGCCAAATGTTGCGTAAGGTGAAAATTACCGACCCGGGCGATACGTCGTTGCTCTGGGGCGATCAGGTGGACAAACTCTACTTCGAGGAAGAAAACAAGAAGGTCGTCGAAAAGGGCGGCAAACCGGCAGAAGCCGTTCCTGTTCTTCTCGGCATCACCAAGGCCTCTTTGGAAACCGACAGCTTTATTTCGGCCGCATCATTCCAGGATACGACCCGCGTTCTCACAGAAGCGGCCACACTGGGCAAAGTCGATAAACTGCGCGGCTTCAAGGAAAACGTGATCATGGGTCACTTGATCCCTGCCGGAACCGGGTTCGGACAGCATCGCCAGATTAAGCTGGTCGAAAAAGGCGAGCCAATCGGCGCGCCTGTAATGGAAGAAGCCGAGCCGCAGCCAGCGGTCGGATAAGATCGGCGTTGCTTGTACGACGGTCTGTGTCAGGCGCCATCTAACGGATTGGCGTTTCACAGAAACGCCCTACAATTTGCCTGATGTCGATCGTAACCAAAACCGGCGATAAAGGCGAAACCTCGCTGATGTACGGGCGTCGCCTGTCGAAAGCCGATCCGCGTGTTGACGCCTATGGATGTATCGATGAGCTGACCGCTGCGCTTGGTCTAGCCCGGTCCGTTTCAACCGATAAATTCCTTTCGGACGAAATCTTCGCCGCGCAAAAAGATTTGATCGTTGTCATGGGAGAGCTAGCCACGGCGCCAAGCGACCGGGAACGTTACCTAACGGATGGCTTTCACCTTACCAAAGCGGAGATGGTGGACCGGATCACAGCAGTCATTTTCGACCTTGAGAAAGACACATCGCTTTATCCCAAAGACTGGGTGATCCCCGGCGGAACCGCGGTTTCTGCGGCTCTCGATTTTGCTCGCGCAACCTGCCGTCGTGCAGAGCGACACATCGCCGGATTCAGCGCCGGCGAGAAGAACTTTGACCCAGAGATTTTGCGTTACCTCAATCGGCTTTCCGATCTCTGTTGGATTCTGGCGAGATACGCCGAGAAAAGCTCGCGAACTTCCAAGTAGCGCTACGTCGCTTTGGCGTGCTCCCAATCGCGCTGCAATCCAGCGTCAAAAATTAGCAATCCGTCAGCAGCAGGTTTTCTCGCCCGATGTTATGCAGCATCCCGGAAAGCGTTTGCCCGGCTGTTACGAAACCGGCAGAGAGGACGTCCGCGCAGGGCACAATCCGGCGACGCCGTTCGACAGTTATCGTTTCGACTCGGTTTCATTAGAAGCGATTTACCGGTTGCTGAATCCCAACAAGCATCCAGTCGGTCTCGCGCTCTATTTCGAACCGACAATCGGAGATCAGCAACGGGACCTGGAATGGAAGATCATCGTAGAAAAGCATTGGTTCGAAGATCGGCTCGTATGGGCGCTGAACATCAATTACGGGTTAGAGTTCGAAAGAACTGACCCCGATAATGAGCTCGACGGTGTCCTCGAATGGTTCACCGGAGCTTCCTAAAGGTTCGTGCCCAGCTGGTCTGCTGGTCTCGAATTTTGGAACCACCATGAATTTGCCGACGCCACTGTCCACAAGCACTCAGCATATTTTGTCGGGCCCCACAATTCATTACGAAGGCCAACGCTGGTCCGCCACGCTAGGGTTTCTTCGTCAACTGCCAATTGGACAGGCTTTCAGTCACGAAAACAAAGAGTTCGCCGTGCACAACAATTACATTTTGGGGGACGAGCACGAAAAATATTACGTGCGGCTGAGAGTCGGATTTGATTTCTAGCGCTAACTGAAATCGGCATTTGCCTTCTTCGCGTGAGCGTCGAATTTCAGGTTGCGCGCGGGCGCGTGGTGTAGCATCTTCACGCTCCCGCTCTGGAAGCTCCCGCCCTCGGGAATTTCTCTTTATGGCAGATACAACAGAATTAGTGCCTGAATTGTTGGAAGCTGGTGTTCATTTTGGACACCAGACGAAGCGTTGGAATCCGAAGATGAAGCCTTTTATCTTCGAACAGCGCAATCAGATATACATCATCAATTTGGATGAGACTGTCCTGCAGCTTCGGCGGGCCACGGAATTTCTTCAGGAAGTCGCGCGCCGCGGCGGCAAAATTTTATTTGTCGGCTGTAAGAAGCAGGCGCAGGAAGCGATAAAGGAGGCGGCTTTGGCTTGCGGGCAATTTTATGTGAATCAACGGTGGCTCGGCGGGACACTCACCAATCTGGCTACCATTCGGAAAAGCATTGGGCGTTTGAAATACATTGAAGAGATCGAACAGTCACCCGATTACAGGAAAATGGGAAAACAGGAGTTGGCTGCCTTAAATCGCGAGGCCGCGAAGCTTAGGCGCAATCTCGACGGGATAATCGAGATGTCCCAGTTGCCCGACGCGCTGGTGGTGATCGATACGATTCGCGAGCAAAACGCGGTGAATGAGGCGCGGCGCCTCGGAATTCCAGTCGTTGCCATCGTGGATACGAACGCGGACCCCGAGATCATCGATTACCCGATCGCCGGCAACGATGATGCGATTCGTGCTATTCGTGTGATTCTGCAAAAGCTCGTGGATGCCATTGTTTCGGCCAGCAACGAAGCGCGCATTCGCGAGCAGGTCGAAATGGCCGGCGTCTCGGCGTAGGCGGAGGAAAACGTCCGACGCCGAACGTCGAACAGGCCAACGTCTAATGAAAGCAACAACTGAAATCAATCCGCAACTGGTAAAGCAGCTCCGCGAGAAGACCAACGCGGGAATGATGGATTGCAAGCGCGCTCTTGTGGAAAGCGGCGGCGACCTTGAGAAGGCAGAAGCGATCTTGCGCACCAAAGGCGTCGCTGCTGCTGGCAGAAAGGCCGCGCGCGTCACGAAGGAAGGTATCGTGGCGTCCTACATTCATCTTCAGGGGAAAGTCGGCGTGCTTGTCGAGGTGAATTGCGAGACGGATTTTGTAGCAAGGAACGAAAAATTCCGCGAATTCGTGAAAGATATCACTCTGCATATTGCCGCAGCGCATCCGCTCTATGTCAGCCGAGCAGATGTTCCCAGTAATCTCATCGAAGCCGAGCGCGAGATTTACAAGGCGCAGGCAAAAGGGAAACCGGAAAATGTGATGGAAAAAATTGTCGAAGGAAAACTCGACAAATTTTTCAGCACAGTTTGTCTACTCGAGCAAGGATTCATCAAAAATGCGGACGAAACCATCGGTGACCTCGTCAAAGCCAAAATTGCAGAGCTAGGCGAGAACATCGTGATCCGCCGCTTTGTTCGCTATCTGGTTGGCGAGCCGCTGCCGAACGAAGCGTAGGCATTGTTGTAGCGGCGTTTGTGTCAAACGCCGATCTTGCAAGTTTAAAACAGGCGCTCGCCGCGGCGAGCGCCTCTACAACTTCGCGTGCAGCTAACAAATCCGTGGTTAGGTTGCGAAGAAATGGCCCTCGAGCAATACAAACGGAAACGCGACTTCAAGAAGACTGCTGAGCCGGCAGGCAAACCGCTGCCGAAGAAAGTCAAAGGCGCGTCGCGCTTTGTGATTCAAAAACATGACGCCCGCCGTCTGCACTACGATTTCCGCCTGGAGATGGAAGGGGTGCTGAAGTCGTGGGCGCTGCCAAAAGGGCTTCCTTGGAAGCGAGGTGAAAAACATCTTGCCGTAGAAGTTGAAGATCACCCGATCGAATACGAAGACTTCGAAGGCATCATCCCACAGGGCCAATATGGCGGCGGCACAGTGATGGTGTGGGACCGCGGCAACTACCATGTTTACGGCGAACAGCCGGTGAAATCATTGCGTGAGGGCAAGCTTCACCTCGTTCTCGACGGCCAAAAGGCGAATGGCGAATGGACTCTCGTGCGGATTAGGGGTCGTGATGATACGAAAAATCAGTGGCTGATCCTGAAAACGGGAGGCGACACAAAGGCGCCATCAAAAAAACTTGAAGATCAGTCGGTCAAGACGGGACGCACGATGAAACAAATTGCTGAAGCCCGTGATGCTGAGTGGGAGTCCAATCGCGAAACCGAAGAGAGCCCAACATCGAAGTTCAAGGCGCGAATTCGAGAGGCGATTAAAAAAAAAAGCAAACGATGAAATTGTAGGGCAGGTGCGTCGCCTGCCGTCACAGGGCAACCGAAGCGGTCGCCCTACAATCGCGTCGTTGCAAGACTTGCCTTCGGCAAAAGCGCGCTTCGTCGAGCCGATGAAAGCGAAGCTGGTCGAGAAACCACCCGCGACCGGTGATTGGATTTATGAGCTCAAATTCGACGGCATCCGGCTGATCGCAGTTAAGACGGATAAAAAAGTTTCGTTGCTGTCGCGAAATCAAAATGAATTAGGCGCGCGTTTTCCAGAAATTGTCGAGGCGGTGAAGGATTTGCCGGCGCGCGAATGCGTGATTGACGGCGAAGTAGTTGCGCTCGACGAGGAGGGTCGTTCCTCGTTTCAACTCTTGCAAGCACGCGAAATGGAAGGACGAAAATCGCCCGTTTATTTCTACGCATTCGATCTGCTACAGCTCGATGGCAAAAGTCTGGTCTCGCTGCCATTGGAGGCGCGCAAAAACGTTCTGAAAAAGTTTTGCGCCCAGGCAGGCGATCCGATTCGCTACTCGGGCGCGATTGGCGGCGATGCGGAACGGCTTCTCGAAGAAGTGAAGCGTCGCGGTTTGGAAGGGATTATCGGCAAGCAACGCAACTCCGTTTACGAACCCGGACGGAGAAGCGGCGCATGGATCAAGCTCAAATGCGTCGAACAACAGGAATTCGTCGTCGGCGGATATACGCCGCCGCAGGGCGCGCGCAAACATTTCGGCGCAATTTTGGTTGGATACTACGAGAACAAAAAGCTCGTGTTTGCCGGTAAGGTCGGCACCGGATTTACCACGAAATCATTGCCGATGTTGCACAAAAAATTTCGGGCGGAAGAACGCGCCGATTGTCCATTCGTCGATCTTCCGTCAAAACAAAACGGCCAATGGGTCCAGGGAATCACGCCTTCGATGATGCGCAAAATGCACTGGGTCAACTCGGTGTTCGTCTGTGAAATCAAGTTTGCGGAGTGGACACGCGATGGAAAATTGCGTGCACCAGTCTTTCTCGGCCTGCGCGAAGATAAAAGACCGGGCGACGTTGTTCGCGAGGGCTGAGGGCGTGAGCGACCCGGGGTGCCGATGACCCGCGGAGCTGGGACGGCACGCTCGACGTGGTCTTTAGAAGCAAGCAGGTTGGGAATGAACGGAGTTTCAGGTGGATTGCGCTTGTCCGCGCGTCCGGCCGCAAATATGGTGCGAAGATGAAGGCAAAGGTGATCGTGATGCCAAAAGCGGCGGTGCTCGACCCGCAAGGCAACGCGGTTCGTGATGCGATGCGACATCTGGGAATGCCGGAGGTGCGCAGCGTCAGAATTGGCAAATACATGGAGATCGATATTGAGGGACAAAACGGAAATCTTGAACCGCGATTGCATCGTCTTTGTCGCGATCTGCTCTCGAATCCGGTGATCGAAGATTATGCGCTGCAGACAGCGGAATCAGGAGACCAGGGAAACAGAAAGAGAAAACTGAAGAAGAAAAGTTCGTGATGAAAGCGCTGCGATATTTCTTTTGCGTGGTGCTGCCGCCGCTCGCGGTGCTTCTGACCGGTCGCATTGCTAGTTTCTTTCTCAGCGTCGTTTTGACTTTGCTCGGCTGGATTCCAGGAGTCATTCACGCCTGCCTGGTCGTGAACGATTATCACGCTGAACAACGCGCCGCCGCGCGTTAGATCCAGATGAAATTCGCTGTCATCCAGTTTCCCGGTTCAAACTGCGATCAGGATTGCGTCGCTGGTATTAATGGCTTGAATGGGTTGCATGCGGAGTACGTCTGGCACAAGGAAACGTCGCTGGATGATTTCGATGCGATCGTGTTACCGGGCGGATTTGCATACGGCGATTATCTTCGTTGTGGAGCGATCGCTCGTTTCTCGCCGGTCATGAAAGCGGTGATCAGCGATGCGCGCGCGGGCAAACTCGTGCTCGGTACATGTAACGGATTTCAAATCTTGTGTGAGGCCGGTCTCTTGCCCGGCGCGCTGGTGCGCAATCGTTCGCTGCGGTTCGTGTGCGACATGGTTATCACCCGAGTGGAGGTGGATGATTCGCCGTTCACCCACGGCTGCCCTAAAGGGACCCTCCTGCATCTCCCTGTGGCGCACGGCGAAGGTTGTTTTTTCGCCGACGCGCAAACTTTGGGCGACCTAAACGTCAATCAACAGGTGATCTTGCGCTACACGGATAGAGAAGGCCGGATCGTTTCAGACGCAAATCCGAATGGCTCAATCGAAAACATCGCTGGCATCTGCAATCGCGAACGGAACGTCTTCGGTTTAATGCCTCATCCTGATCGCGCCTCTGATGTGCGGCTCGGAAGCGCAGATGGCGCGAAAATTTTCCGATCCATGATGGAAGCGATTCGCGCTAGTCGTTCGACGAGCGCGCCCGAGCGCGTGGCACGGGTCGCGTGAGTCTCTTTATCACGGGGACGGATACGGGCGTAGGAAAGGCTCATATTGTCTCGCGGCTTTTGCGTCTGTTGCGCGCATCGGGTATGCGGTGCGCCGGGATGAAACCGATTTGTTGTGGAGATCGTCGGGATGCCGAGAGGCTACTGGCGGCGGGCAGTGACGGCCTGACAAATCGATGACGTTAATCCAGTTTGGTTAAAAACGCCCGCTGCGCCGATCGTGGGTAGCCTAATGGAGAACGTGCCGGTCGATGTCGAGAAGATCCTTGCTGCATTTCAGACTCTCCAATGCCGCGTTGAACACGTCATCGTGGAAGGGACAGGCGGTTGGCTGGTGCAGATTCGCCCAGGCTATTTTGTTAGCGATTTGGCCGTGGCGATGAAGCTGCCAGTCTTGGTGGTCGCTCAGAGCCGGCTCGGCTGTCTTAATCATGCGGCGCTTACTGTGCGCAGCGTCGCCGCATACCAACTGCGCTGCGTAGGTCTTGTATTGAACAGCACCGAAATCACGAGCGATGTAGCCGCGTTAACGAACGCCGATATTCTCAAGCGCATTCTCAATGTTCCATTGCTTGCTGGATTAGGAGAAAACCTGACGGAACTCCCCGTGGACTGGCGACTTATGCTCGATTCCACTAGGGAACATTAGCGTCTTGAGCTGATACAAGATTGTAAAGAAAATGAACACAATTCGGCTGGGATCAGCTCTGGTTTGCTTCGGGCCAAGCAATGGCATCCCTATTGCTGAGATTAGTCTACGAAAACCTTATTCCTATGCTCTTACAAAAAACCTTACATATGAGCCAGCCGTTACCGGAGTGCAAAGCTCGCCTGGCCAGCATTCAATCATACCGACGGCAGTTTCTGATGGTGACACGTGCAACTGTGACGTCATCCAAAACCGTCGACTTCAGTTTTCGCGGCCCGTTCGGTTTCGAGGCGCACACAGTCCTTCTATCGGTCGAGAGCGACTCGCCAGAACAGTATGCGTTCGAGTCGGTGGGTGGGAATATTGCCCTCATGGGCATCGTTGATTTCGCTCAGATTCGGGCAAACTGCACGGAGGTCACGCTGGCGGTTCACTACGAGATCAAGAACAAACTGTTTGCCTGGCTCGACCGGCGTTTGCATTTTGTGGACAGCTTCGTGACTGCGGAACTGCGCAGCATCCGCGCGCATTTCGAAGGCATCGCGGCGAGCTATCTGGATCACACGCGCGTCATGCCCGTGCTCCAAACAGCCACAGCCTGACAAACGAAGCTTGGACAGCAACGACTATATCCTCGGGCTCCCACCCGCCAAGGATTAGCGTATTCGCACGGCGTGTTTTCGGTCGAGGCGAAGGATCTGGCCCGGCTTGAGCGTGATTGTTGCCTTGGGATCCTGAATTTTAATTCCATTGATCTCCACGCTTCCCTGTTTGATCAATCGTGAGACTTCGCCGTGCGATTTTTGCAGGTTGAATACTTCCCGGTAAGCATTTGAAACGAGGGTCACAGCGGCAAGTCCCTCTCGTTCGGCTGGTGAAAACGCTGGAAGATCGGCATGTTCCAGGTCGCGCTTGCTGAAGCGGGTATTCCATTCATCGAGCGTTTTTTGGGCGGCAGACGACGAGTGGTAAGTTTGCACGATCTCGAAGGCAAGCTGCTTTTTCGCGTCGAGCGGATGCATGCCAGCCGGCGGTATGCGCCCGAGAAGCAATTCATAATAACGCGCCATCAACTCATCCGAGATGCTCATCAGTTTCCCGAACATGTCTGAGGCGGGTTCGTTGACCGCGACAAAATTGCCGAGGCTCTTGCTCATTTTTTTGGAGCCATCCAAGCCTTCGAGGATTGGGACGAGGAAAACGACCTGCTGCAGCAGGCCTTCTTCTCTTTGAAAATCGCGCCCGATTAAAATGTTAAAAAGTTGGTCTGTCCCTCCGAGCTCTACGTCAGCTTTTACCATCACCGAGTCCCACCCCTGCATTATTGGGTACTGAATTTCGTGCGCGCGGATGGATTGCTGGTGATCGATTCGTGCCTTGAAATCTTCGCGCTGCAACATTTGTTGCAACGTCACACGGCTGTTCAGGCGAATGACGTCTTCGAACGACATGGCGCGAAACCAGTCGCCGTTGCACACGGTTTCCGTGCGCGCCGGGTCAAGGATTTTGAATGCCTGCTCGCGGTAGGTTGCGGCATTTGCGATCACCTCTTGATGCGTTAGTTGCGGTCGCGTGACAGAGCGTCCGCTCGGATCGCCGATCATTCCCGTGAAATCGCCGATAATAAGAACGGCTTGATGGCCGAGGTCTTGAAACTGCCTCAACTTTCGTAAAACGACCGTGTGGCCGAGATGAATGTCCGAAGTGGTCGGATCGACTCCGAGCTTTACCCGCAACGGCCGGCCGAGCGCGAGCTTGTTGCGCAGCTCATCCTCGCTAATGATCTGGGCCGCGCCTTGTTTTAAGAATGCCAGAGCTTCTTCGGGTTGCATGTTTCAAAGACAAAATAGCGCACCCTGCCAGCGCGCTACTTGTTTTTGTTCAGCAACTCGCGCACCTGCTCGATCGTGAGCGGCGCATTTTGCTGGTTGAGCGATTTTTGACTCTTGCCCTCGTCGAGGAACGGGCGGTTCTCTGCATACGTGCGGGTGGTAATTTTTTTGTCAGATTGCGGAGCGTCGCGAACGCCGCGCGCAGTCTGATTCGCGTAGGCAGATCGCGAATTTCCCATTACTTGCTGCGACGAAGTCTGAAATGTGCCGCGTTTGCTGTGGAAAGGCTGAGAATTGAATTGCTGCGTGGAGAATTGTCCCGTTCCTGAATAACTCTTCGAATTCAATTTTTTTTGGACGTAAAATGTTCCGACGTTCGCCCGTTTGTTTATCGAGGTGCCGTCGGCGATGAATTTTTTATTTTGCGCATCATTGTGCAGATTCATGTCCGGCCTGAGTAGGCGATCGACGAGCTTTTTTTCTTGTTCCTGACCGCGTACGCAGGAGATCGCAGCTAAGAGCAATAGCCAGACAGCAACCGATTTTCGCACAGCGCGAGCCTGCCGGAGTCAGGATCCGGTTGTAAAGCAAATTTGATGGTGCGCCAGGGCGCCGCCGCGGCGTTCGGTCGACGCAGCGCACCGCCCCTGGCATTATGGTGTCACGTTTTTATTGTTTTACGCGACGCTTTTCGGAGATAATGAGCGCATGCCCGATCACGTTTACAAAAAAATTGAGATAGTTGGTTCGTCGCCGAACGGATTCGAGGAGGCTGTGCAAAATGCATTGGCGCGTGCCCAAAAAACAGTCCGCAACATGCGATGGTTCGAGGTAACTGAGACCCGCGGATACATCGACGAGGATAAAGTCGGCGATTGGCAGGTGACGCTAAAAATCGGTTTCACATTGGACGAATGATGTAACCGGCACTTGCGCCGCAGGCCCGAATGAAGGAGTAGGCGTTTGACACAAACGCCCTGCAATATCGCTATTCTTCCTGGGCCGCCTGATACAGCTTAGCAGCGCCATAAATCAAAATCGCTGGTTTTAATGCGAAGATAAGCAATCGAAAGAGACCACCCAGAACTCTGCCGAACGGCAGGCGATTCAGAATGTATCCAGCCACAAACGCGCACAGAAGAGATTCTGCTGGTTTTTCCCGCACATAACTCTCCGTTTCGGTGAGAACCGCCTCGACCCGGTCTTTCACCCATTGCACTCCGCGTTCCGGGAGTTCAGCAGCTACTTCGGCAGATGACTGATCCATCTCGTTTAATGATTCGCATTGTGATCCTGTCTTGCGCGCATGGGACTGTCAACGCAA
>QHNK01000111.1 GCA_003218415.1 Verrucomicrobiota bacterium | reverse complement strand
CCGGCGGATTCGCCGTGGGCGCAATCTCGACCAGATCAAGGCCAATGCCCTGGGCTTTGCGCAAGGCATCCGACAATTTCATGACGCCGAGCTGTTCGCCTGTGGATCCTAAAATAACTCGGACTTCGCGGGCGCGAATCCGACCGTTTACACGAAATTGCTGTTGCAGATTAAATCAAGCTCCTGGCCGGCGGAACGGGAGTGCGCCGCAACGCCGTATTTCCGTTTATCGCAATTCCCGGCATCCGCCACGGCGGATTCCAGGGCACTCTGACTTCGCCACGGATGCGATTCACCGTCACGAAGTGCCCGCATTAGTAATCGCGAACCGAAGGGAAGTTGTAGGCAACAATTTTGCGCTGGCAAGATCAATCTGGTAACAATCAAGTGTCGATCTTCTAACGATCAGGTCGCCACCTACAGGTTTCACAAAGTAAACCTAACAAAATGAGAAGAGTTTCTCAATGAGGATTACTTTGTCGGGGGCTCGCCAAAATGCGCCTTGTGCGCGGCGTACGCAATTGCATCATCAAGCATCGAATCGATTGTAGCCGTCAGCGGCTCAAGTTTGACAACTCCCGAAAAGATCGCGCGGTCACCGATCTCGGTATTGATCACAAACGCCGGACGTTGGTTGACCTGGAGCGCGTGAAATTCAGCCGTCGACGCGCGAACCCGCTGTTCGACTTCCGCCGATCTCGCGCGCTCCAGCAATTTTCCGGCATCGATACGACCCGCTTCAGCGCCGATTTGAGCCGCAACATCCCAGGCACCGATTTTTCTCCCTTCACGCAACGCCGCATGAGCCAAAGCAAGCCGAACGCTATCATCCGTAAAACCAAAGTCCTTGGCCGCTTCGGCCACGCAATTCGGCGCAAGCCACTCCGGCAGGCTCGGATCGTACCAGTCCGTATTGAGCATAAATGGCGAACGCATCATCATTCCGCTGCGGCGATAGAACCATTGCTCCTGCTCGCGCGAAGTAGGCAAACCACTCGGATCCATCAACGCGATCTTCCACTGAAACTCGACGCGGCCGTCGTATCGCTTTTTTAATTCCGCCCATGTCGGCTCGGACCAAAAACACCAGGACGAAATCACGTCGAGATAATCAGTGGCGGTGATAGCCATAATCCGGATTGGACGTTGGGAGTTGGGCGTTGGACGTTGGGTGTTTGCTGTAGGGTAAACTAACTTCCAACGCTCAACGTTCAACGCCCAACGTTTAATGAATCCTTCACGCGTCTTCGCTAGATCGATATCGTGGATTTAAGTCATATTTTTCTTTTTCTCGCGGTGATTTCATCGCTGTTAGTCTTAGCTCGGACATGGCGTCCCAGCGCGCCCCATCGTGGCTGGCGTATCGCTGCACTCGTCGTTCTCGCGATTACGGGTATGGGCTGGCTGTTTTGGCGTGGCGCCGCGGGATACATTGGCGGCAGTGCGTGGTTTGTTCTGCTGTTTCTTCCCGCAATTGGGTTGCGCAAAATGAACGACCTCGCCGCCCAGAGAAATTACAGATCGGCCAGAAAACTCGGGGTGGTTCTTCAAATTCTGCATCCCACGAGTGAAATGCGCAGCCAGGTGCAATTACTTCGCCAGTTGGAATCTCAAGCGAACCATCGAAACGCCTTTAGTTCAGTTCCCATCGGGTACGAATCCGCACGTCCCCGTCGGCATAGCCAGCTCCGAAGTGCGCCGGCAGTGCTCATATTGATACTCCTGAATGCAATAGTCTTTCTTTTCGAGATCTCTGTTGGCGACTGGAACGATCCGGAAGTTCTGCATCGGGTCGGCGCGCTCGACCCTTACTCGGTCTTAGTGCAGCACGAATACTGGCGTCTTTTCACAGCGCTATTCTTACACGGAGGTTTCGTCCATCTGCTCTTCAACCTTTTCGCGCTTTATGTTCTTGGCCCGCCGCTTGAACGATCCATCGGCACGATCCGGTTCGTCGTGTGTTATTTGATTTCAGGGCTCGCCTCTGGTGCGGGCGTTGTGGGTTTGACCTTAAGGGGTCTGATGCAACCGGTTCAGCTGGTCGGTGCGTCGGGCTCGATCATGGGCGTCGTCGGCGCGTGGGCAGGATTTCTGATGCGACATCGCCACGCGCCGCATGCCAAACAACGCCTGGCAAACATTGCCATGATTGTTGCGATCCAAATCGCGTTCGATCTTTCGACGCCGCAGGTCAGCATGGCCGCCCATCTGTGCGGACTAATCGCCGGATTTTTTCTTGGACTTATCCTCGCACCGTCTGCTGTAGCCGGGGGCGTTGACGCCGGCAGCCGACCGGGCTGACTTGGCAGTTGAGCTTTCTTGACCACGAGAGCGTTCGAGATTGATTAAGTCGTTCTCTGTGGTCGACCGGGATCACCGATCCCAGCTACAGTGACGCGCACCCGCATGCCGACTTTTCAAACTTATAATGTGACGCCCATCCTGCCGGCGACGCTGGAGCCGCTCCGGGAGATGAGTTTCAACCTTTGGTGGACGTGGGAGCCCTCCGCGCGCCGCTTGTTCCGACATCTCGATCCCGAGCTTTGGGACCGCACCAATCATAATCCGATCCGCATGCTGCAACTTTCGCGGCAATCCCGACTGGAAGAACTTTCGCAGGACAAGAATTTTCTGCGCGAACTCAAGCAGGTTTTTGAAGAATTCGAGAAATATCTGGGACGCCACGATACCTACGGAAAAACCGGTGCCGGCAGCGGGATCAAAAATCCCATTGCCTATTTTTCGGCCGAATTCGGTTTTCACGAATCGATTCCGAATTACTCCGGCGGCTTGGGTATCCTCGCCAGCGACCACTGCAAATCAGCCAGCGATCTTGATCTGAATTTCGTTGCGATCGGTCTGCTCTATCGGCACGGATATTTTCGCCAGCAGATCGATAAGGAAGGCATTCAGGGAGCGATTAACCTCAACCAAAATTTTTATCATCTGCCGATCCGCGAAGTCCGCCGGGGCGACACGAAGCTTCTAATCTCAGTGCCGATTCTGGATCGCGAAGTCTTTGCCAGGCTTTGGGAATTGCGCGTCGGGCGGGTAAACGTCTATCTACTCGACACTGATATTCCGGAAAACACTGCCGAAGACCGATTAATCACTGCCGAGCTGTACGGCGGCGACCTCGAGATGCGCATGCGTCAGGAGGTCATGCTCGGGATTGGCGGAGTGAAAGCGCTCACCGCGCTCGGAATTCAGCCAGATGTGTTTCACATGAACGAGGGGCATTCGGCGTTTCTGGCGCTGGAACGCATCCGTCTCAATGTCGTGGAAAAGAAGCTCGATTTTTATTCGGCACTGCAAGTGGTCGCGGCGGCCAACGTTTTTACCACGCATACTCCGGTTCCCGCCGGTCAGGACTCGTTCTCGCGCGAGATGATGCAGAAGTACTTTGGCAAATTCGCCAAGGAACTAAACATTCCATTCGACGAGCTGTTCTCATTCGGCCAGACACGGCTCAATCCAAACGACCCGCTCAGTATGACAATTCTCGCGCTGCGTCTCAGCCGGCACGCAAACGGCGTCAGTAAATTGCACGGCGAAGTGACGCGATCGCTTTGGAAAGACGTGTGGTCGGGCGTTCCGGTCCACGAAGTGCCAATTACCAGCATCACGAACGGTGTTCATACCAAGACCTGGATGGCACCGGAGTTTGCGGCGCTTTACCGCAAGCATCTCGGCGCCTGGGAGGAACACCTGACCGAACCGGAATTTTGGCGCGGCGTCATTGATATTCCCGATGCGCAACTCTGGGAGACACATCAAAAACTCAAACGCCGCCTCATCGACTTTGTCCGTGACCGGGAACGACAGCGCCGCGAGCGAATGGGTGAGTCCCCAGAGTTTATTCGCAAGGTTAATCGCATTCTTGACCCGGAAACGTTGACGATCGGTTTCGCGCGCCGTTTCGCCACTTACAAGCGCGGCACGCTTTTGTTTAGTGATAAAGAACGATTAAAGCGATTGGTGAACGACACCACTCGCCCGGTGCAATTCATTTTCGCCGGCAAAGCGCATCCGCGCGATGAAGCGGGCAAGGCGCTCATCCAGGAAGTGTACAAATTCAGCCGCGAACCCGGCTTGGAAAATCGCGTCGTCTTTCTGGAAGACTACGACAGCTACATCGCGCGCCGCCTCGTGCAGGGAGTCGATCTTTGGCTGAACCATCCGCTGCGTCCATTGGAAGCTAGCGGCACCAGCGGAATGAAATCGGCGCCCAATGGCGGAATCAACTTGAGCGTGCTCGATGGCTGGTGGCGCGAAGGCTACAACTGCAGCAACGGCTGGGCCATTGGCGCTGAGATCGATAATGGCACTACCGAATTTCAAAATGAAGTGGACGCCAGCAGTCTTTATCAATTGCTCGAGAACCAAATCGTGCCGCTGTATTACGCGAAGCCGGACGGCAAACTTCCCCTCGCCTGGCTGCAATTGATGCGCGAATCCATCCGCAGCGTCACGCCCGTCTTCAACACGCAGCGAATGGTGAAGGAATATACCGAGCAACTGTATATTCCAGCAGCCCAGGCACACGAGAATTTTTCTCGGGACGCCTGCGGCGCAGCCACGCAATTAAGCCAGTGGAAAACGCAAATACGCAAAGATTGGTCGGAAGTAAAAATTTCGGATGTTCAGGCAGGCAATAAAGACCGGCAAAACATTTTGGTCGGCGAATCATTGCAGATCAGCGCACGCGTGCGTCTGGGCGCAGTCGATCCGCGACATGTGCGCGTGGAAGCGTATCACGGCGAAATCGACGATGGCGACATCCGTAATCCCACAGCCACGGTGCTAAATCAAAGCAGCAAGGCCGATGGCGACGGCAACTACATTTACCAGGGTAGCGTTCCCGCGACTGAAAGCGGGACGTACGGTTTCAGCGTGCGCGTCGTGCCCACGCATCCCTGCCTTATGCAAGCGCACGAACTGCGTCTCATCACGTGGTCGTAATCCCTGTGGCCGCTTCGCTGCGCGAAGCGTGCGCTCGCCCATAGGGCGACGGCTACAGAAACAACGAGGGCCCCGCGGTTGCCCGCGAAGCCCTCGCGCAGCTAGCAATCTTTTATGTTTCCG
Source organism: Verrucomicrobiota bacterium (assembly GCA_003218415.1). GTDB lineage: Bacteria > Verrucomicrobiota > Verrucomicrobiia > Chthoniobacterales > UBA10450 > Udaeobacter. The sequence goes on along the minus strand of QHNK01000111.1, from coordinate 18,829 downwards.
GTGTAACTGGCGCGACAGATGGCAGCTTTGGTTGGCGGCCGGCGCTGTGGGAAACAGGCCCCTCTGCGCTGAGTCTTTGCTCCACCCATTTAGCGGCGCGCACGCGCAACTCCCTGCTGGAGCGCATGTGCAGCTTATGTTTGATGTTTTCCCGGTGGCTCTCGATCGTCTTCACGCTCAAGCTCAACGATTGCGCGATCTGCCGGGGGCCAAGCCCCGAGCCGAGCAACTGGAAAATGTGCATCTCGCGATTGGATAACTCTTCAAGAGAAGGAGCTGATCTCAGCGCGTGATCATTTTCCCCCGCGCGCAGGAGCGATTTGCGGAATGCGCTCAGGGCCACCTCCCGGCTCACGTAAATGCCGCCCTTCACGATCTCGCGAATCGCGATCGCCAGCTTTTCGCTGGGCGCTTGTTTCATCACGTAACCACTCGCTCCGGCGCGCATGGCGCGCTCGGCGAAAATGCTTTCCTCGAATGCGGAGTACACCAGGATGCGCAGCGCTCGGTTTTGGGTTTTTAGCTCCTTGATCAATTTGAGGTTGTCTCCTGCGCCGAGCCGCAGCGCGGTCACCACAAATTGCGGCTGGCACTCGGCGACCTTGCTTCGCGCGTCTGACACACTGCCCGCTTCCCCGCACACCATCATGTCAGGCTGCGAATTCAGGTACGCGCTGATCCCCCAGCGGAGCAGCGGTTGCTCGTCCAACACCAGAATTCGTATTTTTGCCGGTTGCTCGGCAACGCTTTCAGAGCAGCGAAAGGGTGAAAGTGGCTGACCTTTGGCCTCCGCCCTAGGACCTCCGATCTCCAGGTTCGTATCCATTAGTGTTTATCCTTGGTTAAGGTTTCGCTGCGGCTGGAAAGCCCAACCAGGGGGCCCGGCAGGGAGCCCATTCCATGGAGCGATCCAAGACCTGTGTATTGGTGATTTAGGCAGCCGCGCTCGCGATCGCCCGTGGAATTTTTGATTTGAAAAAATAGTATTTCCCCCACCTCACCAAGAGTCTACGGAAATTCCCTCGCGAAGTTCCCAGGCTGCTGTGCTGATTGAGCATCTTGTTTTTGACCTAGGATGAGGCTCCGAACCGCCCCTAGGGAATTATTCGAGTTATTAACACGAAAGCTTTGCTTTCGTTAGTAAAGCGCGTCACTCCGTGCGCGCCGCCAGGGTGAAGAGTTTGCCTGGAAAGACGCTATTGCGAGGCGGCCAGGGCCGCGCAGAGATAGCGCAATTCGTCGTCGATCTCCTTAGCTTCCCCCACGGTTTGGGCAACTTCTTCGCGGAGCAGACGGCGATAACGTTCACGCAACCGGTAAACGAGACGTTTCACTGCCGCTTCCTCAAGGCCGAGTATCCTGGCAAATGTTGCGTACGATACGTCTTCTCGCTCCGCAGCGAGACAACTACTCAGGACATCAAAGATGCGTCGTCGGCCGCGCTTTTCGCACTCATCGCCCAATTGCCGTAGCGCGCGCTCGACCACTGTCGCCGCCCAGCGCACGTCGAAAATTCTTTCTGGCGACCAGTTGTCCGATTCCTGCTTCGGAATCGACAAGTGAGATGGTGCTTCGGCCATCCAATCATCCCATGAAACGAAATGTAGGCCACCGCCGCGTTTACGCGCGGAACGTTTATCGACTTCGTCATGCAAAAAACGCTCCAACGCCTTGAGCAGAAGTGACCGGAACCTTCCTCTGTTTCGATCAGCAGACTGAAGGAGACGGCCTTTGAGCACCTTGGCGAAAAAGTCCTGAGTCAAATCCTGTGCGTCGGGAACGGAGCGGCCCTGGCGGCAGATGAAAGCGAAGACTGGTCGCCAGTAAATTTTGCAAAGCTCGGCAAGTGCAGCCTGCGCCTCCGCGTCATCGCTTCCAGAGTCTGCGCAGGACAAAATGATGCTCCAGCGTGTCGTCTTGAACTGAGCATTGCAGTGGCCGTCGCGGGGGGCGGTGTCCGGTTTCACGGTCGCCGATCATCTCATTTGTTCGGTTGTTACGCAAGTCTGATGATAAAACCGTTGCCGAGTGCCTAGAGTGTCGGGCCAAGACCCGAGTTTTTCCATCTCCGTCGGCAGCGATTGAGGTGAGATTTCGCAACTTTTTTCGAAACTTCACCCAAAAAAATCCTAAGAAGATAGTGATTAGCCCTTAACCGCCATATTCCGATGAGTTGGATCACTGTTGTCTGGTCGATGAATGCGGGTGCGTGTTTTGTGCTCGCGGGGGTCTGTTTCGTGGTCTGGTGCAAGGAACGCGAGAGCTGGCCGCATTTGCTGTTTTCATGTAGCGGGGTCGCGGCGGCGGTGATCGCGCTCATCGAGTTAGCCATGCTTCATGGCACGACAGTCGGGCAATACGCTGCACTCATCCGTTGGATACATGTCCCGGTATGGGTGCTCACTCTGTCTTTCGTGGCTTTCGTGCGGCTCTATCTGCACGCCGGACGACGATGGCTGGCATGGAGCATCTACGGCCTGCGAACGCTGGTGCTGATTCTCAATTTCATTTCCACGCCGAATATCAACTTCCGGGCGATTACAAGCATCCGCCAGTTCTCGTGGTGGGGCGAGATCGTCTCGGTGCCCGTCGGCGTGCCGAATCCCTGGGGTCTGCTTAGTAACGTTAGTCTGCTGTTGCTGCTTATCTTTTCCGTTGACGCCACAATTACCGTCTGGCGGCGGGGCGACCGGCAACGTGCTTTGGTTGTCGGCGGCAGCATGATCCTCGGCGCCATTGTGGCTTGGCACGTCCCACTCGTGATCTGGGGAGTTATCGATGTACCGTTTTTCCTCTCCTTCGCATATTCGGGAATCGTTCTGGCGATGGGCTACGAGCTGAGTAAGGACATGCTTCAAACGGCGCAACTCGCGCACAAATTGGAACGAAGCGAGCAGAGGCTCAACTTAGCGGCCGACTCCGCAAATTTCGGAGTGTGGGAGTGGGATTTGAACAAAGATGAGGTGTCGGTCACGCCTTCGCGTCGTGATCTTTTGGGTTTGCCTGCTGCCGGAGAGATTAAATTCGAACACTTTCTTTCGCGCGTGCATGCCGATGATCGCGATCGGATTCGACAAGCAATTAAGGATGCGATCGAAAAGCGTAAAGTTTACGACTCGGAGTTTCGGGTTGTGCTCCCGGACGGCGGTGTGCGCTGGATGACAGCACGGGGAACGGTGCAGGCAAACAAACGGGGGAAGCCGATGCGAATGCTGGGAATCAGCCTGGACGTCACTGGCCGACAACAGGCAGAGTTGCAAGCCCGACAGCAGCGCGTTGAACTCGAGCAACTGAGGCAGCAGAAGACCGCGTTGCTAGAGAAAGAGGTCGTGGAACGGGCCCGGCTGGAGCGTGAGGTGATCGAGAGTTGCGGCCGCGAACAACGACGGATTGCATACGATTTGCACGACGGTGTCGGGCAACAATTGGTGGGCATCGCCTTAAGCGCGAAACTGCTCGAGGAACACCTCCGCGCCGAACGATCCGCCGAAGCCGACAGGGCAAGTCTGATCGCGGAGCTTGCCAATGGGGCAGCCAGGCAAGTGCGGCTTACTGCGCGCACTCTCGAAGGCGCCGACGGAGTGGGAGATTTGAAAACGGCGCTTAGGTCGCTGGCTGCGAATATGAGTGAGAACTGCGGGGTTAAGGTCACGGTTAAAGCGGATTCTTCGTCTCTACCGATTAGCCCCCCTGTGGCAGCTCAACTCTACCGGGTTGCTCAGGAAGCGATGCGTAATGCCATTGAGCACGGTGCTGCTCGCGAGGTGCTGATCCAGCTCACATTCGGTGATCAGGACCTGATGCTGACGGTGCAAGATGACGGGAAAGGTTTCGACGCCAACATTAACGGCCAGGGAATGGGGCTTCGAATCATGCGCTATCGCGCGCAGTGCATCGGCGGCTCGTGCGAAGTGCACGCCGGCCCCAGTCAAGGCACCATCGTCCATTGCCGCGTGCCGCTGGAAGCGCAACCTGCTGTTTTTGGCCTGCCATGACGCCGAAGGGAGAAAGCCAGAAATCGCGCACCGTTGTGGTCGAGGATCACCCGGTGCTTTGTGATGGGCTCAAACAGTTGATCAATAATCAACCGGACCTCGCCTGTGTCGGAGTCGCGGACAACATCTCGGACGCCAAACGGCTCGTAGAGCAATGCAAACCCGATCTGATGATTCTCGATCTGCGGTTGAAGGGCGGCGACGCGCTCGACTTCATCAAAACATTGCGGGTCGAGCATCCCGAAGTAAAGGTGCTCGTCCTTTCGCAATATGATGAGTTGATTTTCGCTGAGCGCGCGCTGCGTGCCGGCGCTTCCGGTTACATCATGAAGGAGAACGCCACCGATGAAGTGCTCCGGGCAGTGCGCAAAGTTCTCGCGGGAGAATTGTATTTCAGCGACCGAGTCGCATCGGCGATAGTGCAGCGAACGTTGCGCGAAAAACCGGACAGCTCGCGTGTCGGCGTCGAGCGCCTGTCCGATCGCGAGATGCAGGTCCTTCAACTTTTGGGTGCTTCGTACAGTCCGCGTGAGATTGCCGAGCAATTTCACCTGAGCCGCAAGACCGTCGAGACCCACTGCGAAAAAATTAAGCACAAGCTAAGTCTCCACAACGCGGCCGAACTAAAGCAATTTGCGCGCAGATGGGCCGTTGAGAACATGACGCCTTCTCAACCTTGGGTGAGCTCCGGATCACATAACGGTCGTAGAAAAAAGTAGGTAGAGCGCGTCACCCTACCAAGGGAAGAAAAAAACACACGCATTCGCAAAATTTGGCTTGCAGGACTTTGCCCGATGAGATAATCATCCAGCGCGCTGATCCTATATTTCGACGCAGTGTTTTGAACTAATTGTTCGCACGCAGGAAGGAGCTAATCATCGAGTAAAAAAGGTTAAAGTTTCTGAATTTTAGACTTGCAACCATTTAAACTCGAACTAGCATCGAAATCCCCTTCATGAGCTCGCCCGCCGGTTCGGTTTCCCTCCATCTTCAGAATGAGTCGGGCAGCTGCGTAAAGTGTGGCTCGGCATCGCGCGTTGGTCGCGGTCTTTGTCTAAATTGTCTTCTTTCCGCAGGTGTTGACAGCAACGGCGACCACGCACAGGCCGAGGAAACGCTAGACGAGCTGCTCAGCAGAATTCACGGACCTGACGCGGATTGGCTGTTAGGCAATTATCAGATTCTGGAAGAAATCGGCCGCGGCGGGATGGGCGTAATTTATCGGGCGCGCCAACGACATTCGCGCCGCATCGTAGCGCTGAAGCGCATTTTATCGTGCCACGCCGATTCGCGGGAGACGCTGATGCGCTTTCGGCGCGAAGCTCAGGCTGCGGCCAAGCTCGACCACCCGAACATTCTGCCGATTTATGAAGTAAGCGAGAGCGAAGAGGGGCTGCCCTTCTTTAGCATGAAGTTTGCTGGCGGCGGCAGTTTGCTCGAAGCGGCCCCCGCATTGCGCAGGGAGCCGCGTCGCGCAGTTGCGCTGATGGCCAAGGTAGCGCGCGCACTGCAATACGCCCATGACCAGGGAATCCTCCATCGCGATCTCAAACCGGGAAACATTTTACTGGACGGCCACGGCGAACCGCTGGTCAGCGATTTCGGATTGGCAAAATGGCTGGAGCCAATGGGCGATTTGACGCGCACACCCAGCATTTTCGGGACGCCAGGCTACATCGCGCCCGAACAAGTGAACGGGTCGGCGAGTAAGCTTACGCCCGCGGCTGATATTTATGGTTTGGGTGCGATTCTGTTCCACTTTTTAAGTGGCCGGCCGCCATTCATAGGTGAGCACGCGCTGAAGGTCATTCAGCAGGCGACTGAAAAACCCGCGCCCAAATTGCGCAGCCTGGCGCCAGCGCTTGATCGCGATCTGGAAACAATCTGTGCCAAATGTTTGGAACGCGAGCCACACGCGCGTTATCGCTCAGCTGGCGAGCTGGCCGAAGATCTTGAACGCTGGCTCCACGGCCATTCCATTGTCGCGCGGCCAGTTTCGCCGCCGGTGCGCCTCTGGCGCTGGTCACGACGCAATCCGATTGTTGCTGGAATGGCCGCGCTTCTGCTGACGCTGGGGACAGCCGTCGGTGTCCTGATTTGGAAAGGTGAAGTTTCTCTTAAGAACGGTGACCCGCGAGCCGGCATTGCTGTGTTGCCCTTTGAAAGCCTCAGTCCAGATAAAGAAAACGCGTTTTTCGCCAACGGCGTTTACGATGGTGTTCTGACCAAACTGGCGAAGCTCGCCAATCTGAAGGTGATCAAACACAACAGTGTCGCCAAATATCGCGGGGCACGCGATACACAGGACATCGGTAGCGCGTTGAATGTGGCTTACGTGCTTAAGGGAAGCGTGCGCCGGGACGCGGGCAGGATCCACATAAACATCCAGTTGGTTGATACGGGCGACGATTCTGAGGTTTGGGCAGAGGAATACGATCGGAATCTGAATGATGTGTTTGCACTCCAGAGTCAGATCGCGCAAAAAGTCGCAGATCGGCTGAAAGTTAATGTCTCATCGAGTGAAAAAGCCGCAATCCAAGAGCCGCCGACTACAGATCCTATCGCTTACGACGGGTACCTCCGAGCCAAAGACCTGCTCAACGACATCGCACTGAGCACACGACAAAAGGAAGATCTGTTTCAAGCCGTACAACTGCTTGACGACGCTGTGGCGCGCGACCCGGGTTTCTTTGACGCCTACTGCCAGTTAGCGGGAGCCCATGATCGAATATACTTCGGTGGGTTCGACCATACTAATGCGCGTTTGAAATTGGCCGAAACGGTAATTCAGTCGATCCAGCGGCTACGCCCGGAATCGGGAGACACCCATTTGGCTCTCGCTCAGCACTATTACTATGCGCACCGGGATTATGATCGAGCGAGCCAAGAGCTGGTGCTTGCTCACCTGACGTTGCCTAACGAGTCGCGGATTCCACTTTTGACCGGGTACATTTTCCGGCGTCAAGGTCGCTGGGAGAAGTCGCTCGAGGAATTCAGCAAGGCGTTGGAGCTTAACCCCCAGGATTTCTCCGTGCTTCAGCAAATCGCTCTCACATACGAGGCTTTGGGCCACTATAAAGAGATGGCTGCGACTCTTGATCGCGTGCTGGCGATCGCTCCAAAAGACATTCCGAGCAGAGTGCGACGCGCGTTGGTCGATCTCGAGAACCGCGCTGATCCTAAGGCTTTCCACACAGAAATTGACGCAATTCTGATGGAGGACCCGAACACCTCGCTTTGCTTTGTGAATCCATGGCTTTTTGTTGTCTTGCGTGCACCCGATCAGACAGCGGTCCAACGCGCATTATTCAACATGACTGGCTGTGGATGCTTTGACGAAAATATTCCATTCCCTAGCGGCTGGTGCGAGGGTCAACTTGCCAAGTGGCGCGGCAATGAGTCAGCAGCTCTAGCGGCGTTCAACAGCGCACGAAACGAACTTAGCCAAACGGTACAGAACCAGCCCGATTATGCGGCGGCACTTTGCGCGCTTGGCGTCATTGACGCCGTACTTGGGAATAAGGAGGACGCGATTCGCGAAGGCGAACGCGCAGTTGAGCTGACGCCTGTTAGCAAAAACGCCATCGAGGGCGCGACGCTGGTCCGATATCTCGCGGTGATTTACGCATGGGCTGGTGAAAAAGATAGTGCCATCCAACGACTAGCTGAGACAACGACGGAACCGGGCAGCCACATCAGCTACGGGTATTTGAAACTGCATCCGCTTTGGGACCCGTTAAGGGGCGATCCACGATTTGAGGCGATTGTCGCTTCGCTCGCGCTAAAATAAGACCCGGGCTCGCTCAACGCGCGTACTCAGGAAGGGTTCACCAAAACGCCAGCACAAGATACTTGCGCTGAGGACGTTCGCGGACCGAAGTGCCAAAGGCGCAACATTCGTGGGCGCGGGATGACGACTGAGCCAGAACAGTCCCGATAAAATCTTCGCTTGACAGATATTCAAACGTCTGATAGACGCGCCGTTATGAACTGTATCAAAGCAGCTAAACCTACTGTACGTTTGTTCGCAGCAATGCTCGTTACTGTGACCGTCATCGGTCTCAGCGCACTGGCGATGCACGCGCCCACTCAGAACCAAAACTCCCTGGCTCGTTCCTTAAAGAGCATTCAAACCGATAAGGCGACAATGTTTTACGCGAACGCGCGTCCGGACTGTGCTTGGTTCGTGGAGCTGGTCCTCCCAACCGGCGACAAGCTGGCCAACAACCGCCCAGATTGCGCCTGGTTTGTGGAGCTGGTCCTACCAACCGGCGACAGCAAGCTGATGACTGAGAACTTGCAATCAGTCGCAGCGACGCTTTAACCGGCTGATTAGCAACGGAACAGGGTCCCAGTCCCGAGGTCGGGACTGGGCGTATTGCGTACGGAAGCGGCGGCCACATGGGTTCTCGTTAATTCTTATTCCTTCTACTACTCTTCTACGGGAACGGCGGAACGAAGTTTCGGAAAAAGAACGAATTTTCTTAAGCTTTTTTCCTTAAGAAAATTTACGCGTCGCGGATCACGCCACCGTTTTGACAAACCAGCGGTTCCCTGATCACACCGTTTTCATGACATGTCTTCAAACCGAATTCACGCGGCATGGTTTGGATTACATTTTTTTTTACTAACCGCGGTTTGCCTTGCGGGGATATTCTGGTTGATAGCGCAAGGGGCGACGATTTTACCCTCAGCTTGCAACGAGTACGCGCGTAAGGCTGAGCTGGGTGCAACTTGGTGCCTGGGTAAAGAGGCCGGTCCGTCGAATCCGCTTCGGAGAGGCATCGCAACTTATCTTCATGCCGCTGGCATCCAGGCTGGGTACAGCTTTTTTGCACCCAACGTCCCAACCAAGCACCGACTCACGTTGGAGCTGTTTTACGACGACGGACGTGTAGAATACGAGTCACCGCATGTGCGCAGCAAAGCGGCCGCACTGCGTTTGGACAGTTTGTTAGACAGATTACCCGAGCAGCGGTACGAACCGGTTCGGGAGGTGCTGGTCAAAATGCTGGCGTTCTCCGTCTGGCGCGAGCACCCGAATGTAAAAAAACTTCGCGCAACATTCGGATTGGTTAATCCACCTAGTATTACCGAGTTTGAGCAAGGCAAAATGGAAACATTTCAACCGATGTTCAGCTTCGATTTCAGCCTACGCGACGAGCAGAAGCAGTAAAGCCACCACGGATTACACGGATGGCACGAATAAGATCGAAAGACAGTCGCGGAAGGCTGGAAGCCATCCCTCATTGATGTCGCCGGAGTATTTTCGCGTTCAACTCTTGATGAATCATCTTCTCATCCGTTTTATCCGTGCAATCCGTGGTTAAAATGTGCTGGGAGCGTTTGCAGGCCTTTCTGTTTCCGCGTGAAACCGACACGTGGCTTGCGGTGTTGCGCATCGGCTTGGGTTTGCAAACGGCTGTCTACGCGCTGTTCCTAAGGAGCGATTGGCATTATCTGTTCGCCAGCAGTGGCAAGGGTCTTGTTGGTCGCGAAGTTGGCGAAGCCATTGCTTCTTTTGACAGTCCGTTGATTCCGAAGCTCGGCTGGCTGGTCGCTCTGGGCGGCAGCGTCAACATGAGCGAAGAAACTGTGCTAAGCGTTGCATGGGCCTGCTTGCTTTCCGCAGGCTGCTTTTTGTTGCTGGGACTCTTCTGCCGCCCCGCGGCGATTGTTGCTTGGTTTCTGCACCTCTGCGCCGCTGAAAGCGGAGGGTTACTCGCCTACGGCGCGGATAGTTTTATGACGACGGCCTTGTTCTATTTAATGTTGTCTCCACTGCCAGACCGATACTCCTTTGATCACTGGGTGGTTAAAACAAAACCGAAGAATCCGCAGCTTTTGGGTTTTTGGCGGCGGGTCCTGCAGGTGCATTTGTGTTTTGTTTATTTTATCGGCGGCCTGGCAAAATGTCTCGGTGACGGCTGGTGGAACGGCTCCAATCTCTGGCGCTCGCTGATCCGGCCGCCTTTTAACCTGGTGTCGCCGGATATTCTTATTCGATTCAAATACGCTCTACCTGCGCTTGGAATTTCAATCTGCCTGCTCGAGGTGAGTTACCCAGTTTTCATTTGGATGAAAAAGACTCGCCTCGTTTGGCTGGTCTGTATTCTGGCGATGCACGCCGCCATAGGATTACTGATGGGGCTGTATCTCTTCGCGCTCGTTATGATCGTCTTGAATCTGGCAGCATTCGGTGTTCCCGATACGAGCACGAGTGCGCACACGCCTTTAATGAATCGTGATCAATGACGCGAATTTGTCAGGATCTTCATATGTTTTGCTCCTTCCACAATTCTCTCCAGATTTTCGCGGCCAAGTTTGGAAAAATGTGAAAAAACTTTTGAACCGCGAATTACGCGGATCACGCGGATGACACGGAAGAGAGCAAAAACGCAACGAGAGAGCGGAACAATAGTGCTAATACTTGAAAGACCGGGGTCATCGCCCCGGCTACAACAAATCGCGAATTGGAAGCCGCCGTTTGCTATTTCGGCGTAAACGTACCGTTGCCTTCGTCGAGATAGATGGTTGAGCCGACACGTGAGATTTTGAGTGATTGCCGCCACGTACCGGATCGAAAGTCTTTTGTAGCTTCGATTGTCTTGCTTTCCGCTTTGGGTCCCGCAGTCGCGGGATTGAGATTCGCGACCGCTTCGAACAAAACTCTGCCATTCATTTGATGTGGCGGCGTCATTGTCAGAATGCGCAGGATTGTCGGGGCAAGATCGATATTGCCTGTCGCTAAATCATCCGTTTGGCCTCGGCGAAAGTCCGGGCCGGCGGCGATCAACATGTTGTGCATGTCAAAGCGGCTGAGCGTGGCGTGGGTCCCCTTGCCTGCTCCTCGCTGCCAATCGGCGTCGATCATTCCCGGAATCCCGAATTGATTTTTCGAATCGTTCCAGCGAAAAGACATCACGACATCGGGCCTGTGATCCGGCTCAGGCCGATCCATCTTCGCTTGCTCCAGCGTGAATGTCCCTTCCATCGGTTCTTTCGTGAAAATTACGCCGGTAAAATCGGACTGCTGCAAAAACTCAACGAGACGATGAATCAGCTTCTCATCATGCCCGACAACATAGAAAAGAACGCTCCCGCCGTTGCCGGCTAGCATGATCTCTCCGGATTCCGGTTGGCTTTCGAATTCGGTCTTCGCGACGAAACCGGCGTCATTCAAGATTTTTCGCAAATCGATTGAGCGCTCGATCGTGGAAAAACCATGATCGGAAACCACAAACATGTCTGTTGTTCCGCGCGCATCTCGCTGATCTAACGCCGCGAGCACAGCCGCGAGATTTTCATCAGCGGACTTGATAGCGGCAAGCGCCGCTGATGTGCCCGGCGCGGATTCGTGTTGGGTAAGATCTGGCTCGCTGAGCCAAAGAATCGAAAGAACTGGTAGCCCATCTTTCCAAAAGAAATCGGTCAATGCTTTCGTTGTCCACAGATTCTGTTGCAAATGAGAAGGTGGAAACGGACCAAGCGTTTCGGTAATCCAAGGGAGAATCTCCGCCGGCAGTGACTTGCCTGCGAAAAGCGTCACGCTGTTCTTCGCGCCTTGAGAATCGATCTTTGTTTCGCTTTCCGACTTTGTTCGCCTCTCCCTTCGTAAGGGAGAGGGCAAGGTGAGGGTTTGCGCCTCTCCATTGTCACGCGTTATCGATCCCCTCACCTTCATCCTCTCCCCTTCGCCAAGGGGAGAGGCGGGACCATTACTATCGCTGGATCGATTCCTGATCTGTCGATCCAGCAAGAGCCCAACAGTTTTAGCGGTCGCAATTGCCGTGCGCCCGCCTGCACGCTGGACGAGTTCGGCGATGGTTGGAACCGAAATGTATTTGCCGCCCGACAATTCATCTCCCTTCTTCACTACTGCTGGAATCTCAACATCGATCGCGTGGTTAAGATCGATGTCCGGGCGATACACGTGGTTTGCAATGATCCCGTTCTTGCTGGGATAAACACCGGTGACGACCGCGGTCCCGTTCACGATCGTGGCACTGGGATAAACGGCATGGTGATTGCGAAAAGTGACTCCCTCACGCGAAAGCTTCCAAAGCGCCGGCGTGTTTTGTTCGCTCACAAAATCCGGCCGCATCCCGTCCCAGACGACCACGACTATATGCCGCCGAACCCGCCTTTGGCGGGCAGCTCCTTCTGAAGAAGGAACACGCTCGTCGAGAGCACATGTATGGAAGGAGCTGGGCGACCCAGCCGGTTGATCTAACCGGCTGCCCTCTGGGCGCGGAGCGGGCCGCTCAGATTTCAGCCGATCGGCCGGGAAGCCGACCGCGCGCAGCGAAAAAACGACAGCGAGTATCGAGAGCGATGTGCAATATTTTCGAGACATGTGTGGACGCAGATTACGCAGAGGCCGTGGTCAGCGACAGTCGAATCCATTCCACAGCTTTGGTAGGGCGCGACCGGGCCGGGCCGGACTGGTGGCATTGCTGCTCATATCGACGGCGACAGTGCTGGCCGCTCCCCTGATTCCAACTACGGATGGAACCGGCTGGCGATACAACATGATCGAAGAAATCGGCAATGGTCTTAATATTCCCGACGCCAAACCGGACGCAGATGGCAAGATTCGCCTGCCAGTTTTGTATCGTATTGGTGGGACGGAGAACGTCGATGGGAAGGATCTTCTCAAGTTCGAAATGCACCGGGCCGGCGTGATTACCAACACGGACCTGGTGACTGTCAACGAACATGGCATTTTTTGCTGGGCGCGGATTAATCTGGACGGTGAGCTGGTAAAGTTTGATCCGCCACAGACGATGATCGCCATCCCGCTTAAGAAAGGTGCTAGCTGGGATTTCAACGGACAGGCCGGCGAATTAAAGGTGAACCAGCATTACGACGTGGTGGACGAGGAAGATATCAAGGTGCCGGCTGGCAAATTTCATGCGTTCCGCATTCACGGGGAGCAAACGTCTCCGAGCCCGATGACAATCGATCGCTGGTTCGCAAGCGGCGTTGGAATCGTCAAAGATGTCACAACGATGCGCGCCACGAATGGCGATTTGCTCCAGCGCATCTCCCTCGAGCTGGTGGAACAGCCCAAAATTACGGACCGACCCGAGGTAAAATCGGACGCGGCGCCGAAGCAGCTTTCGGTGAGCCTTGCAAAGGATTGGTTTGGGAAAGCGATGACGACTTTTTCATCAAATACACCGAAGATTTACGCGCGTTGGCAGGGACAGCGATTCCGAAGAGGCGCAAAGGTAAAGGCCGTCTGGATCGCAGAGAACATCGGCGAAGATTTTCCTCAAGATTACAAGGTGGACGAAGTCTCCGCAGTCGCTGAAAGCCCAACCGCGCACGGCGTATTCACGCTGGCACGGCCTGAAGATGGCTGGGCGCCCGGCGATTACCGCGTGGAATTTTATGTCGATGACGTTTTAGTGGACGCAGTGAAACTAAAGATTGCGAAATGAACAAGGAGCGGCGGTCTCCAGTCCGCCGGTGGGGCGATCTGGAAATCGCCTACTTTGTTTTTTTTGAATCCAAAACGATCCACCGCGGCATCGTAATAAAAGAATCCTATTTCACATGAAGAAAATCACGATTGCATTTCTTGCCGGATGTTTCGCTCTCGTCGCCGGATGCTGGTGGCCTGGAGTTCGAGGCAACGGCCATATCAAAATCGACGAACGCAAAATTGGCGCGTTTGCCAACATCGACGCCAGCGGCGCATTTGTAATCAATTGGCAAAATGGACCCCCTACCCTGCGCATTAAGACAGACGAAAATCTTTTTCCCTACATCGAGAGTGAGATTTCTGGGAACACACTTCGCTTGCGCACCCGGGAGCAGATTCGACCAACGCACGGAATAACTGTGTCCATCGCAAGCCCTACCCGGGAGGCGGCCAGAATCAGAGGAGCAGTAAAGCTCGCCGCAAGCCGGCTGACGGGGCCCAAATTCGCTTTGGAAGGCACAGGCGCATCGCGCATTTCGCTCGATGGAAGTATCGACCAGCTCCTTGTTGATATGACCGGCGCAAGCGACCTGAAGGCAGCTGCTCTTCAAACCAAGACCGCTGAAATTTCCATCCAAGGAGCGGGGGACGCTGAGGTCGCGGTTGCTGAAAAGCTAAAGGTGGCGATCGCCGGTGCAGGAAAAGTGACTTACTCCGGGAATCCGCCAACGATCGAAAAACACATCAGCGGCGCCGGCTCAATTCGGCACAAAGACTAGCCGCGAAATCGTTTTGCTGGTGTTCGGCGCGACGAACGCCGGAGTAAAATCAGGCGCTCGGCACAGAGCAGAGAGATTTTGATTCACAATATCGGCGATATCCGTCTCGTTCTCGGTTTCCCTGCTTTCCTGGTTTCCTGATTCGTAGATTGATTCGCCCGCTCCCGCGCGCTCTCCGCTCCCCAAGCGGCTTTGCAGTCTACCCGTCGGCGTCCCCGCTCGCCGTGTTCTTATGTTCATGATTAACTCTGAACGTGGCAAAATTTGTTCTGATTGGCAGCGGTCTCGCGGGCGGATTGCTCGCGGCCTATTTGGGCCGGCGAGGGTACGATGTCGATCTGTACGAGCGGCGCGCTGATCCGCGCGAAGGCAACATCGTCGGCGGACGTTCGATTAATCTGGCGATTTCGACCCGGGGCATTCATGCGCTCGAACAGATCGGCATCGCGCATGAAGCGTTGCAACACGCAATCCCGATGCGCGGTCGGATGATTCACGATAAATCTGGCGCGCTGCATTTTACTCCTTACGACGTTGATCCGAAAAATTGCATCAACTCAATCGGCCGCGCCGCGCTCAACACGACTGTCATTGAAGCTGCGCAGCGGTATTCGAACGTGCGCGTGCACTTCAACCACAAATGCACCGACGTCGATCTGGATTCAGCGACGGTTCAGCTCTTGAAAACCAATGGATCTTCTGTAGTGGCAGGCGTGTCGCCTGCAAATCCTCAGAATGAAATCATCCAAGCGCACGGCGACGCCGTCATCGGCGTCGATGGTGCGTTCTCCGCGGTGCGTCAATCGATGCAGATGCACATCGACAACTTTCAATACGACGAAAGTTATCTCGCTCACGGTTACAAGGAACTGACCATTCCGCCTGGGCCCGATGGCTCATGGCGCATGGAGAAGAACGCGCTCCACATCTGGCCGCGGAAAAGTTTCATGATGATCGCACTGCCGAATCCAGACGGATCGTTCACGTGCACGCTCTTTTGGGAATTTGAGGGCCCGCGCAGCTTTGCCACGACAAAGACCGACGCGGATGTCCGCCGCTTCTTCGACGAAGAATTCCCCGACGCCTTCCCGCTTATGCCAACATTGCTTGAAGACTTCCGACAAAATCCGACCGGATCACTGGTGACCATTCGGTGCGCGCCGTGGTTTTACTACGACAAGGTTTGTCTGCTCGGCGATGCCGCCCATGCTGTTGTTCCGTTCTATGGCCAGGGCATGAACGCTGCGTTCGAAGACTGCGTCGTGCTGGATGAATGCCTGGAAAAATTTCCCGACAACCGTGAGCGCGCGTTCGCCGAATATTTTTCCCGGCGGAAAGAAAACGCCGATGCGCTCGCCGACCTTGCGATTGGGAATTTCATCGAGATGCGCGACAAAACCGCGTCGAAAACATTTCGCGCAAAAAAGAAACTCGATCATCTGCTCGAAGCCGCGCTGCCGCGAATCTATCTTCCGCTTTACACCATGGTGACGTTCACGCGCATCCCGTACGCTGAAGCCGCCAGACGCGCCCGAATACAGGACTGGGTGGTCTACACGAGCCTTGCTGTTATCTCAGCGATTTTGATTCTGTTAACATTTTGGTTTGTCGCACGTTGAACTTGCTTCATAACTTTTCCCCTAACGCTTTTGCCATCGACCGTTTGCGATACATGGAATAAACCGGCACGAGAATCGCGATCGACAAATAAATCCAGCCGCTCCAGTCGAGCTCCGCTCTCGGCAAGACCAGCGCCAGGACCAGCGACACGATCCCCACGCTCACCGGGATGCTCCAGCCCATTAGTTCGCCGCGCGTTACCAGTCTTTCCCGTGCATTCAACCGCAATGGCTCACGTAATTGCCAGGCGCGAAAATTCAGCAGGAGGATTTCTGCGGAAATGGCGACAGTCCCAAGTGCGTAGATCGCAAAGATAATTCTCGCCTGCGATTCGGTCGTGTGAAGCGAGAATGGCTGGCCGACCTGGCCATTGGTCAAAAAGTACCACATTGCCCCGAAAATTGCCTTCAGCGGGTAGATAAGGATCAGGATCGTAACAATCATCATCCAGCTAATCAGAATCGAGGCGCCATCTTCGAGACCGTAACGTCGGCTCCACAACCAATGGCCCCGCCAAAAGATTCCGAGCACCGCGATGCTACAGACAAAAGTCGGTACATTCCTGAACGCCGCCAGCAGCGCTTGGATGTTGTCGGGGATTTGCTGCGCAGCGATCACCAGCATCGAGATGGCGAAGGCGAAGGCTGCGTCGATGAACGTTTCCAGTCGCGTCATCTGTATTCCGCGCAAGCGAAATCCCTCGAGTCGAGGCAGGGAATCCAGCTCCATCGGCAATGCCGACGCAATCTCTTCATGCCGCTCATTCACTCTCGTCCCGTCATGCCATATGTTCGCCTATAATGGCAATCACGTTCGATATTCAATTCACAGCCCGCGCACCGGCCGGGCGTCGCTGTCCACAACTTCATCGAGATGCGCGGCAACGGCGTTGATAATTTACCACCATGCTTCGATTTTGCATGCCCTTGGTCTGATCCAATAATGAATCGACTTTCACAATTTTGTGCGCTCGCCGTGACGCTCGCGGTCTTGAGCGGCTGCGGCACCTTGACCGACATGGTCACGTCGAACCTGCCGGAGACGCATTCCGGATGGCCATCGATCGTCGTGAGCTTGCGGGAGCAGGAAGCCTATCTCTATTGGGAAAAGAACAGAACCGCGTCGTCCCGGATATCCAGCGGTCGAGAAGGATACCGCACTCCGATTGGTCGCTTTGAGGTCATCCGTAAAGACGAAGATCATCGCTCCAGTCTCTATGGCGACTACGTTGACGCCTCGGGCAAAGTCGTGAAGGCCAACGTCGACAGCAGGCGTGACAGCAGACCGCTGCATTCGCATTTCGTGGGCACCCCGATGCCCTACTTTCTCGAGTTCTCGCCCGGCTACGGATTGCACCAGGGCTACCTGCCAGGGGTGCCCGCATCACACGGATGCATCAGGATGTCCTATTGGAAAGCGCGCCAGTTTTATAACGCCGCCCACGTCGGGACACCGGTGGTGGTAAAACCGTAGCGACGTCGAATTGAATTGTCTTCGCGTCGCTGGCTCTCGAAGAGGTTGAGAGTTGAGGGTTGGTTGTTGAGAGTTACAATCACCTCATTATGAGCGACACCTATGTTCCGTTGATTAGTTCCGGCGTTGCCGGTCCACTTGGCGTTGTCCATCTCCCGCGGCTTTGGCAGAAGATCTCTCTGGAGGAGAAGGGTAAACTTGCTTCCGGTTATCCCGGCGTTGGTAAAGGTTTCGATGCGATGACGCTCGCCGCGCTCGGACTCGAAGAGCAGGCGGTGCGAAATTACATCAAACAAAACAAGCCGACCTATCCCGAATTCGAGGCTTGGGTAAAGAAGAATGGCAAGTCAGTAAATCGAGAGTCGATCAAAAAGCACAACGCTGCGGTGCGCGGCTATAATGCTGATGACGAAACGCGCAAGGGTATTCTGGGAGCGTGCGGGATCGCCGATGACGCTTCCGCACCGAAAGACGCGGTGAACCTGAACAATCTTGACGATTGGTACGAGTTTCACCAGGCGGTACTGAAATAGCTGAGGGGCGAAAGATTCAGGCGATTGCGAGCCGCACTGACATCAGCCACGGATAAGCACGGATTTTCACGGATTAGAGAAACAATCTGGAACCCAGGAAAGCAGAAATTTTTCGAATCCGTGTTTATCTGTGTCGATCTGTGGCTAGGATTTATGCCTTCCCATGATCACGGCATTTCGCAAAACGGCTGAAACGTTTCAGGCTGGGGCAAAGACGCTGCCCCAGCGGTATTTCGTTTCACCGGCCGTATTCGCCGAAGAGCAGGAGAAGGTTTTTTCCAAGCAATGGGTGCTGGTTGGCCATCAGAGTCAGATCGCAAAATCCGGTGATTATTTTACCGCAGAGGTCGCGGGCGAGAGCTTGATTATTGTCCGGGATAAACGTGCAGAGATCTGTGGGTTTTACAATGTGTGCCGCCACCGCGGAAGTCGCCTCATCGAAAACAGAAAGGGACAATTGTCCGCTGCGATTCAGTGTCCGTACCACGCATGGACATACGGACTGGATGGACGGTTACTCGGCGCGCCGCACATGGATGATGTCCTGGGTTTTAATAAGGCCGATTATTCGTTGCGTCCGGTGAACGTCGCGCTCTGGGAAGGGTTTATTTTTGTGAATTTGGCGGAAGCAGGTGCCCTCACCTCAATCCTCTCCCAAAGGGAGAGGCGGAAGCAGGACGGATTCGTTTCGTTAGAAGATTGGTTTGCGCCGTTGGCCGGAAAATTTGCGCGTTGGAACCTGCCGGCGCTTCTCTCGGCAAGACGCATCAAATACGATGTGCGAGCCAATTGGAAGTTGATTTTTCAAAATTATTCCGAGTGTTATCACTGCCTAGGAGTACATCCGGAGCTTTCGAAAATCTCACCGCATGATTCAGCAGAGAATGATCTGATCGAAGGACCGTTTCTGGGTGGATTCATGCGGATCGCGAAAGGCCGGAGCCTGACCATGAGCGGGAACGCGTGCGCATTGGGAATCGCGGATTCCAGTCGTGCTCA
>QHNK01000028.1 GCA_003218415.1 Verrucomicrobiota bacterium | reverse complement strand
GCTTATCCGGCGGCTATGTAACAACTGCAAACAACCGGGCGAACTCACCGACACCGAATTGCGCGCGCTTCAGATTGAGCCTGGCCAAGTCTCCGAGGCGCAGGTAATGAAGCCGGTGGGATGCGGGGAGTGTCGTCAAATTGGTTATAAGGGACGAATGGGCATATTCGAAAATTTTGTGATCGACGATGAGGTGCGCCACATGATCAACAAACGCAGCTCGACCTTTGTGCTTCGGCAACGAGCTCGCGAACTGGGCATGCGGACCTTGCGCGAAGACGGCGTACGCAAGGTGCTGGCGGGCCTCACTTCTGCGGAGGAGGTCATCTCCATCACTGTGGGAGACGTGAGCTGATGTGCGTTAACCAAGGCTTTGAATCATGACGGATAAACAGCTTGCCGAATTTTTCGTAGAGCAGCGTGTGCTCCAACCTGCGCAAGCGGAAGACGTCCTCAGCGAAGTGGAATTGAACGGGAAGACGGTCGCGCAGGCGATGATCGATGGCGGCTTCACCGACGAGCCGGGTTTTTATCAAACAATCGCCGATGGCCTTGGCACCGACTTCATCGACCTGACCCAACGCGAGATCGCGCCGGAAATTTTGCGTTTTATTCCCAGTGGGCTGGCTCGGTTGCACGGCGCGCTTCCAGTCGAAATGAGCGGAACCACATTACGAATCGCGCTGGTCGATCCGTTCGATCTCCATGCTGCAGAGGATCTCCGCTTCGCGCTCGGCAAAGACATTCAAGCAGTGGTTTCGCCGCCCGAGCAAATCGAGGAACTGATCAAGCAGCATTACGGCAGCGATACCACCAGCATGGAGGAAGTCCTCAAGCATCTCGGCGAAGCCAGCGAGCTTCTGCAATTACGCGAGGGCGACGGTGATGCCGCAGTCGAAGCGGAGGCGAATGCGACGCCGATCATTCGCTTTGTCGATCTCATCCTTTACCAGGCGATCCAGGATCGCGCGAGCGACATTCACTTTGAGCCGTTCGAAAACGAATTCAAAATCCGCTATCGCGTCGACGGCGCGCTTTACGAAATGTCGCCGCCGCCACGGCATCTGGCACTCCCGGTGATTTCGCGGGTGAAAGTGATGGCCAGCATGAATATCGCCGAGAGACGGCTACCGCAGGATGGCCGCATCCAGAAGCATATCGCCGGGCGCAATATCGATCTTCGCGTTTCAACGTTGCCAACTCAATTCGGCGAAAGCCTCGTGCTGCGCGTGCTCGACCGCAGCATTGTGAACCTCGATCTCGAAGCGCTGGGGATGCCTGATTACATTTACAATTTCCTGCTCGAAATGATCGAGCGGCCCAACGGCATCTTTATCGCGACCGGACCGACTGGCTCGGGAAAGACCACAACCCTTTATTCCTGCCTGCGCAAGATCAACACAATCGATTCCAAACTGATTACGGCGGAGGAGCCGGTCGAATACGATTTGGAAGGAATCGTGCAAGTGCCGGTGAACGAAGCCATCGGCCTGACTTTTGCGCGAGTGTTGCGGTCGTTTCTGCGACAGGACCCGGACCGCATCATGATAGGCGAGACGCGCGATCTTGAGACTGCACAGATCGCCATTCAGGCGTCGCTGACCGGGCATCTTGTTTTCACTACCCTGCATACCAACGACGCGCCCGGGGCGATCACGCGTTTGATCGACATGGGCGTGGAACCGTTCCTGATTTCAACCACATTGGAGGCCGTGCTCGGCCAGCGGTTGCTGCGGAGCATCTGTTGCCAATGCCGGGCCACGTATCAGCCGAACGACGCGTTACTAGCGGAGTTGGGGATTTCGCGGGGAGAAATTGGGGACAAACAATTTTTCTACGGCAAGGGTTGTGACGCTTGTAACAACACAGGCTACAAAGGACGCAAAGGAATTTACGAGCTTCTTAAAATTACCGATCCTCTTCGTGAATTGATCAATGAGCGCGCGCCGACGGTTACCATAAAACAGAAGGCGATCGAGCTTGGCATGGTCACGCTGCGCCAGGACGGTTTGCGCAGCATCTTCGCCGGCGACACCACCATCGAGGAAGTGCTACGCTATACCTAACATTATTCACGCCTCGACAACTATTTCGGATGTAGTTATCATACGCCGCCGTGCCACGCTTTAACTACGTAGCTCTTGATGCTCGGGGACAGGAAGCGACCGGCTTGGTTGAAGCCGCTTCTACCAATGCCGCCATCGCTCAGTTGCGCCAGGACGGCTATTTCCCTACGAGCGTTATTGAGGAGGCGATCAGCGGTCCCGACGGTAAAGAAGCTCGCCGTCGCGCAGTGACGATGGCGGGCACGACAAAGCCGCCCGCGAAAAAGGGCATTGTTCTTTTCGCGCGCAGAAAGGTTAAGTCAAAAATCCTGATGATCTTTACTCGGCAACTGGCGACGCTGGTTGATTCCGGATTGCCACTGCTGAGAAGCTTGAACGTTCTGGCAAAGCAGGAGCGCGACAAGCTGTTGAAAAATACGATTAACAAACTCGCCGACTCCGTGCAAAGCGGTACCACATTCTCTGACGCGCTGGCCCTGCATCCACGGATCTTCAATGATTTGTACGTCAACATGGTCAAGGCTGGCGAGGCCGGCGGTGTCCTTGAGCTGGTACTCAACCGGCTTTCGGAATTTCAGGAGAAGGCCGCGAAGATTAAAAACAAAGTCATGGCGGCAATGGTCTATCCGGGCATCGTGATGACGATGGCCGTGGGCATCATGAGTTTTCTTCTCGTCTTCATTGTGCCAAGGTTCGAAGCGATTTTCCACGACATCCTCGGCGACAAACCACTGCCACCTGTGACGAGGTTTGTCCTCGCAGTAAGTGACTTAATGAAGCACCGTGGCCTGATCCTTGTGGGCGTGGTCGTAGCGATAGTGGCCCTTTACAAATTTATTGGTCGCACGCGTGGCGGGCGACTCGTCATTGATAATTTCAAACTGCGCATGCCGTTATTTGGCAATTTGAATCGCAAGACGGCGATCTCAAGATTCGCGCGCACACTTGGAACATTGGTCACAAGCGGTGTTCCGATCTTGCAGGCATTGAATATTACGCGGGAAACTGCGGGTAACGCTGCCATCGCTCGCGCAATCTCGCAGGTGCACGACAGCGTGAAAGAAGGCGAATCGATCGTGCAACCGCTGGAAGCCAGCCGCGTTTTTCCGCCAATGGTGGTCAGCATGGTCGATGTAGGCGAAGAAACCGGTAAGCTCCCGGAAATGCTTTTAAAGATCGCCGATGTTTATGACGACGAGGTCGATAACGCGGTGGCAGGTCTGACCTCGGCGCTCGAACCCATCATGATTGTGTTCCTGGCGGTGGTTGTCGGCACGATCGTGCTCGCTCTCTTCACGCCGCTCATCAGCATCATCACCGGCTTGCAGCAGCAAACGTGACGCGCCTCCGGCGGGAATGACGAAATCCGAATGACAAATGACGAATGTTGTAGGGGCGTTTGTGCCAAACGCCTGCGCGATGGACTCGGCGCTCGCCGCAGCGAGCGCGGCTACAACGCGTTCACTCTCATTGAACTGATCGTGGTCGTTGGCGTTATCATTATTTTGACGGGCTTGGTTCTGAGCACAGTCGGCTACGCCCGAAAGAAAGGCGCCCGCGCCCGCGCCGAAACCGAAATCGCCGCCATGTCCGCCGCGTGCGAAAGTTACAGGGCTGACAATGGGATTTATCCCGCCAGTTCAGATACGAATAATCTAAACGCTAAAACGTCCTTGAATCCAAGCGCTTATCAGGCGGCCAGTCTTTACCTTTACAACGCATTGTTTGGCGCCACGAATGGCAGTCGAACTCCAAACGCTGGAGCGCGGTCTTATTTCGTCTTCAAGCCCAATATGCTCAGCCCCGCCGATCAAACTCAGAACGTGCAGTACATTCGAGACCCCTTTGGCAACAGCTACGGCTACTCTACCATCGACAATCCAGTTGCGAATCCGAGCCCGACGCCGGGATATAACCCCACATTCGACCTCTGGAGCACTGCTGGAGTCGCACCATCGCCCACACCCGCTCCTCCTGCTACGCAACAGGATCTTTGGATCAAAAACTGGTAGGGGCGGTGTAGCGATTTTTGTAGGGCGTTTCTGTGAAACGCCGACTCAACGATGCCGTCTGACACAGACGCCCTACAATTTCGCGGAAATAAAAATCGACAACTAGCCTTCGCTCGTGTGCACCACGACTTCGACGCGGCGATTGGGGCTTTGCTCCTCAATTGAGCCGCTCGCGGAAGCACGGAATTTCGCTGCGCCGTAACCGTGCGTTTCGATCTGCGCCGGGTTAATCCGCATTACTTCGACAAGATACCGCTTCACGCTGTCGGCGCGACGCTGGCTCAGATCGAGATTGTATTCAAGTGTGCCGAACGAATCCGTATAGCCTTCCACCGTAAACGTCGCCTTTGGGTTGCGCTGGATGAGAGTGCCGAGCTTTTGCAGTTGAGTGATGGCGCTGGATTGCAGCATGTCGCTGTCGTACTCGAAAAGCTGATCATCCGGCAGGCGCAATTTTGTGCCTGACCCGAGCGGACCTTTTTGTGCCAGCAACTGATCCAGATCGCTAAAGCCCGGAGCGCGCCCTTTATTGGGGCCAGCGCTATCGCCGGGCAATTTACTCGTGAAGGTATTTGGCCGCTTAATCGCCGTGCTCGTAGCAAGCTCCGTTCCGCTCAGAGCGGGCTGCGGACGGCCTGACGTCGAACTGTTGTTGAGCAAAGATTGTTCGTGCAGCGCGTTTGGATCGTTTGCGAGCGCCTGCGCCGTGGAACGTTCGATTTCATTCAGGACGGAATTGACTTCCGGCTGGTCCACTTTGGGTTGGTCAGGCAAAACGTCCCGCATGTCGTCCGGCAGCGCCGCGCTCGCCTGAATGTCCTGCAACAATTTGTCGAATGACTTCTTTTCGTCCGGCAACTGCACATCGGTGTTGTCAGGGTTCGGTTTCGCCGCTTGATTTGTTTGATCGGCGCTGCTCTTGTCGAGGTTCGATTCTGAGCAGACCTTGGGTCTCGAAGCTGTCGAAATCGGAAACTCTCATTGCGCTCGGTTCCTAAAATATCACATTTGGCCGCTTGAGCCACGGGAAGGCCGAGTTCCATTTCCTCGCGTACGCTCGATAAACGCGCGCGCCGCGCCACGAATCTCATCTGCCACACGCGCTTCAGGCGAGACAAACTTCGGTGTAAACCATGGAAACAGTCCGATCAAATCGTGAGTGACCAGAATTTGTCCATCGCAATGCTCGCCTGAACCGATGCCAATAGTTGGGATGCCGATCGCATTTGTGATCTGCTTTGCGACGTCCGCGAGCACAATCTCCAGCACCACAGAAAACGCGCCGGCTTGTTCCACCGCGCGCGCGTCGACCAGCAGCGCTTCCGCTTCGAACTGAGTGCGGCCTTTGACTTTGTAGCCGCCTTCCTCGCGTACACTCTGGGGCAGCATGCCGATGTGAGCCATGAACGGAATGCCTGCTTGTGTGATCGCTTCGATTTGCGCGACATGACTGACGCCGCCTTCGAGCTTCACCGCTTGGGCACCGGCATCAACAAGTTGCCGCGCCCTAGCTACGGCCTGCTCCGGTGTGTCGTAACTGTGAATCGGCATATCGGCCACGAGCAGTGCCTGTTTCACCCCGCGAGCCACCGCGCGCGTGTGATGCAACATCTCTTCCAGCGTTACATTGGTCGTGTCCTGATAACCAAGCACCACCATGCCTAACGAGTCGCCCACGAGGATGATGTCAATGCCGCTTTCGTCGAGCAAACGCGCCGTGGGATAATCGTAGGCCGTCAGCGCGGTGATTTTCTCACCGCGTTGCTTCATTTGGCGAAAATCTTTCATCGGACCTGCTCGGAAGATCAACCGCCGATTTGAGAACGCAAGCTTGCCCTAAAAGCGGTGCTAGGACGCTCCGCGCGATGGTAAGACGCCGTCGAAGCTTACCAATTGTCCATAAAGCGAGCTACCTCGCCGGATTCCTTCAGTTTCGCCAGCAGCTCATCCACCGTTTGCGTTTGACCCGGCAACACCAAATCCGGCCGGATATCGGCCAGCGGTTGCAGGACGAATTTTCTCAGGTGCATCCGCGGATGGGGCAGTTGCAATCGCTCATTCTCAAGGTTGCGGTCGCCGCAGTAGAGCATGTCGATGTCGATGGTTCGCGAAAAATTTTTGGCGTGACCACGCTGGCGTCCTAATGTTCTTTCAATGCCAATGAGTTGGTCGAGCAAACTCGTCGGATTGCCTTCGTACTCAAATTCAACGACCGCGTTTAGAAATTTATCCGCCCCAGGTTCGCAATCGACAGGGTCCGTTTTGTAAATTGCCGAGGAAAGAATCGGAGGCTTCACATTTGAGAGACCGAGAATTGCTTTTCGTGCGGCGCACAAATTGCCAAGGCGATCACCAAGATTGGATCCAAGGGCAACGGCGGTTCTCATCGTTGAAGCGGCGGTCTATAACTGCCGTGTCAAATTGGTTCGGCGCTCATAGAGCGCCGCTGCAGTCCTACAGCCCCAGCACATCTTGCATGGAGTACAGCCCCGGCGGTCTTCCCACAATCCACTTCGCCGCGCGCAATGCTCCCCGTGCAAAAATTTCGCGACTCGCTGCCTGATGCGTGAACTCAAGGCGCTCGCAGGGTCCCGTGAAGATTACGGTGTGCTCACCGACTACCTCGCCTTCGCGAATGGATTGAATCAGTATTTCGTCCTTCGTCTTTCGTGCGGCTTTCAAAACCTCAGCGAGAGTTTTGGCTGTGCCGCTCGGCGCATCCTTTTTCATTTTGTGATGCGTTTCAATGATCTCGGGACTGAAATCCGGTCCAAGCAATTCGGCCGCTTTGCGCGACAGCCAGAAGAGCACATTGACTCCAACGCTGAAATTGGACGCGAAAACAATAGGCAAGGATTCTGCGGTCTTTTCGATTGTTCGACGCTGCTCCTGAGAATGGCCAGTCGTGCCGATGACGAGACTTTTACGGAGATTTAGCGCAGTGCGACAGATTTCGCTAACGGCATCACGGTGACTGAAATCGATCGCCACATCGCAATTTTTCATGGCTGGCTCGATTGGGTCGCCTACATCGCATTGCGCGACGATGTCGATCTTCGGATCGGCTTCGGCAAGATCGACAACGGTTTTCCCCATGCGCCCGGCCGCGCCCACGAGCAACACGCGTACAGGCGACTTCATTCGCCTCTCTCGAAGTCTTCGAGCGTTTTGCGCAAGCGCGCCTGGTTCGCTTCGCTCATTTCGCACAACGGTAAACGAACTTCACCCGACATCGCGCCGCGCCAGCCGAGTGCCGTCTTCACGGGAACCGGGTTAGGCTCGATGAACAAATCCTTAAACAGCGGCAACAATTTCCAATGCAATTTTCCCGCTAATTTCAAATCGCCTGATTCGCAGGCGCGAACCAGCCCGCAAACTTCAGAGGGAAACAGATTCGAGGCCACGCTTACGACGCCCGCTGCGCCTACAGCCATGAACGGCAGCGTGAGCGAGTCGTCCCCGCTCAAAATTGTAAACGATTCGGGTAAACGCCGGCGCAACTCACCCACGCGCTCCACGCTTCCGCTCGCTTCTTTAATCGAGACAATATTGCGGCACTCTTTTGTCAGACGTACAACCGTTTCCGGAAGGATGTCTACGCTGCAGCGTCCGGGAATGTTGTAGAGCACGATCGGCAGCGATGTGGCGTCGGCGATTGTTTTGAAATGGCGGAAGAGCCCTTCCTGACTCGGTTTGTTGTAATACGGCGCCACAAGCAGCGCGCCATTGGCGCCAAATTGCTCAGCGATCCTAGTGTCGGCCACAGCGTGTTGCGTGGCGTTTGAGCCTGTTCCCGCAAGGACGAGACAACGTTTATTCGCCGTTGCGACCGACAGCCGAATCACCTGTTCGCGTTCCTCGTGCGAAAGTGTCGGCGATTCACCGGTGGTTCCGATCGCGACGATGCCGGTGATGGCTGCAGCGATTTGGGTTTCGATCAGTTTTTTGAAAGCAGAATCGTCGATGCCGCCATTGCGAAATGGCGTGACCAACGCCGTAAAAGTGCCGCGAAACATTGGAAGAGGTTAAAACGTTACAAAGGTTACAAAGTTAAAAGGCATCGTGGCCCGTCGGGCTAATTTAAATCTCGACCGTGCCTTCAAAAACGAATTCAGCGGGACCCGTAAGCGTGACGTTGTGAAACTGATTATCGCTCTTTTCAAATCCAACTTGAAGTTCGTCTCCCCCGCGGGCAGTTACACTGATCAGTCCGTTCACCTTTTCGATAGCGGCGAAGATAAGCGCGCTTGCGACTATGCCCGTGCCGCACGCCAGCGTTTCGTCTTCCACGCCGCGTTCGTAGGTGCGGGCAGCGATTTTCTTCGGTCCACGTTTCTCAATGAAATTCACATTTGCGCCCTTCGGCGAAAACATTTTGTGATAACGAATGGCTGAACCTTCTCGCCGCACATCGACATCGTCGATGCGTGAAACGGGAATGACTACATGCGGCACGCCGCTGTTGATGAAGTGAACGGTTTTGTTCTCATTCGCCACCAGGAACTTGATATCTAGCCGTAAATCAGTCGGCTCGGTCATTTGCAGCGTGACGAGATCACCCACCAACTCCGCTGAAATTACGCCTGCCGGCGTTTCAAAAGAAATTTTTTCCTGCGCTCCGGCAACCTTTTTTGCAAAACGGGCAAAGCAGCGTGCGCCATTGCCGCACATTTCCACTTCTCCTCCATCCGCATTAAAGTAGCGCATCCGAAAGTCGGCATGGTTCGACGGCTTTTCGAGCAACAAGATTCCGTCCGCACCGATGCCGCGGTGACGATCGCACAGATGCGCTATTTGGCTGCGATCAAGATGAACATCCCCTGTCCTGTTATCGATCAGGATGAAATCGTTTCCCGCGCCGTTCATTTTCGTGAAACGCAGCATACGTATTTCGTCTAGCATACGTCGGTGACCAAAGCTAACGCGATGCGGTAGCGGCGTTCTCCGAGGATCGCATGATTTCGGCTATCAGAGACCGCCACTACAAGAGAGGTCAATCTCTGTTGCCAGATGATGTTTCGGTGTTTACTTATCCGCCGTGAAAAAACTGGGCGTGTCGGTTGTAACGGCGCTTCTTGGCCTCACGGTGCAGATCTCTTTCGCCGGCGATTACAACACCCTGGTTCTCGACCAAATCAAACAGATGCCGCAAGGCGGCCGTTATTCTGTTTCGCATTTCGCAAAGATCCGCCTTCAATCTTCAGCACATTTCGAGTCCGGCAAATTTTTCATTCTGCCGTCAGCGGCCTCACCGAGTTTCTGCTCGGGCGCAACGTACCTGGTGTTCATTAGGACGATCGAAGCTTTGCGGGCGCGAGGCGAGCTCCGCCTCGATTATTCTACACTGGAGCGATTAATCATCCGAGATCAACGCGACGGCGAAGGAATCTGGGGCCGGTGGAATGCGAATGGGCCAGGCACGGCCCGCCTTTTTCATGAGCTGCAACTTGGGCAAAACTTCGATAACTTCGATCAGGCGAAGCCGGGCGATTTCATGAAGATTTTCTGGTCGCGCCAGGTCGGGAGAAACGAGCACGGACATTCCACAATCTTCCTTGGAATGGAGAATCGTGCCGACGGACAGTACGTCCGATATTGGTCAAGCAACATTCCGTCCGGCTACGGTGAGAAATCTGTTCCGCGCAGCAAGATCGCCTACGCCATTTTTTCGCGTCTTCAGACGCCTGCGAATCTGGCGCGAATCAACAGCGCGCCCTATGTCGATACCTATTTGGCGTCTCTCCTGCGAACTCGTTCCAGTATCTTGGAAGCCAACGCCAAGTGCGGCCTATAACCATCGCAAAACCGATCGCTTGCAGGTAGGTTGGGTCAACGCACTGCGTTGACCGGACGGTGCAGCGCGCCGCCCCTACCAGAAGCGCGATCACAAATCGAGCTTGCCTTTGCGAAGGCCGACCTTTAAAACGCGGGAATGCTTATCGAAACCTTAAAACGTCATTGGTGGGTGCCGGTGATAAGGGGTATCGCTGCAATCGTCTTCGGAGTAATCGCTTTCGTCTATCCTGGCTTAACAGTCGCAGTGCTGGTGCTGTTATTCGGGGCCTGGGTGTTAGTTGACGGCATCTTTCGCGTCATCGGCGCGATCGGGCATCGTGCTTCCGATAAAGAATGGGGATTCGATCTAATCATCGGAATTGTGGGGATTATCATCGGGTTTCTCACATTTCATGCACCCCAAATAACTGCGCTGGCGTTGATCATTTATATCGCGGCTTGGGCGCTTATGATTGGGGCAACGGAGATTGCGCTGGCAATTAAGCTGCGCCGCGAAATCAAAGGCGAATGGTTCCTGATCCTCATGGGGTTGGTTTCAATTGTCTTCGCGGTCATGCTTTTGTGGAATCCGGCCGTGGGTGCGGCGGCGCTGATCTGGATTATGGCGTGGTACGCAGTGATATTGGGTGTTCTGGGAATCATTTTTGGCTTCCGCTTGCGCAGCTTGCCGACATTTGCTGCACCCTAGTCAGGGGAACGCCCTTTTCTCGCTTTTGCTCTTGCTCGTCAACCAACGAGGTCACACGGCTGGGCTGCTCTGTACCTCTCGTTCAAGGATTTTCTCGCCAGCAGGCTTTTTCCGCGACGAAACCGGGTGGCGGCGGTTTGTTGAAGAAAATACAACTGAGTGCGATTGATTGGGCGATTACTCTACGGCGCTGGAATATGACCATTCTGATCTTACGCGTCGAATTCGCGACGACGAAGAAACACCGACCTTTCTAAGCATCCCCACTCTATGAAGAAAGCTCCCCTTATTACAAAGGCGCGACCGCGAAAGGTCGCGCAGACTAACGGAAGTGAATTCGACACCTCGCAATTGCTTGCCGCCTTAATGGCGTTCAAGCGCGGTGACTTTTCCGCACGCCTCCCGGAGAATTGGACGGGAGTGCCGGGCAAGATCGCTGACACGTTTAATACGGTCATCGAAACGAATCAGCGCACGACTCGGGAACTGGGACGCATTGTACACGCAGTCGGAAAAGAGGGCCGTATCAGCCAGCGGGCATCGATTGGCGAGGTGTCTGGCTCTTGGGCCGATGTCATCCAATGCATGAACGTTTTGATAGGCGACCTGGTCCGTCCAACCAGTGAAATGGCGCGGGTGATTGGTGCTGTCGCGAAAGGCGATTTGTCCGAAACAATGGCGACCGAGATCGAGGGACGCCCACTAAAAGGAGAGTTTTTGCATACCGCCAAAACCGTTAATGCGATGGTTGGCCAGCTTGGCGCTTTTGCCTCCGAAGTAACCCGAGTGGCGCGCGAGGTGGGAACTGAAGGAAAGCTTGGTGGCCAGGCAAAAGTCAAAGGCGTCGCTGGGACCTGGAAAGATTTGACCGACAACGTGAACCTGATGGCCTCGAACCTCACGTCACAGGTCCGCAACATCGCTGCAGTGACAACGGCGGTCGCGAATGGCTATCTGGCGAAAAAAATCACCGTAGACGTTCGGGGCGAATTCCTCGAATTAAAGGACACCATCAACAAAATGGTGGACCAGTTGCGTTCCTTTGCGTCAGAAGTGACACGCGTCGCGCGCGAAGTCGGTACGGAAGGCATTCTCGGCGGTCAGGCCAAGGTCGAAGGAGTTTCGGGGACGTGGAAAGACTTGACGGATTCGGTGAACTCGATGGCGTCGAACCTCACGTTACAAGTCCGCAACATTGCGGCGGTGACGACTGCGGTAGCCAACGGCGATCTCTCGAAACAAATCACCGTCAAGGTCAAGGGCGAAATCTTGGAATTGAAGAACACCATCAACACCATGGTGGACCAGCTTTCTTCCTTCGCTTCGGAAGTGACGCGCGTGGCACGCGAAGTGGGCACGGAAGGAAAGCTTGGCGGCCAGGCCGATGTCAAAGGCGTCGCCGGCACATGGAAAGATTTGACGGACAAGGTCAACCTCATGGTGTCCAACCTCACAGTGCAACTGCGCGACATGTCGAAGGTATCGACCGCGATTGCCAGCGGCGACTTGACCCAAAAAATCACTGCCGATGTGCGCGGCGAAATTTTGCAGATCAAAAACGTTATCAACACGATGGTGGATCAGCTTTCCTCCTTCGCATCGGAAGTGACGCGCGTAGCGCGCGAAGTCGGCACAGAAGGCGAGCTTGGTGGCCAGGCCGCTGTCGAGGGCGTCGCCGGCACTTGGAAAGACCTGACCGACTCAGTGAACTCGATGGCCTCCAACCTCACGGCACAGGTTCGCAACATTGCAGACGTCACAACCGCTGTCGCCAAGGGTGATTTGTCCAAGAAAATCACTGTGGACGTGCGCGGCGAAATTCTCGAGCTCAAGGACACAATCAACACCATGGTGGATCAGCTCCGCTCCTTCGCTGCGGAGGTAACCCGTGTGGCGCGCGAGGTCGGAACGGAAGGAAAACTTGGCGGCCAAGCGCAGGTGTCCGGGATCGGCGGCACGTGGAAAGACTTGACCGATTCAGTAAATTTCATGGCGTCAAATCTCACTGCTCAGGTCCGCAACATTGCCGCGGTCACGACGGCAGTCGCAACCGGCGATCTCACCAAAAAGATCACGGTGGACGTAAAGGGCGAGATTCTCGAGTTGAAGAACACCATCAACACCATGGTGGACCAACTTTCGTCGTTTGCGGCGGAAGTGACGCGCGTCGCCCGTGAAGTCGGCACGGACGGCAAGCTCGGAGGCCAAGCGGATGTGCGTGGTGTGGCCGGCACGTGGAAAGATCTGACCGATTCTGTGAACTCGATGGCCTCCAATCTCACCGCACAGGTCCGCAACATCGCGGCTGTGACCACTGCGGTCGCAATGGGCGACTTGTCAAAGAAGATCACCGTCGATGTCAAAGGCGAGATTCTGGAACTAAAGGACACGATTAACACGATGGTGGGTCAACTACGCTCGTTCGGATCCGAAGTCACTCGCGTGGCGCGCGAAGTCGGTTCGGAAGGCAAGCTGGGTGGACAAGCCGATGTGCGAGGTCTGGCAGGCGTATGGAAGGACCTCGGCGACAACGTCAACTTCATGGCGTCCAATCTAACGACACAGGTGCGCAACATCGCTGCCGTGACCACTGCGGTTGCCACAGGCGATCTCACAAAGAAGATCACCGTCGATGTCAAAGGCGAGATTCTCGAATTGAAGAACACGGTCAATACGATGGTGGATCAGCTGTCGTCATTCGCGGACGAAGTCACTCGCGTGGCGCGCGAAGTCGGAATGGAAGGCAAGCTCGGTGGCCAGGCGGTAGTGAAAGGTGTTTCGGGGACGTGGAAAGATCTTACGGACAATGTCAACTTCATGGCGTCAAACCTCACCGATCAGGTGCGTGGCATTGCCAAGGTGGTGACGGCGGTCGCAAACGGCGATTTGAACCGCAAACTTTTCCTTGAAGCCAAAGGTGAAATTGCCCAGCTCGCCGACACCATCAATAACATGATCGATACCCTCGCGACGTTCGCCGATCAGGTTACGACCGTGGCGCGCGAAGTAGGCGTGGAAGGCAAACTCGGCGGTCAGGGGAACGTGCCTGGCGCCGCAGGCACATGGCGGGATTTGACCGACAACGTTAACCGCCTGGCGGCAAATCTGACCACGCAGCTTCGTGCTATCGCTGATGTGGCGACAGCAGTCACGAAGGGCGATCTCACCCGTTCGATTCAGGTGGAAGCACAAGGCGAGGTTGCCTTCGTCAAGGACAACATCAACGAAATGATCCGCAATTTGAGGGACACCACCTTGCGGAATGAGGAGCAAGACTGGCTCAAGACAAACCTCGCCAAGTTCACCCGAATGTTGCAGGGACAGCGCGATTTTCTGACGGTTGGCAAACTGATTCTATCCGAGGTCGCTCCGCTGGTTTCAGCGCAGCAAGGCGCTTTCTACATGATCGATAATTCTAACGGAGAATCGGAGCTCAAGTTGCTGGCGAGCTATGCTTCCCATGAAGGCAACGGCGCAAAGAGTCGCTTCAAATTTGGTGAGAGTCTCATCGGACAAGCGGCGTTGGAAAAACGGCGCATTCTTCTGACCGATGTACCGAACAACTACGCAAAAGTGAGTTCCGGTTTGGGCGAATTTCATCCGACGAACATCGTGGTCCTCCCGATTCTTTTTGAAGGCCAGGTAAAAGCGGTCATGGAGCTTTCGTCGGTTGAGCGATTCAGTCCGACGCACCAGGCGTTCCTCGATCAATTAACCGAGAGCATCGGCATTGTGCTCAACACGATCGAAGCCAGCACGCAAACGGAGAACCTGCTCAAACAATCGCAATCGCTCGCAGCGGAGTTGCAGAAGACAAACCTGGAACTGGAAGAAAAGGCGCGCTCGAATCTGGCAAAAGATCAATTTCTTGCCATGCTCAGCCACGAATTGCGGACGCCGCTTACGCCGGTACTCGCCTCCGCTCTTGCACTGGAGAGCGAGCCGGAGTTGCCGAAGGATATTCACGAATCATTGCAAATGATTCGTCGCAACGTGGAATTAGAGGCGCGGCTGATCGATGACTTGCTTGATCTGACGCGCATCGATCAAGGCAAGGTGCAGCTAAATTTTGAAGTCGTTGATGCGCATACATTGCTGCAAAACGCTCTCGACATTTGTCAGGCGGAAATCGATCGGAAGAATCTGGCGCGCGTCCTCAACCTCGGCGCACAAAAGGTGCATATGCGAGCAGACTCCGCGCGCCTGCAGCAGATCTTTTGGAACCTGATCAATAACGCGGTGAAATTTACTCCGAGGAACGGGCAAATTATCATCACCACCAGCAACGATTCCAAGGGACAACTGCGTGTTGAAATCGCTGATACCGGGCTCGGGATCGAGGCGGAAGCTCTGCCGAAAATTTTCGACGCGTTCGAACAAGGGGGGCGCACTCAATTGGGAGGGCTAGGTCTCGGACTCGCAATCAGCAAGACCCTTGTGGAAGCTCACAAGGGAACGATCACCGCGCAAAGCGCCGGCCGAAATAAAGGTGCAACGTTCATGTTGGTTTTTCCGACGTGCGAAAAAACGGAGGCGCAAATTGCCCCGGCGGCTTTGCCCAGGCTGCCGGAACGCCAGCCCATGCGGATTCTGCTTGTCGAAGATCACGAGGATACAAATCGCTCGCTTACGAATCTGCTTCGGCGACGCGGCTATCACGTGCGATCAGCGCTGAGCTTTCAATCCGCGGTCAATTTAAGCGCAAAGGAGCAATTTGATGTGCTCATCAGTGACCTGGCTTTGCCGGATGGCAATGGAATTGATTTGATGCAGAAGCTCCACTCCACGCAGCCGCTTCTGGGAATTGCTCTCACCGGTTTCGGGATGGAAGACGATATCCGTAAAAGCTACGAGGCAGGATTCAAGCATCACCTGGTAAAGCCGATTGACCTGAACAAGCTTGACTCCCTGATTCAAGAGGGCGCAGCGGCACCGCCGACCGTGTAAGACCCATTCGTTTGCGCTGTGTTTTGGTTCAGTGCGCTTCGACATTTAATTCCCGCTTCCGCTGCGCTACGCCCCAGGCGAGCATGACCGCGAGCACGTAATCTGAGGAATAACTTGAACAGTTGTCGCCTTCGCCACGCCTACGTCGTGTCAGCGAATCGTTGAATCACTCAATCGCTAAACCATTAAATTGGGCTATGTTCGGTTTCCGCTCGCGCCCGTAGCTCAATTGGACAGAGCGTTGGCCTCCGGAGCCAAAGGCTGTGGGTTCGACCCCCGCCGGGCGCAGTTTCTTTCAAGGGTGATCGGTGATCCGCGATCAATAGTAGGCAAAAGATGCAGCGCTTCTGATCACGGATCACGGAAATTTTCGCGACGCGAAAATTTCCTATGCCAGCGCGTCGAGCCGATTCAACAGATCCTTCTTGCTGGTCACGCCGGTCACCTGGTCGCGCAACTGGCCGTTCTTGAAAAAGAGCAGAGCCGGGATCGCACGAATACTGTACTTGAACGAGAGACTCTGATTTTCGTCCACATTCACTTTCGCTACCTTGACCGCGCCCGCTTTTTCGCGCGCAATCTCATCCAGCAGCGGCGCGATCATTTTGCAAGGTCCGCACCATTCTGCCCAGAAATCGACGATCACGGGCTTGTCGTCCTGCGTCAGTTCACGGTCAAAATTGGATTCATCGAGCTTAATAACGGTAGAATTTTCCATAACTTTACGAAAAGTAAGTCCAAATCTGAATAATCAAAATCAAGGCCGAAACAGCGAGCAGTATCCACCAGAGCAGCATTGGTTTTTTTTCTGCAGGCACGACAGCACCTGGCGCGTTTCGCGAACCAAGATTTGGGGTGGCGACGAACGCCTCAGTATTTTTCATTTGAGCCGGGGCTGGACCTTTGGCCGGCGCAGGTGAAATGCGCGCTGTCTCCTTTCTTAGTTCAAGAGGCACCGGATCCGGAGTGCGCGGAACGGGAGCAACAGCGGACTGATTCGGCGGCCCAAACAATTCGGTCGGCGCAACATCTCGAGCATCACGAACCGGCAATTGAATTCGCACCGTTTCGCGCGGTTTTACGCTGGTATCTGGCGATTTCGCTGAGATCGGAAGCGGCAAGTCAACGCGAACAGTTTCTTTTTGCGGTTCGTTTGGGCCTGCCATGGAGCGAAACAAATCAGTCGTGAAATTTAATTGATCAGAAATCGCGCTCTTGTCACTCGTTAACTTTAGCGCTCAAGGGGAAAATGCTCCACCCTTATGCTAGAAGATCGTAGCCGCGGCTTCCAGAGATCCTGCGCCGAATGAACTCGCCGACGCGCGCAGCCTCTGATAACACAACGCGCGCATCAACATCCGGAGCATCGCCTTCGCTGCGGGCGATATGCGGCTGATCAACCAGTAATTTGAGATCGCGTCCAACTTTCTCGCAGGCAATTTCATGAGCAATCTGTTGCTGAAGCAACATCGCCGCGCGGTAACGTGCGTTCTTAATTTTTGCGGGAATCTGCCGTGGCATTTTCGCCGCGCGCGAGTCTTCTTCCTGAGAATATTTGAATATTCCCAGCCGTTCGAATCGAATCCGCCGAATGAAATCAAGAAGGCTCGTGAATTCCCCATCGGTTTCCCCGGGAAATCCAACGATGAAAGTGGTGCGCAACGTGACGCCGGGAACCCCAGTACGCAGTCTATGAATCAAATTTTCGATGTGTGCGCGCGATGTTTCCCGTCGCATCCGTCCCAACATTGAATCGTCGATATGTTGCAAGGGAATATCGACGTAGCGCGCGACCTTGTCGCACTGTGCGATAGTCTCAATCAGTTCATCGCTCCAATGCGCCGGGTGTGTGTAAAGCAGGCGGACCCAGAATTCGCCTTCAATCTCTTGAATTTCGCGAAGCAGCGCCGCAAGCGTCGGTCCCCGCGTCGAATCAACTGGCTGACGCGGCCCTGCTTTCCTCGACCACAAATCCATCCCGTAATACGTGGTGTCCTGGCTGATCAAGTTGATCTCGCGCACGCTTTCGTTAACAAGCCCGCGAATTTCTGCCAAAACAGATTCCGGAGTACGGCTGCGGTGTTTGCCTCGCATTTGAGGGATCACGCAAAAACTGCAGGGGTGGTTGCAGCCTTCGGCAATTTTTACGTAAGCAAAATGCACCGGAGTAAGCCTGAAGCGGGGCGTGTCGTAATCCGGAATGTACTTCGGTCGCGTATTCGCAAACGCAGGATCGATCTCGTCATCCTCTTCATTGGGCGCTGGGCGTTTTGCCAAAACGTCTTCAACAATCGCCCCAAGCTGTGCGATCTGATCGAGTCCAACAAACGCATCTACCTCCGGCATCTCGTGGCGTAGTTCTTTCGCGAATCGCTGCGACATGCAGCCGCTTACGATCAGTTTTTGATCTGGCCGCCTGTTCAAGCCGCGCTGCTGATGCGCCTCCAGAATCGCTTCGATGGATTCTTCCTTGGCTGAATCAATGAACGCGCAGGTATTTACCACCAGGACATCGGCGTCCTCGGGGCGCGATGTGATTTCCATTCCCCGCTGTAAAACGCTTCCCAGCATGATCTCTGCATCGACAAGATTTTTGGCGCAACCGAGACTGATCATGCCGACCTTCGGTTTCCGGGCGACACCATTCCCTTTTGTTTTCATCTCAGCATTCGATGTCCGACGTTGGACGTTGGGCGTTTTCTTAGGACCCTTCCGACTGCTCTCAGTTGATGGTTACGTCTTCGTCGCCTTCTTCCAGCGTCTTGCCGTTTTTCGTGATCGTAACGGCCTCAGGATCGAGAACCCGAATCGAGACATGCTTACCGCGAAATTCAACCGTGCCGTCAGTCGGCGAGACCCAGCGCTCGAACGCGGGACTCCCCTTCTCGTCGCCTACAGTCACCCTTACGTAGGTTCTTTTGAGTGGGCGAATAGCGACGCGATTCTGTTCGCCGGATTCTGCCAACGATGGATTCGCTGTCTCTTGCGCCTTGGCTAGGTCTTCCCGAGTCACAGGTTTGGCGCGACGCACCTCCGGTTCACCTGGCTTCCCGGAAGCCGCCGTGATGGCGGTCCGCGCGATCGTCGGCGCAGGCGACACTGTTGCCGCGACCGATGGAGCGGCCGCAACCTTAGCTGGCGAAGCTTGAGCCGGTGCAGGTGAAACAGGCGATGCACTTGGCGATACCTGCGCGGTCGGCTCACCTCGCCCCGGTGCGAGCCGTTGCACATTGAGAACCAGTTTCATTAGCAAAAAGCCAATCACCAACACCACGATCCCGACGATCAGTGGCATTGGCGAGACGCGGTAACCACCGGTGCTAACGGGACGGCGCGGAACAACTGGCGCACTGACTGGCTTGGCACGCTCGTGTTCCTGAAGATATGAGTACCCATCGACGGTCACGCGCTCCGAATCTTCGAACGCATCAAGATACGGAGTGACATCGACATCCAAAAATTTCCCATAGATGAGCAGGAAACCCTTTGCGTACGCCAGGCTCGGAAATTGAGAAAAATCATCCGCCTCAATTTCCGCGAGCCGGGCGGGACGAATCTTCGTCATCCGCGCTGCTTCATCGAGCGTGAGATTTCTCACGCGCCTTGCTTCCTGAAATTTTTTGCCAAGTCCTTCTATCGTCATTAGCGCGAAATGCCGGCTAAACGGCAGCATCG
The DNA here is from genome assembly GCA_003218415.1 of Verrucomicrobiota bacterium. Taxonomy (GTDB): domain Bacteria; phylum Verrucomicrobiota; class Verrucomicrobiia; order Chthoniobacterales; family UBA10450; genus Udaeobacter. The sequence goes on along the minus strand of QHNK01000028.1, from coordinate 51,389 downwards.
AGATCGACCAGAATCTCGCGTGGTTTGGCGCCTTCGCCGGGACCCAAAATACCGCGCTGCTCCAGAATATCAACGATGCGCGCGGCGCGCGTGTAACCGAGCCGAAGCCGGCGCTGAAGCAATGAAGTGGAGGCGCGTTTTTCCTGTCGAATGATTTCAAGGCACTTCTCGACGAGCTCTTCATCTTCGCTGGTCACTTCTTCCTCCGGCGCGGCCGTCGATTGCAGCTTCTCATGCATCGCTGTGTCGAAGGCGGGCGGGCTTTGTTTCGAAACGAATTCCACCAGGCGATGAATTTCATCGTCCGTAACCAGCACGCCTTGAGCGCGAATCAGACGCGAAGCGCTTGGCGGTAGATAAAGCATGTCGCCTTGTCCGAGCAAACGATCAGCTCCGTTTTCGTCTAGAATGACACGACTGTCGATCTTGGAGGCAACCTGAAACGCGATTCGGCAGGGAATATTCGCTTTGATTACGCCAGTGATCACATCCGCGCGCGGGGTTTGCGTCGCGACAATCAGATGAATGCCAGCCGCGCGCGCCATTTGCGTGATGCGCGCGATCGCCGTCTCGACGTCCGCTGGCGCCGTTTGCATCAGATCAGCCAGCTCATCAATGATGACTACGACGTATGGGATTTTGTCGGGAATTTGCTCTTCTGTAGCGGCAGCCGTATCGGCTGCTTTCGCTTTGGCAGGCGACACGCCTGCCACTACAAAATCTTCGCCTTCTTCCGCTTTCTTCTTTTTGACCGGCCGCGCGTTGAAGCCGACAATGTTGCGCACGCCCATGCGCGCAAACATTTTGTAGCGGCGTTCCATCTGGTCAATCAACCACCGCAAGGCGAGCAGCACTTTTTTCGGATCCGTCACGATGGGGAAGGCAAGATGCGGCAGCGAATGATAGGCCTGTAGCTCGACCATTTTCGGATCAATGATCACAAAACGCAGTTCTTCCGGCGTGAAGCGAAAGAGCATGCTGGCAATCAGCGCATTGATACAAACGCTCTTGCCGCTGCCCGTGGTACCGGCCACCAGCAAATGCGGCATTTGCGCCAAATCAGTGATGATTGCTTTACCGTAAACATCTTTGCCAAGCGCGAGCGGAATTCTTGCATGTGATTTCGCCTCCTCCCAATCGGGTGATTGCAAGAGTTCGCGCAGCTTCACGGTCACTTTCCGAGTATTCGCTAGCTCGATGCCGACCGTGTCTTTCCCAGGAATCGGTGCGAGAATGTTGATCCGCTCGGCGCGTGTGGCGCGGGCCAGGTCTCGCTCCAAGCTCACAATCTTGTCCACGCGAACGCCTTTTGCTGGATACACTTCGTAGCGCGTAATGGTGGGGCCTTTTGTGATGTCGCCCGGCGCGACGGCAATGCCAAATTGCGCCAGCGTATCAATCAGGATTTGCCGGACTTCCTCCAATTCAGAGGGATCGGTGGCCGCGCGGCCTTCGAGACTGTGCTCGTCGAGCAGATCCAAGCCTGGCAACACGTAATTTTCCCAGCTCGAAGTAACGCTGGTCACGTTCGAATCCGGCCTTGCTTTTTCCTCGATTGCGCGCAATTCGGCAAGAGATGGTTTCCGGCCAACCGGCCCCACGTGCTCGCTCGGCAACGCAGTTGTATCGACCACCTTCGGCTTTGGTCGCTTTGCCAGCTCCTCCGCCGAAATGGTCGCCCCAACCGCCTCAGGCACAGGCATGCCTTTCTTTCTCAACGCTTTTTCATACATTCGCCGTTCCTTCGCCAGCTGCTTCTCCCTAATCTCCAGCTTTTCTTTGAGATCGGCTTTGCCCAGCCTGCGGCGCAATTGCCATTCCTGCAGCCCTGCCCCGACCCGTCGCGTGGCGGCAACCGTTTCGCGAATCAGGTGAATCGGGCGCAGTCCCGTAACCAAAATCAGTGTGGTCGCGTAAATTCCCATCAGAAGAACAAGCGAGCCGACAGGGCCGAGCGCGGCGCGGAGCAGGCCACGATGTTCATCGCCCAAGCGATAGCCGATCAAGCCGCCGGGCCCTTGAATGTCCACCGGCACCTTCAACCCGAGCAAGTGACCTATGTCCCATAACTGGTCGAGGCACGCACCGGCTACGATGAACAGAACGATCCATGGGATTCGGGGCGTCACACGTAACCGGGGATGAAACAATTTCGCTACACCGAAACCGAGTAGAACTGCTGCCAGCAACAGCGAAGCGAAAACGCCAATGGTTTGATAGCAGATGCCCGCTACAATTGCGCCCACGGGCCCGATGAAATTTTGCGCAGGACGATTCGCCGGTGAAACGTGGCTAAACCAGATCCAGGACGGTATATCTTTTGGCGTGTAGGAAATCAGCGCGAAAAACAGCAATGTCCCGACAAAAAGCAGAACGAGAGCGAAGACTTCGTTCCAAGCGTTGTTTCTGTCCGTGCGGGCCACCGCGTTTGATAGTAACTCCAAGCCCGCGTCTTTCAATCACGTTGTGTAGGCGCTCGCCGCAGCGAGCGCCTATGCGTTTGACACAAACGCCACTACAGCTACCGCGCTTTCATCCTTGCACGCGAGACCAGAGGCTGATAACTGTGCCAGCGCATTATGGCTTTTTTCCTCCGCCACGGTGTCATTGCTGTTTTGCTTGGCATGCTGCTGTTTTGCATATCCTGCGAAAAGCATCCGCTCGGCCAGATGCCGGACGTCCAGCGTGAGCAACCCGATCCAGTAAAGGTTTGGTCGAACGCGACAAAGAAAACTGCTGACGAATCTTCGGGTTCCCCAACGCCGGCCGAATCCTCTCCGCATGAAGCTCGCTAATTAAAGGAGATCATATGGCCAAACACAAATATTTAACTTCGCCACCCAACCTCACTGGCATGCCGCCGGGCGTGCCGTACATCATCGGCAACGAAGCGGCTGAGCGCTTCTCTTATTACGGCATGAAGTCGGTTCTGACCGTCTTCATGGCGCATTACATCTTGAACCAGTCGGGCGTGCTCGCGTCGATGAGTCCGAACGAGGCGTACATGTATACCCATTATTTTGTGATGGGCGTCTATGCTCTCCCGGTGCTCGGCGCCATTATCGCCGACGGTTTGGTCGGCAAATACTGGACGATCCTGTCGCTTTCGATCGTGTACTGCCTGGGCAATCTTACCCTCGCGTGCATGGCCACTTCCTGGGGAATCGCCATCGGGCAACGCACGATGCTCGCAATGGGGTTGACGCTGATTTGCCTTGGCGCGGGCGGGATCAAACCATGTGTATCGGCCAACGTGGGCGATCAGTTTGGCGAATCCAACAAACATCTGCTCTCGAAGATGTTTGGCTGGTTCTATTTTTCGATCAACGCCGGTTCGTTCATCTCCTCCATCCTCTGTCCATGGTTGCTTGCAAATCCCAAGTATGGCCCTGGGTGGGCCTTTGGAATTCCTGGTATTACAATGGTGATCGCCACCTTGTTCTTCTGGGGCGGTCGCAACAAATTCGTGCATGTGCCGCCGGGAGGGCTCGGCTATTTGCGAGAAACATTCAGTAAGGAAGGTCTCATCACGCTGGCCCGCATCGCGATGGTTTACGTTTTCATTTTGGTCTTCTGGGGTTTGTGGGGAATGAGCAACGGCGTCGAGTGGACCCTGCAAGCGGAGAAAATGAACCTGCACTGGCTCGGCATGGATTTGATCGCCGCTCAAGTGCAAACGGCAAACCCGATCCTGATCCTGATTTTCATTCCGCTGGTCAACTACGTGATTTATCCGGCGATTGACAAAGTCTTCCCGCTTACGCCCCTGCGGAAAATCGGTATCGGCCTTTTTCTCACCGGTTTGTCTTTTGTGGTGATCGTTTGGATCCAGGGCCAAATCGATTTGGGACTTAAGCCCAGCATTAATTGGCAACTGCTCGCGTACGTCATTCTCACGCTCGGCGAAGCGATGGTGTCGATTACCGGACTAGAGTTTTCATACACTCAGTCGCCAAATACGATGAAGAGTTCGGTAATGGCATTGTGGCTCCTCACGGTTGCATCCGGCGAAGGGTTCGTTGGTCTATTCAACAGTTGGGTGTTGAACCCCGACGGCACACGCAAGCTGAATGACTACCAATACTTCACGTTCTTTACGATTTTCATGTTCGCCGCCGCGGTGGTGTTTGTCGTGGTCGCCTGCTTCTACAAGGGCCGCACTTACCTGCAAACACAGCAGCCCACGCTCGATGAAATCGCGACGGAGCCGATTCTTCACGGCGGCACGCCGAGCTGAGATTGGATGAAAACCGGCATCGCATTCGCGTTGGTATCGTTGTTGTCGATCTTCGCGGTGTTCGCCCTTGTGCGTGTTACGGATGATGACGCATTTCAAAAGACTGCCCACGATTACATCGAGCAATATTTGCGAGCTAATCCCGAAGATGCGACGGAGCTCGGTGATCATCGCTTCGACGGACAGCTGACCGATTACTCCCCCGCCGCGCGGGCAAAAGAGCTGGCAACCCAAAAATTTTTTCGCGACGAGCTGAACGCGATGGAGACAGAAGGCTTCCACCTAACGGGTGCGAACACTATCGATTTCCGCATCCTGAAGGAAAATATCGACTATAAAATCTTCCAAGCCGAAGAGCTGAAGGAACCGGAGTGGAACCCGCTCGTTTACATGCAGAGCCTGGCCAACAGCGTTTACCTGTTAGTCGCACGTGATTTTGCGCCGCCGGAAAAACGGATTCCGAATTTGCGCCAGCGCATGGACGAAATCCCACGCGTGATCGCCCAGGCGAAAGCCAACCTGCAACACCCGCCGCGCGTTCACACTGAAACAGCGATCGAGCAAACGCAGGGCGCAATCAGTCTCGTGCGTGAAGGATTGGCGCCTCTGCTCGACCAGTCGCCGCGAATGAAGAAGGACCTCACGCCGTTACAGGAAAAAACCGCAGCCGCGCTGGAGGATTACAAGAAATGGCTCCAGAACGATCTGTTGCCGCGCTCAGACGGCGACTTCCGCCTTGGCGCGGAGAAGTACCGAAAGAAGCTGCGTTTCGCCCTCGCGTCGGACTTGTCGATGGAAGAAATCATGAAGCGCGCGACGGCCGACCTTCAACAGACGCAAACCGCCATCTATGAGACCGCATTGCCGCTCTACAAAAAATATTTTCCAAGCGCTGATCCGGCAGCTGCCGGACTCGCGGACAAACATGAGGTCACAGCGGCAGTAGTCGACAAACTTGCCGAGCAACATCCCGACGACGCCACCGTCGTCGATTACGCGAAAAAGATTGTCACGGAAGCGACTGATTTCGCGAAGCAACACGATTTGGTCACCGTCCCGAACGTGCCGCTGGATGTGATCGCGATGCCCGAATTCAAACGCGGCGTCGCTATCGCCTACTGCGACGCGCCGGGCCCGCTCGATAAAACCGGCAAAACATTTTTCGCCGTCGCGCCAACGCCCAAGGATTGGTCAAAAGAACGCAGGGAATCATTCTTCCGCGAGTACAACAATTACATGATTCGCGATTTGACCGTGCATGAGGCTATGCCGGGACATTTCCTGCAACTGGCTCGGGCCAACGAATTCCGCGCGCCCACTTTGGTGCGCGCGATTTTTCAGAGCGGCGCATTCGTCGAGGGTTGGGCCGTTTATTGTGAACAGGTGATGGCGGAACAGGGTTATGGCGGGCCCGAGGTGAAAATGCAGCAGCTGAAGATGCGGCTGCGCGCCATCTGCAATGCCGTTCTCGACCAAAGCATTCACGCAGGGAACATGAACGAAAAGGAAGCGATGGATCTGATGATGAAGGAGGGATACCAGCAGGAAGGCGAAGCGGTAGCGAAATGGAAACGCGCACGCCTGACTTCTGCCCAGCTTTCCACATATTTCGTAGGCGCCACCGAGCATCTCGATCTTCGCGCTGCGGAACAGAGGAAATTGGGCAAGGATTTCAACCTTAAGAAATACAACGATCAAGTCGTCTCGTACGGCAGCCCGCCGGTAAAATACGTTCGCGAACTGATGGGACTGTAGGCGTATTCTGCGAAACACCGATTCAAGCAGGCGTCTGACACAGACGCCCTACAACGATCGCGCAGGACTACTTGCGTCGTCGTGCTTTGATTGCTTTGCGCTTGGAACGAGTAGTTGACGGCTTCTTTTTCGTGTCGGCGAATCTCACCAGTTCGTCCAAGTTAAACATCCTGTGTTTACGCGCTCCCAGTTCACGAAACTCGATCTGATACCAGCCGTTCATCCGTTCGACCGTGTAGCGTTTTCGTCCAATGCGCAACGGTTCGCGCGCGATCACGTGATGAATGATCTTTTCGTATTTGGAGCGTGACCAGCGTTGCATCCGGCGGCGGCCCCAATCAATCGCACGCCCGACATTGTCATATGCTTCAGGCCGGTCCGCGAAATCTAAAAGTGAGCGCGCGTTGCCAGCGAAAACCGCGGTGATGTGCTCCAGCGTGCTGGAGTCGCTAATGTGCCGAATTCGCCGGCCAAATGGCCTCAAAGTTTCTGCCGCGATTACGCGCAAGCTGAGGACTCGACCGTCGCGCAATTTCCAAAGCGGCGCATTGATGTCCGCCGTGAACGGATTTTGGCTTAGTGAATCGCCCGTGACCCGCCAACCGCGACGCGAAGAATGTTTTCGCAGACGAAATGGCGTGATGCGAGGAATTCCGTGTCGGTTCAATTGCCTCAGGCCAAAATCTTCCCAGCGAAGGACTGTTTCCACGGCGCCCGCGACGAACGCGCACGTTGCCAGCATCAACGCTGGGTCCGGCGTAAAATCAGCTGTCACCTCGACTCGGGTCCTGCGCGGACGGACGCCGACCGCGCTGCTCTGCCGGTTCGCTGCCAGCAAAAGCACGGGCATTGGCAAAATGTGCGCAAGCAGATACGCAAGCTTGGTCGCATTCCGAAATTTTGATTTTCGGGCATTGGGAAATGAAAAGTTATAATGCGTGCTAAAACCCTGTAGACGGCATTGGCAGCTGTTTCGTTTGGCCCAGTGATCCAGCTCCACTCGTAAATAGCGGATTTGCTCCCACAGTGAACGTGTCGCGCGATAACAACAGCCCGGCTCAAGTTCAACAATCGGTGTGGCGACTTCGATTACGCCAGTATCAAAATAAATCGCGCCGCCCGCCGGCAGTTGAAACGATTTGCCCGCGCGCGGAATCATTCGCCGGCGCACCAGACGGCTCGGGTCGCCAAAAACCTTTTCCGGACGCCGTCTGCGTCCATTGACGAAAAGATTAAACTCCGCTTCCAGGCCGATCACGGCCCGCGGCGGTGTTGCGGCACGCGCGCGTTCGGGGAAAAACCGGGCGCCCCGTTCTGTTCCCAGATTCTTCATCTGCTCAATGTGAGATCAACTCGCCTCGCTGCATTCGCGCGGAGTCAAGCTCGCAAATCCTAAATCGATGTGGAGATGGTCGTCGGTTTGCACTCGTTCCGAGCCGAATGGTCGAACAAACACAGCGGGACCGAGCGAGGCCGCGATGGCCCGATATTTCTCAATTGATTTCGCATCGGAAAGGAAGGTGTCTCCGACACGGTAAATGTTCGCAGCTGTTCCCCAGGCATGAATGCTTTTCGCGCCACCAATCTGATGCGCCGGCGACCGGTACCCGCCATTTGCGCTGATGAAAACTGGCGCATCGACTTCCCGGCGAAAATCCTCCAAAAACTTTGCAAGCAAAACGATTGCACACGGCACATAATGAGGAAACTGGCTTACGAGCAGTCTCGCTTCACGGCAATCAACCAGCATCAATTCCGCCAGCGTGAAGTGCGGCGCGAGCCGAATCTCGTGCGCTTCCTGCCAGCTACTGATTTCATAGAAAAAGCGCGGCAGACGATGAGCATTGCCCTGGAAGTCGGTTTCCATTTCGCCTGGTCGCAGCAGCGCGCGGTACTCTTCGGGCAGACTGAAGGCATCCACCGCACGCAATCCCTCAGCGCTCATTTGATTTCGGTTCCATTCCCACGACCGAGCGATAAATCGCTTCGGAAATAGCTGCGACTGTCTCGCGCCGCCCGTCTTGTTCCGAAGCGAATTCGGTCAAGATGACAGCAATGTATGGTTCGCGTTCGGGCAAATACACAATGCCCATATCGTGACAGGCGGTCGAGATCTCGCCTGTTTTGTGCGCTACAGTCGCATGCGCTGGAAGCCCGGCAGGAATCATCGACTTGAACCGTTGCTCCAGCAGGATGCGGATCGCTTGTTCTTTGCTTTCTTTGCTGAGAAAATCGCCGCGCACGGCGGACAGCAACCGCACCAAGCCGTCGGCAGTCACTTCATTGTTTATCTCTCTCTCATGTGCCGCATGATCCTCAACACCTCGGCGCAGTTCCACTCCGTCCACTTGGGCATCGCGCAGAACCTTTCGCGCATATTCCACACCCACAAGATCGAGCAGCAAATTCGTCGCAAGATTGCTGCTCGAGGAAATCATACCTTCCGCGAGCGCGGAAATTTTCGCTGTCCGTCCGATGGACTCATACAGTTCAGGCATCGCATCCGAGTCGCGGTTGAGGTGAAAAGGAGAGCCGTCTGCCGCGCTGAAGAAACGATTTCGCACGTGCAACGAGTCATCCAGCCGGAGCCGGCTCTCGTCTGCCGCGCGAAAAACCGCCAGAAGCAGTGCCACTTTGATCGTGCTTGCAGCATGAAACCAGCGGTCGGCCCGCAGGGAAAATCGCCAGCCGCTCTCCAGATCGTGCACGGCCACTGCGATCGCTCGCGCCTTGCTTTGGTCATTCAATCTTTCCAATTCCTCATTTAAGGGGCTGGCCAGATCCGCGCGTAACATCGAAGTGCTCTTTACATACCCATTAGGAAGTCGCAAATTCGACGATGGCTAATCTGGCTACCTGGATGCGCCCAAAAGATGAAAAATGGTTTCAGCCATTTTTCGCAAAACATCCCGACATTCACGTCTTCGACGCGCGCAAAGGCGACGTTGCACTGAACCAGATGGACGGTCTTCTACTCACCGGCGGTTTCGATATTTCGCCGGAATTTTTGCGCCAGGAAAATGTCGATCCGACCTTGATCCACAACGATGTAAATCCGGTGCGCGACCGCTGGGAGTTCGATGCAATTTCGAAGTCACTTGCGCGCGGTCTACCGATTCTTGGCATTTGCAGAGGCATCCAAGCCTTGAATGTCGCGCTCGGCGGCACGCTGAAGCTCGACATTCCCGGCCATGATCTTCCCGAACAAAAAGAGAACGATATCCAGCCGTTGCGTTACGACAGAAACGCGACTCATCGCTTCGAAAGGGTAAACAGCGCGCATCATCAGGCGGTCGCTCGCGTTGCAGACGGTTTCGAGGTCGACGCCTGGTGCGCTTCGGATGACATCATTGAACAAATGTGCCTGCGGAATTACCCATTCGCCGTCGCTGTGCAATATCATCCAGAGCGGGGAAAAATTTACGATGCCCTCTTCGAGGATTTCTTTGCACGACTGGAGACGCGTTAAAACGTCTGTGTGCTGCTCAGCGCTGCAACCCGCCTGAGCCGCAGCGCGAGAGCCGCCGCTACAATGGCACATGCAGCGAGCAGCATGAACGCAGCGCCGTAAGTGCCGAAGCGTTCTTTCATCGCGCCAATGAGCGTTGGACCCAAAAATCCGCCGACGTTTGCAATGGTTACAACCAACGCAATTCCTGCGGCTGCAGGCGCTCCGGTGAGAAAGCGCGTCGGCATAGAGAAGAACGGACCGTACGCCGAGCAATGCCCGATCGGAACAAGCGCCAGCGACAAGACGGCCAATCTCGGTTCGGAAAGGAGAGCGCAACCAAAAAATCCCGCGCTCGTGATCAGCAATGGACCAGCCACATGCAAAGGACGCTCGTCAGTGCGATCGGAATGGGCACTGTTCAGCACCATGGAGGCGATCGTCACCGCGCTGATGGCACCCAGGATGCACCCTACGCCCAGATCGCTGCTTCTTGTGAGCGACTTAATGACGAGCGGCGCCCAAAACGAGTAGCCGTAGAAACCAATTGCGGCCAAAAGAAAAATAATCCCAAGCTGCCATACCGTCGGATTAGTCAGCGCGGCGAATATTCCAATCGGATACGCTGCACTGCGAGCAGTCGATTCGTTCGCGAGTTTGCTAATCAGCCAGTTCCGCTCGTCCGGAGACAGCCAGCGCGCTACCTCGGGGCGATCATTGAGATAAAGCAGCACGATCACACCAAGCAATATCGCTGGAAGTCCCTCGACCAAAAACAGCCATTGCCATCCCGCGAGCCCGAACGCTCCATTCAGGCTTAGCAATGCGCCGGAGAGCGGGCCGCCGATCACACCGCTCACGGGAACCGCTGTCATGAACGTCGCGATCGCACGTGCGCGTTGCGCCTCTGGGTACCAGTGACTCAAGTAATAAACCACCCCGGGGAAGAAACCCGCCTCGGCAGCTCCCAGCAGAAATCTCAGGATGTAGAAAGTCGGCGTGGTCCGAACAAACATTATCGCCACCGAGATGGCGCCCCAGCTCATCATGATCCTTGCGATCCAACGCCGCGCCCCCACGCGATGCAAAATGAGATTGCTCGGCACTTCGAACAGGCAGTAGCCTAGGAAGAACACGCCGGAGCCGAAGCCGAACGCAGCCGAGCTAAATCCGAGATCGGAATTCATTTGAAGCGCCGCAAAACCGACGTTCACTCGGTCGAGCCACGCTACGATATAGAGAACAAACAAGAACGGGATCAACCGCAGCGTGACCTTGCGCAAGGTTACCGCGGCAATGTCTGGTAGTTCGCCTGTCACGCCGTAGCCTTGCGCGAAGGCGGATCATTCCTCACGATCACTTCGAACTTAATTTCCTGGAACGCGAGCTGATCATGAATCAAGCCAAGCAACTCGAGCGCGCGCGTATCGGGCATGTGCGCGCAACGCAGCTCGATCCGCGCCGGTTTACCGGCCAGTTCAGGATGTGCCTCGGCCATTTCGCCGTCGAGCAGGAATGAAACGTAAACGTTGAAACGCTCCTGTAATGCGAGCAATTGTTCGTCCGAACCATCCCATTCGTCAGGCTCATCCATCACCAGAACGACTTCATCTGTTTTGGGATCGTGCGCAATCAAGTCGATCACGCCCGTTCGATCTTTCGCGTTTGCCGTCTGATCTTCCGCATCCATTCCGTTAATGCGCCAACTGCTCGCGACTCCGTGCGGAGTCCGAGCTTCGAAGCTGGTATTTGCTATGGGTAATAGTTGCCACAAAAAACACGTCGATGAAGAAAATTAAAGCTAACCAGATCTTGAGATGCGATTAACCATCAAAAATACAACAAAGGAGGAAACATGGGCAGGGAAACAAAATTTATCGCAATATGTGCCAGCTTGTTCATCCTGGCGTCACTTAGCAACGCAACAGCTCAACGGCCAAATCCAACCCCGCGCGCAAGGCCCTCACCGGTGCCGCGAAACTTCCAGGCTGGTGCGGTTTATGTTTTGACGAATCAGGTCGACAACACGGTCGCGGTTTTTCGCCGCACTGCTGATGGAATGCTAACTCCCGCAGGTGAATTTCCCACTGGTGGCGCCGGCGATCCCGTCCCACAGGGCACAGACCCCGCGACTGACCCCCTCGCTTCGCAAGGCGCATTGATTTTGGATCGGGGCCACCAATTCTTGTTCGCTGTCAATGCGGGTAGCAATCAGATTTCAGTTTTGGAGATATCAAATACCGGGCTCGATCTAGTTGGCGTTTTTGATTCCGGCGGCGTCCGCCCGATTAGCCTGGCACTGCACGAAAATCTGCTATACGTGCTCAACGAAGGCGGAACCCCCAACGCTACCGGGTTCACCGTAGGCACTGACGGCACGCTGACACCCTTGGCTGGCTCGACTCAGCCGTTAATTGGCGACACAGCAGCTGATCCTGCTCAGGTCAGCTTCAATCCTGACGGTACACTGCTGGTTGTGACTGAAAAAGCGGGCAACCGGATTGATACTTACACTATCGATGAGAACGGATTGCCGAGCGCGCCGATTGATAATGCTTCCAACGGCATGACGCCATTTGGCTTCGCCTTCAGCAACCCTGGGTTTCTGGTTGTTTCAGAGGCCTTCGGCGGGACGCCCAGCGCATCGGCGGCATCTTCGTACAGCGCAGGAGACGACGGCGTATTAAGTGTGATCAGTGGCTCAGTGCCGAATTCTCAAACCGCCTCGTGCTGGGTGGTCATTACCAACAACGGACATTTGGCTTTCGTGTCGAACACTGGCAGTGGCACGATTTCCAGCTACGACCTAACTAGCAACGATGGAACACTGAGCTTGATCAATTCCGTAGCCGGTGACACGGGTGCGAACAGCGCGCCGATAGACATGGCTCTAAACGTCAGCAGTCATTTCCTATATGTGCTTGCTGGCGGTTTACAATCGGTGATTTCCTTTCGCGTGGAACACGATGGCAGCCTGACCTTGATTGACACTGATGGAGGTCTGCCGCTTGGCGCACAGGGTATTGCGGCCAAATAGATTTTGGTGTGTGATCGTGATAATCAGGATCGAACGCGACACGGAAATGCCGTTGAACGTGCTTCGGTTGAGGATTTAATTTGCCCTAGTGGCAAAAACGAAACCTCAAGCCCGATTGACGCTTCTCGGACGGAGTGAAGCGAGATTACCCGCCTCGCCTGCCGAGGCGCGGCTGGAGACTTTTCCAAATCCGGCGCCACGCCGCAATTATCGGATTCATTTTGAAACTGACGATTTCACTTCCGTCTGTCCGGTGACAGGGCAACCCGATTTTGCCCGCATCGATATCGATTACGTGCCCGACCGTCTCTGCGTCGAGAGCAAGTCGCTTAAATTTTATCTAGCGTCCTATCGAAACGAGCGCGCGTTTAATGAAGCCGTCACGAACCGCATCCTAGACGATTTCGTCAAAGCGTGCGCGCCGCGCGAAGCCATCATAACCGCACAATTCTCCGCGCGCGGCGGCATCGCGCTCACTGTGCGCGCCGAGTATCCCGACAAGAAAGTGCGGCGCGACGACCAACAGAACTGGTAGGGCGCGACCGCCGGGCGCGCCGAGGAGTCACCAAAGAGTTGGTTTCCCGCCTCTCCCCTTTCGCAAAGGGGAGAGGACTAAGGTGAGGGGTTGTTCTGGCACAGCGGATTGCAAACCCAAAACCCTCACCCTACCCTCTCCCTTGCGAAGGGAGAGGCGAACCAGGCTCCGAGCCAAAATTGCAGGAAATGAAACGCGCAGTCGTCCTTTTGAGCGGCGGAATCGATTCGACCACCACGCTCGCAATCGCGATCGCGGAAGGCTACGTTGCCTACGCGCTCTCATTTGATTACGGTCAGCGTCACCAGATCGAAACGGAAGCGGCTCGCCGCGTCGCTGACTCGTTAGGCGCTAAAGAGCATCGTATCGCGAAGATCGACCTGTGCATCTTTGGCGGCTCGGCTCTCACTGACGATATTGATGTGCCAAAGCAGCGTTCGGAAATAGAAATCGCGCACGGCATTCCGATCACCTACGTTCCTGCACGCAACACCATCTTTCTCGCGTACGCACTTGCCTGGGCGGAGGTGATTGCGGCCAACGATATTTTTCTCGGCGTAAACGCGATCGATTACAGCGGCTACCCCGATTGTCGGCCGGAATTTATCGAAGCGTTCGAGAACCTGGCCAATCTTGGAACGAAAGCCGGAGTTGAAGCCAGCCGTTTTCAAATTCACACGCCGCTCATCAAATTTTCAAAGGCCGACATCATTCGCAAAGCCGTCGAACTCGATGTCGATCTCTCGCTTACCCACAGCTGTTATGACCCATCGCCCGAAGGTTTAGCTTGCGGCGCATGCGATTCCTGTCTTCTGCGTCTCAAAGGCTTTCGCGAGGCGGGAATCAAAGATCCAATTCGCTACGCAAACAAATGAAGCGCTTATTCAGGATTTTCGAGCTTTCCAAAAGCGAACAGCGCGTCGTGCTGATTCTAATGTTTGTTCTAATCGTCTTTGCATTCGTGGGATATGAACGCCGCGTTCATCGCGTTCACGCTCGCACTCCAACCGTGTTAGAAATGCAAACATCCCCAAGCCCCGAACAAACCGAGGAGGAGCATTAGAATTTATCCCTTTTATGCAGACGGCATTTGGTTCACGACTTGGCGCGGGAAGAGGGTTCAAATGATCTTTATCCGGCGCGTCGTTATCGTTGCATTATTTTGTGCTTTCAGCGGACAGTTGTAGCCGCAGAGAGGATTAGGATCAACGTTCGTCAGTCGGATGCTGCGATTAGACAGCAACTTTTGCAGCTGACGCCACCAGGGACTTCGATCGACCAGATTCACGATTTTCTAGAAAATCGCCTTGCCCGAGATGAAGGCACTCGCATCGCAGGCTGGCCTGTCCGAGTGTCTGGAGCTTTTATGAGTGTCGCTCTAGGTCATTATTTCGAGCCGCGCAGTTTTTCAGAGGGTTTTTTCCTCTTTCCTACAGTTGTCCAAGCATTCTGGCATTTCGACAAGCGAAATAAGCTGCGCGACATCCAGGTACGAAGGGGGATCAGCGGATGGTAGATGGGCGAGGGAAGAAGGGGTCGCATCTCAACATTCGACATTTCAATCCCCCATTAAACCAGGAATTCGTCCGTACCCTACAAAGACCGGACTGATTTTGGCGTCGCCGCTTTGGGGTGGCGGCGGCATTTTGAAATCGAAAACGCTGACGCCCCAACGTTGTTTGCCGTCATATGTGCGGCCGTCGCTGGATCCGATCATGACGCGTCTATTCGTTCGTTTTTCGCGACCCAGATAAATCATCGTGTGCGTGATGGGCGGATCGCGATCGATGTTATAGGTGCCGCGCCAGAAAAGCAGGTCGCCCGGCTTGAGCGCGTCGAGCTCAAATGAATCTTCGTGGCGGCTCAAGACAGCATTGAAATTTCCGGCTTTGCGCACCCAGACGTATTGCTGGCTGGAATCGCGCGGCACGTCGGAGAAACCGTTTTGCTGAAGGACGTGATAAATGAAACCGGAGCAATCCATGCCGCCGTTTTTGGGATCGGCAGAGCCGTAAGTGTAACCGAGATTCTGTTTTGTTAGCGCGAGTCCGGCGTCGGTTATCTGCCGCACTTTTGACGGATAACCGTCGTAATCCGCTATTTGGGCAGGCGAAAGACTCATGTTGGGCCAGGCCTTCTTTCCTGGCGCAGGACGCTCCGGAGGCGAAGGCGTCAGCTTTTCTGCTGGACTCGGAGATGGTGTCTCTGTCGCAGCCGGAGATTCGGTTGGTGTGGGTGTAGGAGATGTTTTCTTGCGCTTTGATTTACTTTTGGTCGGACTTGGAGATGGAGTGGGCGAAGCTTTCTTCTTTCGATGTTTGCGAGTCGGTGTTGGCGCCGGCTCGAAAACTTTTTTGATCTTCGTGCCTAACGATTCTTCAGCCGCCTCCGCGGCAGAGGCGCCGAATAAAAGCGCGCCGAGTAAGAAACAGCGAATTATTGTTTTGAGAGCCATCGATGTTGTAGGGCGTTTCTGTGAAACGCCAGTTACAGGCGTCTGACACAGACGCCCTACAGTTTACACTCCTCAGCGGAGAATCGAGCGTGCGATCAGAGTCGGATGCGCTGAGACAGCGCACGCTACAGCTGGCGATTTGCATCGGCAGGCAAGATGCCCGCCTGCCCCACAGGCAGGATGCCTGTGCTACGGCTGAGCTAGCTCCTGGAGAATTTCTTTATTGAGACGAATGCCGCCCTCGAAATTTTCGAGAGGGAAATTTTCGTTTGGTGAATGCGCGCGGCAATCCGGCAGCGCGAGTCCCACCAGCAGCGTTTCGATACCAAGGATGCCGCGAAATTGCGAGACGATCGGAATGCTGCCGCCTTCGCGTATGAGCGCGACGTCGCGATCGAAAGCTTTGCGCAGCGCGCGCTGTGCTGCTTCGCCGAGCGGCGAATGCGGATCGGTGAGATACCATGGGCCGCTGTGACCGGTGGTGATTTCCATCGTCACGCCTTTGGGCAGGTTCTTTCGTAAATGTTCCTTTGCGAGCTTTAGAATTTCATCGCCCTCCTGTTCAGGAACGAGACGGAATGTCAGCTTCGCCATCGCATGGCTGGCAATGACAGTCTTTGTACCCTGGCCTTGATAGCCGCCGCCGATTCCGTTGATCTCGGCTGTCGGCCGCGCCCAAATGCGCTCCATCGAGTTGTAGCCGGCTTCGCCGAAAAGTTCGGGCACGCCGGTTTCATTTAGAATCAGCTTGTCGCCGTCGATCGGAAGCTTGCGCCACGCTTCGCGCTCCCAGTCTTCGAGCGGGTTCACACGATCATAGAATCCCGCGATGGCCACACGACCTTCGCGATCGTGAAGCGTGGCCAATAATCGCGCGAGCGCAGTGATCGGATTCGCAACGGCGCCACCAAAGACGCCCGAATGCAAATCCATTTTCGGACCAGTGACCTTGATTTCGAGGGCCGTTACGCCGCGGAGGCCATAGCTGAGGGTTGGCGTTCCGCGCGCAATCATTCCGGTATCGGAAATTACCGCCACATCGCTTTTCAGTGCATCGCGATTTTCCTCCAGAAAACCGCCGAGGTGAACGCTGCCAATTTCTTCCTCGCCTTCGATCACCAGATGCAAATTCACCGGCAGGTCGGCATTTTGTTCGATCGTCTCCTGGATACCGATGATGTGCGAAAGAATTTGACCCTTGTTGTCCGTCGCGCCCCGGGCGAAGACGTATCCATCCTTGAGAATGGGCTCGAATGGCGGCGAATCCCAAAGCTCCAGTGGATCCGGCGGCTGCACATCGTAATGCCCGTAGATCAGAACTGTACGGCGTCCCGGCTGATGTTTGTTGCGCGCCCAGACGATCGGGTGCCCCTTCGTGGGAACGAGCTGCGTCTCCAGCCCGATGCTCGTAAGTTTTTTCACGAGCCAATCTGCACATTGCTTCAGCTTTTCTTTGTACTGGTCATCAGTCGAAACACTTGGAAATCGCAGAAAAGAATAGAACTCCTCAAGATAATTGTCGCGCATGGTGAAAAGCTAATCGGTTTTCGCCGTTTGCCTACGACTTCCACCGTAGCTGGACACGGATGAGATACACAATCGACGCGAGCGCGAGCACGATTCCGGTCACCACAAATTCCCGAGCCGTCGCGTGCGCGAGAATCCAAATGATCGCGACGATCGCCAGCGCAGGCACAACTTTCATCCCAGGGAAATTGAAGGGCTCACCGTCCGAGCGCACATCGCGTTGCACCAAAACCCAGCAGCCGGCGCAGCAAAGCAGATACATCAACAACACGGCGACATTTGAAAGCACCGCCAGTTGTTCGAAGGTGCCGCTGAGTGACAGCGCAAAGGCGAGCGTCGCATAAGTAATGATCGCGACGTCAGGTGATCGGTAGCGCGAGTGAACGTGCGCGAAAAATTGCGGCAACGCGCCGTCCCGGCCGAAAGCAAAGATCATTCGCGGTGAACTCAGGATATCGCTCGTAACAAATCCAAATGCCGAGACGCTGGCTCCAGCCAAAAGAATTGTGCGGCCTAAATTGCCGAGAAATTTTGCCGCCGATTCGGCGAGTGGCGCGTCAGGATGATTGGCGAGATCGGCGCCGAGGGTACCCTGCGCTACGAGCTGGATCATGAGGTAAATGATCGTCGTGACGACGAGCGCCAGATACGCCGACCGCGGCACCGTGCGCGCGGGATTCTTAACTTCACCGCTCGGAATCAATGCCACCTCGATTCCGACAAATGCGAAAATCAACAGGATAACGGCATCGCCTAACGACTTGCTGCCGGGCCAACTGCTCCAGGCAAGGTTTGGGGCATGAATGAAAAATATTCCGGCGCCAATGAACAGCAACAGCGGCAGAAGCTTTGCGACTGTTATCACGGTCACCGCACCCGCGCCCTGGCGCACGCCGCGGATGTTGATCAACACGAGCGACGCGTAAACGGCGAACATCACAGCTACGCGCATTATCGGACCGCCGAGGAACGGAACCACTAGCGCGACCGAGTTTGCCAACACGTTCACGACGCCGGCGACCGCGCCGATCGCGGTTAAAAAGTAAAGCATACCGGCGAGGAATCCGACGTAACGACCAAACGCGACTTCGACATACGCGTACAAGCCGCCGGTCAATGATACGCGGCTGCCGGCAATCGCGAAACAAGTGACGAACAAGACCATCGCAATCGCACAACAAAGAAATGCGAACGGCGCAGCTGAGCCTAGTCCCTTCGCAACCGTCGCTGGGATCACGAAAATTCCCGCACCGATTGTCGAGCTGACAATATTCGCGGTGAGAGCTGGAACGCCAATGCCGCGGACCAACTGATGATCGATGCGCTCTTCTTGCTGTATCCACGCTGGCGCTTCATCTGCCATTGGCGCATCGTGAGTGAACGATTTGTCCAAAGCAAGAATGCGAGTAAGCTCCGGCATCTAAGGGGGTGTGCTTTCGAATGGGGGGTAATTGCGTTGCAGCGCCTGCAAGGGGACGCCTCTCCTTGGCAAGGGAGAGGGTCAGGGTCGCCCAAAAAGCCATTAATTTGTCCGAACCCCTCACCTTCATCCTCTCCCCTTGTCGCAAGAGGAGAGGCGACAAAGCACCCAAGGGTTCGCGCGATTCCGGTCTTATGCGGCAAGACGAAGGCCCAATATCCTGTGGTCGCACCCTGCCAGAACCCCTTCAAATTGTGTGATTTTCCGCTTGTAAGCCCGGCACGGCTGCTGTATTGAGGCTGCCGAGGCCCGGGGTGTGGCCCACAATGCATTTACAATCGCTCGAGCTACTCGGCTTCAAATCGTTTGCCGATAAAACCGTCTTTAATTTTCACGAGGGCACGACCGCTATCGTCGGGCCGAACGGTTGTGGAAAATCCAATGTCCTTGACGCCGTCCGCTGGGCACTCGGCGAGCAATCCGCCAAGTCACTCCGCGGCGACGAGATGGCGGACGTGATCTTCAACGGCGCGGACACACGCAAGCCCGTAGGATTGGCAGAGGTCTCACTCACGTTCACCGATTGTGCTGAAGAGTTCGGAATCGACTGGCATGACGTGTGCGTCACGCGCCGCGTCTATCGCGATGGCAACTCCGAATATCTGTTAAACAAAACCCCCTGCCGTCTTCGCGATATTCAAAATCTCTTCGCCGACACGGGCATCGCCCGCGCCGCATACTCGATGATGGAACAGGGCAAGATCGACATGATCCTGAGCTCGCGTCCGGAAGATCGACGCGCAGTGTTCGAGGAAGCGGCTGGAATCACAAAGTACAAGGCGCAAAAGCGCGAGGCACTCCGCAAGCTGGAAGCGACCGAGGCAAATCTCCTGCGCATTGGTGACATCATCAAAGAGGTAAAGCGCCAAATCGGTTCGTTGCAGCGACAGGCGGGCAAAGCGCGGCGATATCAGGCGCTGCATTCGGATCTTCGCGTGGTTGAAACTCATCACGCACGCAAACAGCTTGATGTTCTCGAAGGTGATCTCTCCGACTGTCACAAAGAAATCGAGCGTCTGACCCAGTCCGAGCACGCGACGCGCGAGAAGATCGACAACCGCGAAAATGCGCTAACCGAAGCACGCCACGCGCTGGACAAGATCGACATTCTGATCGCCGATTCGCGTGCGGAGGTGCAGCGACTGGAAAGTGAAGTCGCCGCGCACCGCCGCCGCATTGAGTTCAATCGGCAGCGTGCGGAAGAACTCGCCGAGCTGGTCGAGCGCGCGAAGAGCGACATCGGTGACGCGGAAAAAAAACGCAAGCGGCATGCCACTGAGATCGAGCAGGCCAACCACTCCATCGCAGAAATCGAGCGGCAATTGAAAGAAAAAGAAGCCGAGCTGACCGACCTCGCCAGCCTGGCCGCACAAATCCAGAAAAATCGCACCAAGCGCGGGACACAGTTGCAGGGTTTGCAAATCGCGCTGTCCAAATCCGAAAACCGCATCGCGACGCTCGAGGAGGAACTCTCCGGAACGAAAACGCGACGAGAATTGACCCGCGCTCAAAGTGAACACCTTGCCAAACAGGTTCGAACGTTAACGGCGGCGCGCGAGAAGCTCGCCAGGCATATTGCTGTCTCAGATAAAGCCAGCCGGCGCGAAGCGATCGATGTCGATGCGAGCCTGCGCGAAAAAGAAAGACTGCTCTATGAAGCGGAACAGAACCTTGCCGCGGTCGAGCGGACGCTCGCGGAGAAACGATCGCGGCTGGACGTTTTGCGTCAGCTCAATGAAGAAGGCGAAGGCTTGGCTGAAGGTTCGCAAGCTGTCCTCAAAGGTCTGGACGATCGCGACAAATTTCGTGAGGCGATTTCCGGTCCACTCGTGGCGCATCTGGAAGTCGATCCGAAGTTCGTTCCGGCGATCGAAGCTGCGTTGGGTCGAAATCTGCACGCGATCGTTCTAAAAGACGCGAGCGTTGCTTCCGAAATCATCACGCGACTCCGGAAAAAGAAGCTAGGCCAGGCTGCGCTGTTCATTCCGCAGTTGACAGGCTCCGCGCAAAAACCAGCGCGAAAAAGTCTGCCGGAGGATGCGCTCGCCTGGGCCACGGACAAACTGATCGCGCCGTCGTCGCTCGAACCACTCGTCGGACAGTTGCTCGGCAACGTCGCGATTTTCTCGGATTTACAACAGGCGCTTGAGTGTAAAAAGGCCGAGCCCACGCTGGCGATGGCCACGCTGGCCGGCGAATTTATTTCCCCCGAAGGGATCGTCTTTGGCGGCAGCAGCGAAGTGCGTGCGCCGTTATTACTGGAGCGCAAGGCGCAAATTGCCGATCTCGGGAAAGAAGAAGCCGCGCTGGCAAAAGAGCGCGAATCGCTTTGCGCGAAACGCGACGAAGCGAAAGCGGCGCTCGAAATCGCTTCGCGGCTCCAGCGCGAATTGGGCGAGGCCGAACGCAAGATCAACAATTTGCGATCGGACAAAAATGCGCTCGAGCACCAGGTGGCCGCGGCTGACGAACGGGTCGCGCACTTGGAGCGCGAACTCCAAACGATACGGGATCAACTTGCAACAGAGCAGGCCGATCTGACCGCGTTCGAAGCCGCACAGAAAGAAACCACAGCGCGCGAGGAAGAGTTGACAGAAAAAATGAATCAACTGCGGCTAGCCGTGGCGACGGAGCGCCAGCGCCATGAAAACTTCATCGCGCAACACGAAACAATGCGCGCGCGCGAGGCCGAACTGTTGGAGCTGATCGCTGTGCGAAAAGCCGATATAACAATGTACGAATCGAAATTGGCCACACAGGCTGAGGAGTCGCGTGAGTCGGAAGCGTTAATTAAAAGTCAGACGGCGCAGCGCCAGCAAGCAGAAGCGAGCGCGGTGAAAATCGCCGAGCAACGCGCTACACGACTCTCCACGATTTCCGATTGCGAAACCGAGTTGCGACGTTTGCGCGATTCGTTAGGCGAATTGCAGGACCAGCGTGCCCAGCGACAAGTGCGCGAGTCGCAACTGCAAATGAAGATCGACAATCTCGCGGAGCATATTTCGCGCAGCTACCAGATTGATCTTCGCGCGTTTGTAGTCGATCAGCCCGCGTTCGAAAAAGTCCTGCGCGCGCAAGTAAAAAGGTGGATCGACCGCTCCGCAGGCGATGCTACAAATGGCGGCGAAGCCGCCTCGAATTTGCCGTCGCGTTCGGAGAACGCGATCCACCCCACCGACGTTGATCTTCAAAAACTCATCACGGATCTCCGCACGCAGCTCGACAACATGGGCCCGGTAAATCTCGAGGCCGTACATGAGTACGACGAACTGGAAGAACGATACAAGTTTCTCGAAGCGCAAAATACCGATCTCACCAATTCGCGTCGCGAGTTGCTCGATGTAATTGCGCAGATCAACTCCACCACCAGAAAGTTGTTTGGCGAGACGTTTGCTCAGGTGCGAATCAACTTTCGCGAGATGTTCGCGGAACTTTTTGGCGGCGGACGCGCAGACCTGTCGTTGCTGGA
The DNA here is from genome assembly GCA_003218415.1 of Verrucomicrobiota bacterium. Lineage (GTDB taxonomy): Bacteria > Verrucomicrobiota > Verrucomicrobiia > Chthoniobacterales > UBA10450 > Udaeobacter. The sequence goes on along the minus strand of QHNK01000028.1, from coordinate 29,446 downwards.
TGACAACGATCCATTGAACTGTGGGATCGAAATCACCGCCAAGCCTCCTGGCAAACAGCTGCAAAGCATTTCCCTGCTCAGCGGAGGCGAACGCTCCATGGTCGCAGTGGGATTGCTATTCGCGATTTACATGGTGCGCCCGAGCCCGTTCTGCATTCTCGACGAAGTGGACGCGGCAATGGACGAGGGCAATATCAACCGTTTTATCCGGGTGCTGGAGCGCTTCGTAGAGCAGAGCCAGTTCATTATCATCACACACAACAAACGCACCATTGCCAAAGCCGATATTCTTTACGGCGTGACGATGGAAGAGCGCGGCGTGAGCAAACTGGTCGGAATGAAACTAACCGCGCCACAGCAAATTTCCGCCGAAGTAGCATCGAACGGAGGCGAACGTAGCCCGACCCAGCGACGGCTCGCGCTGGCGACGCGATAGTAGCGCAGGCATCTTGCCTGTGAGGCAGGCGGGCGTCTCGCCTGCCGATTAAATGCTCGTTTTCCAGATTCAGCAGGCTGGAAGCCCGCTGGCCCCATAGGCAAGATGCCTGCGCTCCGCAAAAAAATTTTTGCGCGGGATTGTCGATGTCGCGTAGAATTGCCCGATGCTTCAGACGGCGCAGCGCAGCGCAAAATCAAAAACAAAAAAGGCCGCGCCGCTGCACGAGCGCTTCCTCGAAGCGTTTCGCTGGATGCTTCTGGCGCGCACCCTGGAAGAAAAGCTGGTGAGCCTGTACCGCGGCGGGTTGATCACGGGCGGAGTTTATATCGGCAAAGGCCAGGAGGCAATCAGCGTCGCATGCGGGTTATTTTTGCAAAAAGGCGATATCTTCGCGCCATTGATTCGCGACCAGGCCGGACGCTCCGCATTTGGCGAACCGCTGCTCGACGTAACGCGCACGTATCTCGGCTCGCGCCTCGGCCCGATGCGCGGACGCGACGGCAACATTCACCGGGGCCATCCGCGCAAGAACGAACTTGCCATGATTAGTCATCTCGGCGCGATGATTTCGGTCACGGTAGGCGCATTACTGGCGAAGCGATTTAAAGGGGAGAAAAATTTCGTCGGCCTGGCATCCATCGGCGAAGGGGGAATGCAGACCGGTTCGTTCCACGAGGGAATGAATATCGCTGCTGTCGAACAAGTGCCGCTCGTGGTCGTCGCGACAAACAATCATTACGCTTACTCAACGCCGAACGACCGCGAATTCGCGTGTCATGATTTGGTTGACCGCGCGCTCGGCTACGGCTTCGAAGGCTATAGTCTCGACGGAACCGATCTCGCTGCGTGCCTGGACGTAATCGGTAGCGCGGTGAAACGCGCGCGCGCAGGTCGTCCGCCGCAATTGGTCGTCGCGTCCGTCCTGCGCCTGTCCGGGCATGGGGAGCACGATGATGCAAGCTATGTGACGGAGGAGATCAAGCAGCAGCCGTTCGCGCGCGATTGCCTGAAGGTGGCCGAGCAGACAATTATCGACCTTAATCTTTCGGACGCGGAGACGCTCGCCGAGTGGCGCAAACACGCAGCCGCGCAGGTGGACGAGGCAATTGCCAGTGCGCAAAAAGAGCCCGCGCCTGAGGGCGACAAAGAAGATTGGTGCGCGTTATCGACGCGCGACCTTGTCGATTCTTTCGAATGAGCATCACCTATCTCGAAGCAATCCGCGAAGCACAGGCAAAACTGCTCCGTGATGACGAACGAGTTTTCATCTACGGACAGGACGTCGGCGGAACATTCGGCGGTGCATTTAAGGCCACGAAAGGCCTCGCGAAGGAATTTCCTGGGCGCGTATTGAACACGCCGATCAGTGAAGACGCGATCGTCGGCACCGCAATTGGCGCCGCCATGCAGGGAATGCGGCCGATTGTCGAAATGCAGTTTGCCGATTTCTCCAGCATTGCGCTCAATCAAATTCTAAACAATGCAGGCACCCATCACTGGCGAACAGGCATGCCCGTGCCAATAACCGTGCGTCTGCCTTCGGGCGGAACAAAAGGCAGCGGGCCATTTCACAGTCAATCGATGGAATCAATTTATGCGCATTATCCGGGACTGATTGTGATGACTCCCGCGACGGTGGAAGACGCCTATACCATGCTCATTGAAGCCGTAGCGATTGATGATCCGGTCATCTACTGCGAACACAAATATCTCTATTACCATCTCAAAGCCGACAAGCTGCCGGAGAAGGGCTTGCCGACCGGTCGCGCGCGGATTGCGCGGGAGGGACGGGATCTCACCATCGTGAGCTACAGTGCAATGGTTCAGGAATCTCTCGCAGCGGCGGAAGAACTCGCGCGTGAAGGTTTCGAAGTTGAAGTGGTCGATCTGCGCACGGTTAAACCGCTTGATACCGACACGGTGCTGGCATCCGTCGCGCGCACGGGACGTTTGCTCTGCGTCGGCGAGTCATTTCCCTGGGGCGGCGCGACCGCAGAAGTCATCGCACGCGTCACCAGCCAGGGGTTTCATCTGCTCGATGCAGCGCCGCAACGTCTCAACGCCAAGGACACTCCGATTCCGTATCATCCAAATCTTTGGAGCGCGCATCGGCCGAACGCGCAACATATCGCAACCAAAGCTCGCGCACTGCTGCGAGAATAGAATCTATGCCGCAAGTCCCGATCATCATGCCGCAGCTGGGCGAATCGATCGCCGAAGCCACCATCGTCGATATCAAGATCAAACCGGGCGACGACGTCGTGGATGATCAGGAAATTATCGACGTCGAGACCAACAAAGCGGTCATGGGCGTGACCACGCCATGCAAAGGCAAAATTGACAAGATCACGGTGCAATTAAAGCAGACATACCCGGTCGGTGCAGTGCTTGGCTACGTAGAAGCGAGCGAGGCAGACGCGGCGCGATTCGCGAAACAAGTGCCGCCTCCTTCACAGCGAGAAGTGGCTGAAGAAATTCCCGCGCGCGCTGATCAGGAAGTTGCTCCGGCGCGAGAGAGAAAAATTGCCGCGCGCGACGGCGACGGCGCGCGCGTTGGCGACCTGCCCGTTCCGGCAATCACGAAAGGCGCCACTTTCATGTCGCCGCGCGTGCGCGCACGCATGGCCGAGTTGCAATTAACAACGGCGGACTTGGCCGGGATCATCGGCACTGGCGCAGGCACTCGCGTCACGATTAAGGATCTCGAGAATTTCCTGCACAAGATCGAGAAACAGACCGCGCATGAAGCTTCCGCCATTCGCGCCGGCGTGGCGGATGCGATGCGGCGGAGTTGGACGCGCCCGCTTTCGACCATTGGCTCGTCGGTAAATCTCGACCCGGTGCTGCAAGATCGGCAATCGCGTGATCCAAAGCCAGGTCCTGGTCTTTACGCGTTGCGCGCGCTCGCGCTCGCTCTCGAGGAAAATCCGGGCGCAGCGGCGAAATTGATCGGCAACCGCGTAGTGCAATCAAACTCCATTGATGTAGGCATTGCGGTTGAAGCGGAGGATGGAATCATGGTGCCGGTGATTCGCGGCGCAGATAAAACCTCTCTTGCCGATCTTACGACAAAATACAAGGAGCTTGTCGATCTTGCCCGACAACGGCGAATTTCGCCCGACATGCAAGCCGGCGGCATCGCTACGGTTTCCAATTTCGGAACCTTCGGAATGGAATGGGGCACCCCGATTCCGCTGCCAGACCAGACATTGCTGCTCGGTCTCGGCGTCGGGAAAAAAACGCCGTCATGGGATGAAGCGAAAGGCGAGTTCGTTCCCAAAACCGAAGCGCAGATCACATTGAGTTTCGATCATCGCAGCATCGACGGTGGCGGCGCAGGACGCTTGCTCAAGCGGGTGATCGATCTGCTCGAAGATCCAAAAAAATTGTAGCGGCGCCAGGACCCGGCAACGCTACATGCCAAATCGGCGACGAAGATATCTGGCGATATGCCCCGTATAGCGGGCATCACTAAACTCAATCATCCCGTTCTCCGCCGGAGAAGTGATCTGCTCGATGCTGATCACATCGGTTGCAGCAACACATATCAGCAGGCGACCTTTAAATCGGCGGGTCAGCTCCGCGTATCGCTGTTTGTCTTTTTCATTTAGAATGATTGTAATGCCTTTTCCATCTCGATGAGGGATTAACTGGCGGACAGACCTTATCGTAAGCAACGGCTTTCCCGCATCGAAAGTAAAGTTGGGTGCATCTGCATGGCCAGCCCTTGGAGCGATTTGAACGGGTGCGAAATATTGCAGGACTGGAGCGCTCGAATCGCTGGGCTTGAGATCTCCGAGCACGGCAGCGAAGGCAGAGAAAAATATGGTAAGCGCGACGAGTGACCTTTTCACGATTGGGTAAAATCGAACCAAATCATATCACAGCTCAACATTATTGCGTACTTATGTAACCCTTTGGTCGGGCGTACCTCGCGGAATCGCTGCGACAAGGCTCAGCGCGATAACTAAAGCACAGGCGATTGCGGCGCCGCCTCCCCAGATCAGCCAATATGGCCGATAGGCAAGAGTGAGCCGCCCATGCATGCTCGCTGGGATTTTCACCACTGGAAATAATCCGCGATAGGAAGTGACGGCGAGTTTTTGATCGCCCAGGCGCGCCTGATATCCGCGAAAATACGGCCGCGAAAAAGTCAGCAACGCAGGCCGATCGCCACTCGGCACATCGATATCAACTTCCACTCGGTCTCGCGAATCATCGACCTGCGAAATCGTTGCGGCCACAAACTGCTCGTCAGGCTGCGAATCGATCGACGTGACCGAGCGCACGCGCGCGAATGGCGCGCCGCGCCGATGAAAGACGCGTCCTTCATCTGTTGAAACGACGAGCTGCCATTCAGAGGATGGTTGCGGCAGAAGATCGATTTCTCGCGCAACGACGATTCCGTCCACTCCCAGCGATGCTAGTTCCCCACCCTCACCAGCTTGATGATTGAGCAAATATTCTCCCACTGCAGGATTGATTTCACCGTGGATCGTGGCCGCGAACTCGCGCGCCACGCCAGCGGCTCTGATTGGGCTGTAGCCATTAATAAAATGCAATCCAGCCCACATCGACGTGCTTCCCGGGCGCAGAACATGGCCGACTGGCTGTGGTTTGTTTGCCACACAATAGGTAAGCTCTGCCCACGGATAGATGCTGAGATAAAGCCGGCGGGGATCGAGCGGCGCAGGTTTAAGCAGGTCTTGAGAAAAATTGTATTTCGGCACACAGCAGTTTGTCGGGATGTAGAAATATGTAGCGAGAAATGCCAAAAACGTGATCACAACCGGTCCCCATTTTTGAAATTCAGAATCACGCAACCAAAGCGTTGCCAGCCACCAAATGCCCGCGAGTCCGAGTAAAATCCATGTCAGAGGGAAAGCGTAGGTGCCAGTTGCGCGCAGGACGAACATTGCGATAGCCGTCAAAACGACGAGACCGAGCGCCGCTGTAGCCGGGGTCGGTGACCCCGGCCGCACTTGCAGCACTTCCGCTGCGCAAATTGCCAGAACCAAATAGAAAAAAGGCAGCCAGCGAAAACTCCACCGGAAAAGACCCGCCGTTGGAATCATGCAGAGCAAGAGCAAGAGCAAGAGCAAGAGAAGCTCCCACTTAATTTGCCTGACGAGCATACGTCCGCGCCAGAAGAACCCAGCGATAAGTGCGGCGGGAGCGACGAGCCCGCATGTTAATTCGGTCGCCGTGTGTGGCAGATAACGGCTGGAAAAATCCGCCCAATTAACAGTCCAGCATGGCAAGATCAAACCGGGCAATGCCGCTGGTGGAACAAGCCATTGCCAGTGTGCTGCTGGCGACTGCAATTCGCGCGCTGAACCGTGAACGAGATCGAGAATCGCGAGCCACGCGGGCGCGGACAATCCGAAACCGAGCGCGACACCAAAAAGCATCGGCAAGATTGCCAATGCGGGAGGGACCTTAGTGTCCCGGCTATCGCCGCTCTGAGGCCGCTCCCACATTGCCTTGATCGCCAACCATGCGATCAAGAGCAGCATCATCAAAACTGTGTACGGAAATCCGCCGGTGACGACGAGGTAAACGAACGGCGCCGGCCAAAGGAATCGCCATTTCGTTCGCTGTTGATCCATTGCGCGCTCCGCTCCCCACCATGCCCAAGGCAGCCAGGTAAACGCGCCGAGCGCGCCGAACCAATCGGTCGCGCCCCAGCAAATGAACCAGCCGTTTAGAGCAGCAACCAGCGCGACAAAGATCGACAATGGAATTGAAAGTCGCCGGTCGCGCGCAAGCAAGAATGCGCCCATCGCCAGAACAAACAGGTGCGCGATGGAAAGTGCGGCGGCTTGTTGGGGAAACGTCATCGGAAATTTCCAGATGAGAATGACGGCTGCATTTATAAAGACCGAGAACGTGCCGTACTGAAATTCGCCAGCGAGATTGCCGCAGACCCAAGAATACGGACTTAGAATCGGCCAATGACCCTCCGACCAACTGCGCGCGATGTCGGCGAACACAGGCAGCACAGACAATTCATAATCGTCATTCCAAAAAACGAGCGGATCGTGCCAGAGCAGAAGAAGACAGAAGAAGACGACGATAAGTCCTGCCGTTACCGCGCCAGGAATTTCCGAACGCGTGGAGCGCGGAGCGGACATCTAACACAGAAAACGCCCAACCCCCAACGCCCAACGCCCAACGTCGAACTCAGAGGGAGCGCATATCATTTGGCCTTCTCTCAGCCGTCCGGATGCTGGCCACGAAAATCCGGATCAGCTCTTCGACTTCATTGAGACAGACGGTGAAGTTTGCAGGTGTGCCGAGGTTCTTTACTCGGCCTACAAGTCGCAACCAGCGCTTTGTTTCACGCAGTTCCTTGAGACAAATTCGTAGTTTGTGAATGAAATCTCTGCGTGATTCTGCGGCCTCGACTTCACCGTGATTGGAAAGAGATGATGTCCCGGATCGGAAGAGCTGTCCGGCAATGTGATTTCCAGCTCGGGTATTTGGCAATGACTCTGTGAGTTCGACAATATTCGCGGCAAATTCTAGCAGCCTGTCTTCGAGATCATATACGGACTTGCTCTTAGATGCGTACTTTCCATCAAAAACCTCAGTAATACGCCACCTTTCGAATTCTATATTGGACGTTGGACGTTGGACGTTCGGCGTTTTCTTTTTCATAGCACCACCGGCTTTCCCTCGGTCATCACAAGAACCTTTTTCTCAATGTCGTGAGCGCGGGCGGCTGTGAGCAATCGTTGCGGTGGTTCATGGAGCGGCTCGAAACCGAGCGGAAACGTGCCGTAATGCATCGGGATCAACGTCTTCGCACGGAGCTCGAGAAACGCTTTGACCGCTTCCTCAGGATTCATGTGAACTTCACGACCGGTGGGCGCTTCGTAAGCGCCAATGGGAAGTAATGCGACCTCGATGTTAAAGCGGTCGCCGATTTCCTTGAACCCGGGAAAATAGGCACTGTCGCCGCAGTGAAAAATCGTGCGGCCATTCGACGCGATGACGAATCCGCCAAAGTCCCGATGCAAATCCGCAAGGAACCGAGCGCCCCAGTGATGGCAGGGCGTGAGCGAAATTTTCAGCGGCCCAAGCTCGAGCGTCTGCCAATAATCCAGTTCATGCACGATATGGAATCCGAGATCGTGCACCAAATTCCCCACGCCCATGGGCACGACGATTGGTTGATCTGCTGCAACGCGCCGCAGCGTGCGCCGATCGAGATGATCGAAGTGAGCGTGAGTCACTAGGACAAAATCAATCGAAGGCAAATGATGAATTTCGAAGCCTGGTTGTTTCAACCGCTTGATCACCTTGAGCCATTTCGACCAGATCGGGTCGATCAAGATATTCACCTCGTGCGTCTGAATGAGAAATGAGGCGTGACCGATCCAGGTGATGCAGATCTCGCCTTCGCGGATTTTCGGGAATTGCGGAGCCGCTGGGCCGCCGGAACGTTTGACGAAGAGCGAAGGAATCAACACGCTCGTAAGAAAATTACGCTTGTGCCAGTCAGCTCGCGGACGCAACCGGACGCGCGTGGAACGTTTTACGGGCGCGCCGTCTCGTGACGCTTGGCGAACAATATTTCGCCGGCTCTTTTTTGGAAAACGAATGGGCACAATGCCAACGATATAAGTCTGCTCCAGTGAAGTAAAACTCTTTGCGGCAGGAGGAATGCGGTTGCTCACAAATGAATTCCGCGTTGAGTTGTGGGCAATATGCGGACTTGGAAGGTTTTCATTCCCATATTGTTAATTTATTCGGTCGCATTCGCGTACGAGTCGCGCTTGCCGCTTAGCACGGCTTTTAAAGGACAAGACCAATTCAATCGCCTGGTGGCAAAGGCTAAAGCGGAGAATTGGAAGGCGCTGCCGATTGGTGAACGCGCTGCGGCGGTCGGACAAGCTCTGGTCGGGACGCGCTACAAACATTTCACTCTGGAGATCGACAACCGGATCGAGTCGCCATCGGTGAATTTCAACGGGATGGATTGCTGGACGTTCTTCGAGATCGCGCTGGGTTTCGCCCGGATGCTGAACGAACCGGAATCGAACTGGACGCCGGAACGCATGCTGTATTACGTCGAGCTCGATCGATATCGCGGCGGCCAGTGCACCGGCGAATATCTTTCGCGCCTGCATTACTTGGAGGACTGGCTTTACGACAATGATCGCCGGGGTCTGGTCGAGGATCTAACGCGCGACCTCGGTGGCCGCAGTGTGCCCCATTCCGCGCGCGAAATGAGCGTCGGCTGGCGACATTACCGTTATCTCGCCGCGAACCGCTCACTGCTGGGACCGCTCGCGCGCATGGAAGCGAACGTCTCCTCGCGACCGCTCCATGAGATTCCGAAAAGCAAAGTCGCTGGCATTGAATCCAAACTGCGCAGCGGCGACATCATCGGAATCATTTCGCGCGACCGGAGCGGACTTTATTCCACCGCGCATGTCGGCCTTGCGTTGCGTACAGGCAATGGCGTCTTGCATTTCATGCATGCGTCATCTCCGAGCAATTATGGCCGGGTCATCGTTGACGAGGAGCTTTCGAAATACCTTTATCGCTATCGCTCGGACAGCGGCATCCTGGTCGCCCGACCGCTCCGATAAATTCAATTTGTGCGTCTTTCGGCGCTTGATTGTTGCGCCGATCCATCGACAAGATCAACAGTCACGGAATGAAAATCTCCAAGGCTGTATTATCGATCTCCCTGTGGTTTGCAGCAGCGGCTTTCTCTTTCGGCGAAACAAAAATTCGTGTTGGCCATTTTCCGAACATCACGCACGCACAAGGCGTGATTGCACATGCTCTCTCTCGCCAGGGCAAAGGTTGGTTCGAACAACGGCTTGGACCGGGAACCAAAATCGAATGGTTCGTTTACAACGCCGGACCGAGCACGATGGAGGCGGTTTTCGCGAATTCGATTGATCTGACTTACGTCGGTCCCGGGCCGGCGCTCAATGCTTATACCAAATCCAAAGGGGAAGAGATTCGTCTGATCGCGGGCGCGGCCAACGGCGGCGCGGGTTTGGTTGTTCAGCCGGATGAAAATTTGAAAGTAGCCGCCGATTTTCGAGGCAAGAAAATCGCCACGCCGCAATTAGGGAACACGCAGGACATTTCTTGCCGAGCATGGCTGACAGACGGTGGACTAAAGATCACGCAACTCGGCGGAGACGCACAGGTGATTCCAACACAAAATCCCGATCAGTTAGGGTTGTTTAAGGCGAAGAGAGTAGACGCGGTTTGGACTGTGGAACCCTGGCTGACTCGCCTCGAGCAGGAAGCCTCCGGTAAAGTGATTGTCGAAGAAAAGGAAGTGGCCACGACGATTCTCGTTTCGAGCGTGAAATTTCTAAACCAACAACACGAACTGGCGAAAAGTTTTGCCCAAGCGCATGCGGAGCTTACTGACTGGATCACAAAAAATCCGGAGGAAGCCCAGCGCTTGATCAAAGCTGAGCTGCTGGAGGAAACGAAGAGCGACATGAGCACACAACTGATCGACGCGGCATGGAAGCGGATTGTGTTTACGGCGGAAACGCCGCGCGCTGCGGTCGAAAAATTCATGCAGAACTCGCTCAGAGCCGGTTTCATCAAAACAGCGCCTGACCTTTCCAAGCTGTTCGAAAATCTCTGATGTCACTGCAAGAAGAACTGCAGGGTCCGCCACCGGCGAAGCTGATTGTCGATCATGTCTCGAAATGGTTTCGCCAAAAGCGCCAGACCGTGCACGCGTTGGACGATGTGTCGCTCGAAGTCGAGGAAGGCGAATTCATCGTCATCGTCGGGCCGAGTGGCTGCGGAAAATCGACGCTGCTCGATATCATCGCCGGTTTGGAAAGACCGGACAAAGGACGAGTGCTGGCGGATAATCAACCGGTGATCGGACCGGGGCGGCATCGACTGGTCATGTTTCAGGAATCCGCGCTATTTCCGTGGCTGAATGCGTTCGGCAACGTCATGTTCGGTTTGAAATTGAAACCGGGTTTACGCAATCGGGAGCGGCGCGAGGTCGCGAAATTTTTTCTTCATCTGGTGGGCCTTGAGAAGTTCATGGAAGCCAACGTGCACGAGCTCTCTGGCGGCATGAAACAGCGCGTCGCCCTCGCCCGAGCACTCGCGCCGAACCCGCGCGTGTTGCTGATGGACGAACCCTTCGCGGCGCTCGACGCCATGACACGCGAACAACTTTACGGCGATATTCAGCAGATTTGGCAAAAACGGCGCAAGACGATCATCTTCGTCACCCACAACGTGCGTGAGGCGGCATGTCTCGCCGACCGAGTAGTGATCATGACGCCCACGCCGGGGCGCATCCGTGAGATCTTTGAAGTGAACCTGCCGCGGCCGCGGGACTTCAACAGCATCGAAATTGCCCGGCACGCGTCGAAATTGACCGCAGCGCTGAAAGGCTACCTTGCGCCGGAGGCGGTGGTGAGCGTGGAATGAGGAGAACCTTGTTCGCAGTTTTATTTTTCGTCGCGCTAGTCGCGATTTGGGCGGCCTTGGTGAATGCAAAAATTTGGTCGCCAGTTTTGCTGCCTTCTCCGCGCAGCGTTATGGATTATCTCACTAGCTCCGCACGTGATGGCACGCTCTTCAGCGCTTCGACAGTTACGTTGCGGCGTCTGCTAGTGGGATATTTCATTGGCCTCGCGATCGGGCTCCCGCTTGGGCTCCTAACTGCATCTTTGACATTTGCCGAAGACACGGTCGGCGTGCTCGCCCTCGGCCTGCAAACATTGCCGAGCGTTTGCTGGGTCCCCCTGGCGTTACTGTGGTTCGGACAAACCGAGGGCGCGATGCTCTTCGTCGTTATCATGGGAACGGTCTGGTCAGTTGTGATCGCGACCGACACCGGGGTGCGCACGATTTCACCGATCTTTGCGCGTGCGGCACGAACGATGGGCTCGGGGCCATTCCATCGGTGGATCCACGTGATTTTACCGGCATCACTGCCGCATTTGATCAGCGGAATGAAACAGGGCTGGGCGTTTGCCTGGCGTTCACTAATGGCCGCCGAAATTTACGTCACGATCCTGACCGGATTTGGTCTCGGCCATCTGCTTCATTACGGTCGCGAATTAAACGCGATGGACCAGGTCATCGGCATCATGCTGGTGATCGTCGTCATCGGTTTGCTGGCGGACAAAATCTTATTCTCGCCTTGGGAGCGATTCCTGCACCGCCGCTGGGGCACCGGCAGAACATGAGCGCGCGGCACCGCCGCCCTATCTAATAGCCAAACCGAACATCGAGTTCGGCCAATGCGTCCGCAGCATATTTCTGATCCTCGAGCGAAAGGTATTCGCGGTAGCCTCCGACCTTTCCGCGACGCACCTTGAATGACTCCGGATCGCGCACGTCGCCCGGACGCAGGATTTTTGAATCAAAAGCACCGGCCGCCTCGAGCTTTTGCATGTTCTCGAACCCGGAAAAGGCGAGCGCCTCTTGGAACATCGTCATATCGGGGGCAGATTCGCCGAGCAGGGCAAGTAAGTCTCGGAAATATTCTGCTGGGGAGGCGCGGAGGGCTTCATATCGGATGAGGATGAAATTGTCGCGTCTCGAGAATTCGTCGATCCAATCGTTCATTGTGTTTATGATGGCGCGCACGCCGAATCTTCTGTCGCGCAGCATGTCGCTGACACTCTTTTGCCTGAGCTCGACAGGAGCATTGGGATCGCGCCTCGTTATCTGCAGGTAGAGCGAAACGAAACAATCGCGTGGGTCGCGCGCGAGCAGAATGATCTTTGCCCGGCCAAGTTCTCTTCGCGGCACCAGATATTTGCCACGCAATCTGTCCCAGAGATCGCCCTTTGTCCGGTGCTCGAACAGATCGTGAGAAAATATCAGCCGGGGAATACGCGAGTCGCGGTAACGCTCCGGCCGCAGAGTGAATTCAAGGCCGAAGCGCTTGCAGAAGTAGGCACAAAGAAATGCACGAAGCCAGGTACGCCCGCTTTTCGGGATTGAAACGATGATGGCGTTTCCCCTGGAAAGTTCACTCGCGCGGCTGCTAAAATTGCGGCGCGTCCATCGCAGAGTCGGCCGCCAAAATCTGAGTCGCGAGACGGGTTTATCTGTGGCGGGAAAACCCGAAAGCATCCCGGGGCCGCCCCCCTTGTAAGCGGCCGTCTCTTCCGGGTGAGCTCCGGCCAAAGATTGAGATGTTATTTCGATTGCCATTCAGATCGCTCCGCTGAACCTTCGGGCTGTTGCATCAGACCGCAAGAAGGGGTAATTGTTCAAGCGTAAATTATTGGGGGCGCACTGGCTTCGACTCATCGTTGGAAGCGCAGGCGGCATGTCGAGGATGGTTCGTTGGCCTCGTTAAAAACCGGACCAAACAAATAAACGCAGACAACGAAGGTCTCGCTCTCGCGGCTTAATTGACCGCGACGTTTGACGCTGGACGCCTGCTACGGCGGCAAACGTGGACAGCAGGCTGGCAAATCGGCGGAGCGACCGCGCCGATTTGTGAATCGATTTCGCGGACGCTCGGGAGCCGGCAGTGCGCCGGTGCATGGCTTGGCTCCTCAGAATTTATCGCCGGATACACATGTAGATGCTTGCGTGGATAGCGACGAGGACAGGGGTTCAACTCCCCTCGCCTCCACTTTCGCTCTCCGAGCGAAAGTGTCCGTCGTAGCCTTGGCGGAGGCGGCCGAACGGATAACCCAGTTACTGCGTGCCCGCCTTCAGCCATTCGGTCCAAAGCTGCGGTCGGCCGTTCGGATTTGCGCGAGCGTAATCGTAAAATGCGCGGATAAATGCGGCGCGGTCTGCCATGTAAGGCGCCTTCCAGTTCCCGGGTTCAGCGGGCTGAAGCACGTCGTAATCGTAACCCAGAATCTTTTGACGGCGGACAATGTCTTCCAGCGACACTCGATTCGCGTTTCGCAGGATGTCATAAAGCACCATGAACGTGGTCGTGCGTCCAAGACCCGCTTCGCAATGAAAATGCGCCCAGGCATTCTCCGGCAGCGCGCGGGCAGCAAGAACAAAGCGGTCCACCTCGTCATCGAGCGGCCGCGTATGGTCGGTAACAGTGACGCGCACGTAATTAGCGCCAGCGCCTTCGACGACGTCGCGCTCTGTACTCGCGCTCCCTATCGTCACACGTTGCGGGGTTGCAGAATTAGCGCTGCCTTTTTTCACTGGTTCGCCCGACCGAATATCGATTTCGCTCCCCGGCTTGAGCGATTGCACTCGGGCAGCTTCGTCCGCCTCAATTTCGCTCTGACTGCGACCTACGTTCGCCCAGTCGCGTGACGCATACCAACTGACAGGCAGGTTGTTAACAAATATGTGCGTTTCTTGCCGGAAATCGAAGACCGTCACAGGACCGCGAGTTCGCGCCAGCAAAAGCTTCAGCCCTTCAGGTGTAAACTCGCCGCTGCCCGAAGCGCGCAGATCGCTCAGCCCAGTTGTCGCCGGCGTTTCACCTTTGCTCGCCTTAAGCGGATCGTCGGTTGTGCGGAAGTTTCGCGGTAAAGCCTTCGCCAGCTTTAAGTCAATGTCCCAGATCGCCACTGGTGAGTCCGCGTCGGCAGGACGAACTGGCGGGTTCTTTTGCACAAGCGTGACTGCCAGAAGAGCTGCAGGGACAAGAAGGAAAGCGAATATGAATGACCGCCTGCTGGATGAACGAGCAAAGAAATGCATGAAACCCGGCGCCCGACTAGAGACAAACACTCTCAGCCACACAAGGAATTTTTGCTAATTCGCATTCCAAACTCGCAATTCGCGCGGCGTGATTTAATTCTGAAAAGATGCAGGACGCGCTCACTCCAATGATGCAGCAATACCGGCGGCTGCGGACCAGCATTCCGGCCGATACGCTCCTGCTGTTTCGCCTTGGCGATTTTTACGAGCTGTTTTTTGAAGACGCAAAGGAAGCATCCGGTCTGCTGAACGTCGCGCTGACCAAGCGCAACGGCGTGCCGATGTGCGGCGTGCCATATCACGCGGCGCAAACTTATATTGCAAAGCTGATCAAGGCCGGGCGGCGCGTGGCGATTTGCGATCAGACCAGCGAACCGCAACCTGGAAAAATTGTTTCCCGAGACATCACCCAGGTTATCAGCGCGGGCACAGTAAGCGATCTCGACTTGCTCGAGTCCAAGCGCGCCAATTATCTTGGCGCAGTCTATGCCGATGGCAACGTCTTCGGCTTCGCGTATGCCGATCTCAGCACGGGCGAGTTCCGCTTAACCCAGGCGCAAGATCGTCAATCACTGCTGGACGAACTTGCGCGCGTTTCGCCTTCGGAGCTTCTCGTCGCCGATGAGCAACAGCAGCAGTTCAAGGAAATCCCGAATGCGCTCGGCTACGACAGCTACGCGTTTTTGCCAGAACAGGCAGTCTTCACCTTGTGCGAACACTTCAAGGTCAAATCGCTCGACGGATTTGGCTGCGGGCAAATGTCGCAGGCCGTCGCCGCCGCGGGCGCGATTGTCCATTATTTGAAGTACCAACTCCGGCGCAAGATCGATCATCTGACCGCGTTGCGCTGCGATGCGCCCGCGGATTACGTCCTGCTCGATGCGGCTACCCAAACCAATCTCGACCTGGTTGAATCGCGCAGCGCGCGAGGCACCAGCCTGCTGGCCGTCCTCGATCGCACCATCACCCCCATGGGCGGACGCAAATTGCGCTCCTGGATCTTGCAGCCGCTGCGCAATTTGCCTGAGCTGGAGCGGCGCCAGCAGATGATTGCCGATTTATTGCAGGAGCCAGACCTGCTCGCAGCGATCCGCACGGAACTGAAATCGATTCGGGACATCGAACGCGCAGCCGGCCGCTTGAGCCAGGCCTCCGGCAATGCGCGCGATCTGGTCGCGCTCAAAACTTCCCTTCAACAAATCCCGAAATTGAAGGCCGAGTTGGCGAAATTGATTGAGCGAATTGAATTTGGCGCGAGCCCTGTAGAGGCAGCCGTGCCGGCTGCAAAACAGTCAAAGCAGGCGACACGCCTGCCACTACAGCTTCAGCGCGAAATCCACGAAATGCCGGCGCTGGCGGAGAAGCTGGCCAAAGCGCTTGTTGATGATCCGCCGTTCGCGCTGAAAGAAGGGGGCATTTTCTGTGACGGCTACGATGCTGATCTTGACGCGTTGCGGCAGGCGTCGCGCGAGGGGAAAAACTGGATCAGCCATTTACAGGAGCGCGAGATCGCTGTGACGGGAATCAAGTCGCTGAAGGTCCGTTACAACTCGGTCTTCGGTTATTTTATCGAAGTCACGAAATCGAATCTGGCGAACGTGCCTGCGCATTACACGCGTAAGCAAACTACTGTAGGCGGGGAACGCTTCATCACGCCGGAGCTGAAAGAGATGGAGGCGAAAATTCTTGGCGCGGATGAACGCGCCCAGAACCTCGAGTACCAACTGTTCCAGAAATTGCGCGACGAAACGTTGCGTGAGATCGAGCCAATCCAGCAAACCGCGGAAGCAATCGCGGTTCTCGACGTGATCTGCGCGCTCGCGGAAGCCGCGCGGCTTTTTCGTTACTGCCGGCCAGTTCTGAACGAAACGCTGCGGCTGGTCATTAAGGACGGACGGCATCCCGTGCTCGATCAAACTCTGGTCGAAGAGAAATTCGTGCCGAATGATACGTCGCTC
Source organism: Verrucomicrobiota bacterium (assembly GCA_003218415.1). Taxonomy (GTDB): domain Bacteria; phylum Verrucomicrobiota; class Verrucomicrobiia; order Chthoniobacterales; family UBA10450; genus Udaeobacter. The sequence continues at coordinate 13,387 of QHNK01000028.1, read as the reverse complement.
CATGGCGAGCAGAAGCGGCTGGCGGTCGTCACCGGGCCGAACATGGCCGGCAAATCGACCTACATTCGCCAAGTCGCGCTTATCGTGTTGATGGCACACATCGGCAGTTTCGTTCCGGCAGAGAGCGCAGAGATCGGCTTGGTTGATCGCATCTTCACCCGTGTGGGCGCGAGCGATGACCTCGCGCGAGGTCAGTCAACATTCATGGTGGAGATGAACGAGACCTCAAACATCGTCAACAATGCAACAGAACGCAGCCTGGTGATTTTAGATGAGATTGGCCGCGGTACATCGACATTCGACGGGCTGTCCATCGCGTGGAGCGTCGCCGAATTTCTCCACGACAAAATCAAAGCGCGCACACTGTTCGCGACGCACTACCACGAGCTGACCAAACTCGCGGAGGATCGCCCCGGCGTCTGCAATTTCAACGTCGCAGTGCGCGAATGGAACGAGCAGATCATTTTCCTCCGCAAAATCGTACCCGGCGGCGCAGACAAAAGTTATGGAATCCACGTCGCGCGACTGGCCGGTTTGCCGAAGGAAATTCTCGACCGGGCGAAGGACATTCTCGCGCACCTGGAAAAAACTGACGGGTCCTTGGAGAAACCAGCTGCCGGGGAATCGCGGCGCAGGAGAAAAACTGCAAAAAGATCTGATAAACCGCAGTTGGATCTGCTTTAGGCTGTATTCTCCAGCTTTTGCATTCGCGGAAGCCAAACTGGAGCGCCGTGGGGAATGACGTGGCGCCAGCGGGTGTCGAAACGCCAAAGGCGAGCGGCGCGGGCGAGTTCGAGTGCACCACAAAATTCGTTGTCGCTTATGCCGCGGTTGATTTCGGCGAAGCGCGGTTCGGTCTCGGCTTTGTGCGCTGGATAATATTGATCCATCACGTTTACGTAGGTGTCGCGCGATAAGTTGTCGGCGATCCAGTTCATGATCTCGCGCGTATCGTCGAGCAGGCCGGGCATGACGAGATGGCGCACGAGGACGCCGCGTAATGCCAGACCGTTCTCGTCCACTTTTAACTCACCGACCTGCGCGTGCATGGCGGCGGTCACGGCACGCGCAGCGTCAGCGTAATCGCTGGCCACGAGATATTTTCGGCAATGCTCGGGGTCCCATAGTTTGAAATCGGGCATGTAGATGTCCACTACCCCATTCATCCAGTGGATGCTTTCGAGGCTATCGTAGGCCGATGTGTTATACACAAGCGGCAGACGCAAGCCGCGTTCGACCGCGATCACGAGCGCTTCCAATATTTGCGGAACGACGTGCTCGGGGGTGACGAAGTTGATGTTGTGACAACCGATCCGCTGCAAATCGAGCATGATTTGCGCAAGCTCGCACGCCGTGACTTCTGCGCCTTCACCGAACTGGCTGGTCTCAAAATTTTGGCAGAACACGCAGCGCAGATTGCACCAGCCGAAAAAAATCGTGCCTGAGCCGTTCCAACCGCGCAGGCAATCTTCCTCGCCGAAATGCGGGAATGCGCTGGCGACGCGCGCAAGCCGGCCACTCTTGCAGACGCCGATCTTGTTGTTGAACCGGTCAATCTCGCAATCGCGCGGGCAGACGCGGCATGAGCGCAACGCTTCGATCGCTTGCTGGGCGCGCTCGTGAAGAACCCCTTCCTCGAATGCTTTCACATACGCCGGGACAAAATCTTGGCGGGACAGGGTAAACCGTCCGCCACCGTTCAACTCGAACGGCGTAGCGTCGCCATTCACGATACAATCGAAAGGGCGCATTGTGAGTTAATTAACTTATTCACCTCGGCGCGAAGTGCCATCGCGCTCGACGCATGAGTTGCGTTTTTGTGATAAGCTACCCCGCGAACATGGCGGTCAAAACCGAAAAGGAGTTGAGCGAAGCGTTGCGCGCCCTCTGGCTCAAGGCAGTGGCGGCCATCGAGCTGCGCAATTTTGGCTACGCAATTTCACTCTTGCAGGAGATGCTCAAGCAGGAGCCTCAATTTCTCACGGGCCGTGAACTATTGCGGCGCGCCGAGGTAACAAAAAGCAAATCGGCAAAGAAAAGCTTTTTCAACATCTCAACTGCGCCGATCTGGGTCATGAAGGCGCAGCGAGAAATCAAAAAGGACCCGAAACGCGCGGTTGAAATATTGGAGAAGGTTCTGGAAAAGGAACCTTACAATCGCCAGGCAAATCTGGTTTTGAAAGAAGCCGCGCTAGCGGCTGGCTGGCCGGAGATCGCAGTCTTCGCGCTGCGCACGCTGCTTGAGGAAAATTCTCGCGACGTCAAGGTGCTGCAGGAGCTTGGGCGTTTGTATCATCAACTTGGAGACAGCGATCAGGAGGTGGAAATCTATAATCAAATCACCGCGATAAACCCGCTGGATGCTCAAGCGCTCCGTCTGGGCAAAGACGCCTCGGCCCATTCAACCATGAAGAGAGGTGGATGGACGCAGGCTGAAAGCTACCGCGACCTGATCAAGGACAAAGACGTAGCAATTTCACTCGAGCAACAGAGCCGCATGCGCTTGACCGGGGAAGCGCTCGATCAACAGATTGCCGAAACGTACGCCCGGCATAAAGCGGAACCGGCAAATATCGATCTGGTGCGACGACTGGGCGCGTTGAACGAGCAAAAGGAAGATTTCGAGGCAGCGATTCGCTGGTATCAGGGCGCTGCCGATCTGACCAAGGGCGCAGACACCGGATTGGCTCGAAAAGTTTCGGACTTGAAAATCAAATGTCTCGAACGGGAGATCGCTGCGCACGAGGAGTTTCTTTCCTCGCACAATGAACCGGATGAATTGCACGCGAAAAAGTCCCAGCAACTGAAGGCCGCCAAAGCCAAGCGTGCAGAAATCCTCATCGACGATGCGCGAGAGCGCGTGGCGCGGAATCCGACCGACCTTCAGCTTCGATTCGAGTTGGGTGAAAACCTTTTTGATGCCGGGCGTTTTCGCGAGGCCCTGCCGGAGCTGCAACGCGCACGGCAAAATCCACATGCGCGCTTGAAAGCGATGAACCTGCTCGGTTGCTGCTATAGCGAACTTGAGATGCTTGATCTTGCAATGAAGCAACTCGAGGAAGCGTCGAAGGAAATTTTGTCCATGGACGCGATGAAGAAGGAGATCGTGTACAATCTAGGCCTCGTTTGCGAGCGGATGGGCGAACGGGAGAAATCGCTCGCCTGTATGAAGCAGATTTACGAAGTTGATTATGGCTACAAGGACGTGGCGCGACGAGTAGAAAGCTCCTACGAACAGAATATCCCGCATGCCTGATCGAATTTTCCACGCCTCAAAAGCGGAAGGGGACAAGAATGGCCAGTTCTTGTCACACGCCGATTTTTATATGAATTTTGTGTGGAGAGTCGCGTCCAAGCTGATGTGAAGATGCGATTCTTAACTGCCGGCTCAGCCGGTAATTATGCAGCATCATCTTAAAAAGGAGCCCCTAATGAAACCCAAACTTATATCACTCTCAGGAATCGCAGCGGCTGCGATCGCAGCCAGCAGCATCTGCGTTATCGGAACCGTCCGCGCTCAAACCGACACCGGGATCGGGACCAATCCTCATCTTCGTTCCCAGTCCGCCGGGGCGGCCGCGGCATCACCCGGTGCCGTGGTGAAAATGAGTCAGAAGGACGTCAGCTTCATTCAGAGCGCGGGAGGGAACGGCCAACAAGAAGTTGAAAACGGGAAGATGGCTGAAAGACAGGCAAAAGGCGCGGAAGTGAAAAACATCGCTGCGCGCACAGTGGCTGATCACACCAGAATCAATAAAGAGCTGACTGCATTGGCCAACCGCAAAGGCGTAACGTTCAGTACCAGCAGTGTTAAAGCCCAAAATCTTGGCAGCGGGAATTTTGACGCCCTCTATTTGAAGTGGCTTGATGAGCGCCACAAAATGGACATTGCCGCGTTCGACAGACAGGCAAAGAGCGGGGACGACAGCGAGCTGAAGTCTTGGGCGTCGAAAACCGTGCCAACGCTGAAGCAGCACCTGTCGATGGTCCAGCAGGCAGAGAAACAAGCCGGAGTGCGGTAACCAACGGAAACTGCCTTTGCGCGCGGCACGCCCCTGCTAGACGTCCCGCGTTTGTTTAATAACACGGTAATCATCAGCGATGTCCGCATGGGCCGGATGCTGATTGATTGCATTCAACTGCGCACGGTGAAATGATTGTAGAGTCCGCTTTGTGAGCGGCGGATCTCGCGTGTGTTTAGCAGGTTAGTGCGGCGCTTCCCACAGGAAAGCGGCTACAGCTACGCTTCCACCGGCAATTCGACGTCCACCGGACGCTCTTTCTTGCTTAGAGCGCGGCGAAGCTTCGAGAGCGCGATGTTCTGCAACTGCCGGATGCGCTCGCGCGTAACGCCGAATTTCTTGCCGACTTCCTCGAGAGTCTTGGGTTTGCCCCCGTCCAGACCGAAGCGCTGGAAAATGATCTTCTTTTCGCGATCATCGAGCACGTCAAGCAAACCGCCGACCTCGTTACGGAGATTTTTGTCGCGCAACAGCTCGAACGGCGTCTGGGCCTCCTCGTCGCCGACGATTTCGCCAAACTCGGTGGAATCATCGTCGCTGATGGGCGCGTCGAGCGAAGCCGGACGAATCGAGACGGTCTTGAGTTGAGAAACTTTTCCGCTCGCGATGCCGATCTCATCGCCCAACTCTTCGTCCGTCGGTTCGCGGCCAAGTTCCTCGCTCATTTGCAGGGAGACGCGGCGCATCTTGGAAATCTTGTCCACCAAATGCACGGGCAGACGGATCGTCTTACTTTGGTTGGCCAGCGCGCGCTTGATGGATTGCTTGATCCACCATGCCGCGTAGGTGCTGAGCTTTCCGCCTTTCGCCGGATCGAAACGCTCCACCGCCTTCATCAAGCCGATGTTGCCTTCGGAAATCAGGTCTAGCAGCGGCAGGCCAAGGTTCGCATAATCATGCGCGATCTTGACCACCAGGCGCAAATTAGACCGGATCATCAGGGCGCGCGCTTCGCGATCGCCCTTCTTGATCTTTGCGGCCAGCTCGATCTCCTGCTGCGGAGTCAGGAGCGGGATTTGCCCGATCTCGCGCAGGTAAATCTTAATCCCGGTATCGCTATCTTCAGCAGCCATATAACTCTTTTTCATCAAACATTTTGGGGGTTTGGATTGACAACCCCCCGTAAATTGTATTCGTCGATGCCTTGTTGATCACGCGTTGTAGCATCCTGGGAAGTATTTAACAAGGTTAAATATTCGGATTTCTGACACCCTCCGGGCGCCTCTTGTTCAATCTTTTTGGGGGCCTCCCAAGTCCAAAATATTTACCACACTTGCACACCTGAATGGTATCCCACTTTAGAGGGATATTTGCGGCTTTTCGTCGGCGTCGTTTTCTGAGACTTTGGTGCCGCGATGCTGGCGAAAATTTATTCCGCTGCCGTTTACGGCGTGGACGCGTACGAAGTGGAGATCGAAGTGAACGGGGCGGGCGGGGATCCGAACATCGTCATTGTCGGTTTGCCGGACGCAGCAGTGAAGGAAAGCCGCGACCGCGTCACCACTGCGATCGCAAACAGCGGCTACTATTGGCCACGTGGTCGCACCACGATCAATCTCGCCCCGGCAGACATCAAAAAGGAGGGACCAAGCTTCGATTTACCAATCGCACTTGGAATGATCGCCGTGACCGAAGAATTGGACAGTTCGCCGTTCGAGAACTTTAGCTTTGTGGGTGAGCTCGCCCTGGACGGTTCAGTTCGTGCTGTGAAAGGCGTGCTGCCGGTTGCGTTGGAAGCACGACGCCGCGGCAAGCGCGCGCTGTTTGTTCCCGAAGCCAACGCACTTGAAGCCGCCATGGTCGATAAGATCGACATCTACGGCGTGCAAAATTTACGCCAGACATTCGCCTTTTTGCGCGGCGAAATCGCGCTTCTGCCTACACGCGCCGATCTGACCGGTTTCTTTGCGGCGCATCAAATCTACGACGTGGATTTCAGCGATGTGAAAGGCCAGGGCCACGTCAAACGCGCCATCGAAGTGGCCGTAGCTGGCGGTCACAATGTCCTCATGATCGGACCGCCCGGCTCGGGTAAATCGATGCTGGCCAAACGCATCCCGACCATCATTCCACCGCTCTCGCTCGAGGAAGCGATCGAGACAACGAAGATTCACAGCATCGCGGGTTTGCTGGATGCGGAAAAATCATTCGTCTCCACGCGACCATTCCGCGCGCCGCATCATACCATCAGCGACATCGGTTTGCTCGGCGGCGGAACATTCCCAAATCCGGGCGAAGTGAGCGTCGCCCACAACGGCGTCCTCTTTCTCGATGAGCTGCCTGAGTTTAAGAGATCGGCATTAGAGGTGATGCGGCAGCCGCTTGAGGACGGAAAAGTCACCGTGTCGCGCGCGGCAGGCAGCGTCACTTTTCCCTCCGAGTTCATGCTGGTCGCGGCTATGAATCCTTGCCCGTGTGGATACTTTGGCGATTTGAAACGCGAGTGCCGTTGCGGCCCAGTGCAAGTGCAGCGATATCGCCAACGCATTTCCGGACCGCTATTGGATCGCATCGATCTCCACATCGAGGTCCCCGCTGTCGAATATCGCGACATAGCCAGCGAGCGCTCAGAGGAAACTTCCGCCGCCATTCGCGCGCGCGTCATCCGCGCGCGGCAACGCCAGCAGGAACGCTTTCGGAACGACGCAAAAGTAAATTGCAATGCGCGCATGGCCACGCGTCAGCTGAAACAGCACTGCAAACTCAGCCAGGATTCGCAGGAATTGATTCGCGTGGCCATGAATGAACTCAACCTCAGCGCCCGCGCTTATGATCGGATCCTGAAAGTCTCGCGCACCATCGCCGATCTCGACGGCAAGAGCGACATCTCCCCTGAACACGTCAGCGAAGCGATCCAATATCGCACCTTCGATCGCACGCTGTGGGTCTAGCGACCTTGATTACGTCTGGATAAGTCAAGCGCAATTCGCGCAATGCCATAGAACAATAATGCCGCCCCGATGGGCACCAGCCAGACGCCCAACCCTGGGTCTCCGTCGTAGATGACAATTCCGCCGAGAAAAAAGCCAGCTGGCAGAAGAATCGCAGCCCAAATTAATGCGATAGAAACCGACGACCGAAGCGCGAAGCGCTCCACGAATCGCGCGGTCAGCCCAGCGGCGATGTTCACGAGCGCGAGCAGGGTTCCGTGCGCGTGGGCGAGCGTGAACATGAGTCGCCGCGTTTCGTTTCCAACATCGACATACCACCCGATCTTGAAACCGTGCAGCGTTTCGAGCACTGCACCGAGTGATAAAAAGACGAGAAGCGACCACCAACCGAAGCGCAAATTGCGGTCAGCCAACTGCGCGCCGGGCAGCGCATGTTTTGAAGCACGACTCATTCTGCAAGAAAAATTGGTTTCTCGTCGCGCGCGCTCCGCAATCTTTGGAAAACATCTTGCCGGACACGGCCGTCCGAATCGATGGCCGTTTCTCGCCGATAAACTGCATTCACATTGCGCACTTCGCCCAGCCATTTTTTATAAGCGCGCGTCGCCGCTTCGCCCAGCGTTTGATCGGGCGCGGTGTAGGTAAACGAGAAGTCGGAGAACCCGGGCAGCGTTCGGAGCGATTTCCACGCATCGAAACGCACCGCGGCGTAAGAATCGGTCAACGTGTAGATCAGGTAGGGATACAGCCAGTCCCGTCCGGCGATTTTTTGCGCGCTCTCCCAACCTATCCCCCAGGCAATGAGCGCGCGCTGTCCGGCATCGCCCTTCAAGATCCACTGCACGGCCGCAGCGATCGTGCGATCGTCCTCGGAAAGTTCCGGCACAGGTTGGTTATACCACGCGTGCAAATGCTGCGCAGCCCATCCGAGCGTTTGATCGAGATGGCAAAGATTGCATGCATTTGGCCGACCATAGGCAATGCTCTCATGCACGTTGGGCGACGAGACCTGATGGCTGCGCATCGCGCGCAGCAATCCGAATGTTGTGCGCGGCATGTGGCAGTTGTAACAGCGGCTGCCGGATGACTCCGCGCTATGGTGAGTGTGCGCGACGAGCCTTGCGGTCATGTCTTTGTGACATTGCAAACAGGCGGAGTCCGAATCCATTTTCGGTTTTAACTGCGCGGTGCGCGCCCACGTTTTCGCATCGGTTTGGCCGGGCGAGTCGAGGTGCATTTCGTGGCATGAAATGCAGGAGAATTCGCCCCCGCGAAAACAAGGCGAGGCCTGCACGCCGTTGAATTCGCGCCCGGTCACACGAATCATCCCATCGCCCCAGAATCGATTGTGGAAAAAATCCGGTTCGGTCCGGCGAATGAAATCCTTTTGTTCAGTATGATCCGGCGCGTTGGGTTGAACCACGAAGCGTTGCGAGAGATCGCCAGCACCGGGACGAAAAGCCGCGCCGTGCCGATTGAACTCGATCTTGTCAGCCATGCCGTTGAAAGCCCAGACGCTGTGGCACTGCCCGCAGGCGAGGCCGGATTCCAGACCTTTCAAACTTGCAGGATTGGTTACGGTTGGGTCCGACTTCGTTGTGAGATGAATTTTGAAACGGCGAAATGGATTACGATTGCGCTCCATGTGCTCGCGCCCCTCGCTATGGCAGGCTTCACACGCGATCCCGAACTCGGCCACCTGTGAATCCCATTTGTTGCCCGCGACAAACCGCGACTGCCCCTGGGTGACGTGGCAATCCATGCACGCGCCATTCCATGCGCCCGTAGAATAATATTCCTTCACATTCGGCGGAATCAGGAATGTCTCAGTCACTGGCGCCCACATTTTCTCAGCGACGATGTAGCCGAAGGGAAATTGTTGCAGGGTCCGGCCCTCGCCGGTGTCCAGCCAAAGGATTTGCAAATTGTGCGAACCGGTCACGAGTACGACTTGCTGCGGTTCGCCATAGCTGCCGCTTTCTGGCCGCGTGCGGACAAAAAACTTATCGCCGCGACGCTCTGCTTTGTATTCGCGCCCGTTGAATGCAAGCTCGAGCTTGTCCATGTCCGGCGGCAAACACTGTGGCGTTGCCACCTGCGTCATGGTGCGATGAAACGACGCGTGCCAGCTCGCGTAATTCCCAGGATGACAGGCGCGGCAGGCATTCGAGCTTACATAACCGGCGATCTGCGATTGGATGGGACGATTCTCCGGCGGCACAACTTCGCGCTGGAAATCGCGGAGCGAAATCAATGTGACAACGATTGTGGCTGCAACCGTTGCGATAACGAACAGCCCCTGCCACCAGGATCGAGACAGCTTCCGCACAATTTCTGGGACCGATATTACGGGAACGGATACGCGCGGGCAAACCCTCCTTATGACTCCATGGCAGATGGTGGCCTCATGGACTGAGAAATTTTTGAATCCAACTCAGATGCGCAGCGCATCTCATAGGAAAGAAGAATTATGAAACCAACCTTCCCAACACTCATTCGTTCTCGCCGCCGCGAGTCATTCGACGGTGGCAAGCGCAGAAGCCGACGCTTGTCGGTCACAGATTACAATTACCATTCTGTCGCCTTCGAGGGGTCGAGCGCACGTTATGTGTCCACTCGTGCACGATCGTTTTGGAATATCACAGGCGATTATTATAAAAATGAAGCCCGCCAGGATTTTTGGGGTGAAGCCTCGCTTTGGGCGGTTCTTGCGCTGACGGCATTTCTCCCCTTGATCAGTAACGCACATGCGGTGATGGAATTTGCGTGCGATCACTGGCTATTAATCAACAAGTCGTTCGGCTCCTATTAGCTGCATTATTGTCGGCAGTTGCGGGGTGCGGGTCCGCAGCGCACCGCACCTTGGAGGAAACGTCCGAGCAAATCTACACGATTGAACCGACCGCGAACGTCACAGTCATCAATGGCGACGGCGCGGTCTTCGTTTACGGTTCGAACACAAACGAGATGCTGGTGCAAGCCATCAAGCGAGCATACACTCGCGGGCGACTGAAACAGATCGCGGTCGATGTTTCCATCCAGCCAGGCTCCGCTTCAATCAACACCAAATTCCCTCCCAAACCGAAATGGGCGCTGTTCGATCGCTCCGGCACGGTTGATTACACCATCGTTATCCCGGCAACCGCCAACCTGGCGCGCCTGGAATTAGGCGCTGGTGAAGTTTTCGTGGATGGGTTGCGCGGCCAGAGGGTGCACGCGCGCTTGGGGAGCGGGCGGATGTTTGCTCACAACTGCTTTAGCAATGTCGCGCTCACGCTGGATCGCGGCACGCTCACCCTGGCTTACGACTGGTGGGAGCCGGGGAAATTTTCAATCCAAACAAATATCGCGCACGGAAATGCCTGGGCCTTTTTTCCAGCTGATATTGCTTATCATCTGGTTGCGGAAACGGGGCACGGAAAAATTGAAAGTGATTTCGTGGAGTCAACCGAGCGCGAGACCAAAGAGATCACAAAGATCGACACGTTATTCGAAGGCGGAGGCGAAGCCGCAGTTACAATGCGCATGAAGGAGGGCAACATAAAAATCGTGGAAGCTAATCCGTAACGCGCAAATGATTCGGGATTTGATCAATCCACAATCCGCGATCTAAAATCCGCAATCCGAAAATGCCTTCCTTCGATATCGTCTCAGAAGTTGACAAGCAGGAGCTCGACAATGCGATTAATCAGGCGCGCAAAGAGCTGGCCACTCGATTCGATTTCAAGGGGATAGCCGCCGAAATTCTCCCTGAGAAAGACAAAATTACGCTCACTGCCGACGACGCCGCTCACCTCCATGGGTTACGGGAAATTCTCATCGGCAAACTTTCCAAGCGCGGCGTCGATCTGCGCAACATCGAACAGGACGAGCCCGCCATTTCATCCGTAGGTCACGCCCGACAGGAATTGAAAATTCGGCAGGGCCTGGAAGGAAATAAAGCGAAGGAGATCATTCAGGCGATCAAGTCACAAGGCTTCAAGGTGCAAAGCCAATTGCAGGACCGGCAAATTCGGGTCGCCGGAAAAAAGAGAGACGAACTACAGGCTGTGATTCAATTCGTGCGCAGCCGCGACTTCGGCGTCGCCACGAGTTTCAAAAATTTTCGCGACTGATTACCTGACCGTTGAGCCTCTTACTTCTGCCTTAATTCATCCGCCTTGCACTGGCGGCATGATGGAAATCTCGTCGCCCGGTTTGAGTTTGTGATTGCGATCGACAAATTCCACGCCTGCGCCAATCAAAATGCTCTTGTCATGGGAACGAAGCGCAGGTTGTTTCGCATAGATTTGGTCGAGCAGGTCGCGCACAGTGGCCCCTTTCGAAAGATCGACATCCAACTCACGGATTCCAATCAGATCGCGTAATTGCGCGTAAAACTGCACATGAATTTTCATTGCACTGATTTGGCGCGGTTACCTATTGCTCGCACAACTGGCTTCAATAATCTGCACTCTGATGCGTGTCCATCACGACCAGCTCGAACTTCGCACAAACAGCAAAGGACTGTACGAAATCACCGAGGATGTGCAGTCGAAGATCGACAGGAGCGGCGTCCGAAATGGAACAGTGACGGTTTTTGTTCAACACACCAGTTGTAGCATCGTCATCATGGAGAATGCCGATCCAACTGCGCGAGACGACTTGGAAGAATTCTTCAATCGACTAGTGCCTGAGGACGCCGATTACTTCAGGCATGGTTCCGAGGGCAGCGATGATATGCCATCGCACATCCGCATGGTCTTGACGCGCACCAGCGAGACGGTGCCGGTTGTCGATGGAAAAATGCAGCTTGGAACCTGGCAAGGCATTTTCCTCTTTGAACACCGGCGAGCCCCGCATCGGCGGAAAATATTTGTGACAATTATGGGCGAAATGTAGCCGCTTCGCTGCCTGCCACGCCGAAGTTGGACGAAGGCGGGTGCGAAGCATTACGGGCGCATTCGAATGCCACATTGCGTTGCGCGCCTCACAGAGGCGCGGCTACAGATAAGTCGCCCGACGAGCCCGGCAGGACATCGTATGAATCTGGCCAAAGACTCAGGCGTAACGACAGACACAAGTGGAAGCCAGGGACCCAACGTAGCGACGCCGCGCCGCCCCGAAAGCTTCCCGGGGACGGCGCAGCGCGCGATTCGTTGCCGCCTGTCGAAGACTTAAAGTCACGGCTTAATCCACATTGTGGCTGAGCTAGGTATGCCAAGCGCATATCCCAAGCCAGGCTCCAGGGTTATCACAACGCTGTACGCTTGACGGTTGAATGCTCTGGGGTCAGGCAGGGTTTTGACCAGGATTGTTCCGTAGCCGGATTGTCCGATGTAGGCCGGGGAGACAAGCGCAACGTAATCAACTCCTGGGATAGCGGTGCCGCTAACAGAGAAGTTTACGTAAGGGTGGAAAGCCAGGTAAGTCTGCTCACTGGATGTGGGCTGCCTCATATCCAGCACGAATGAACCGGTTTGCCCCCGGATAACATTATCCGTGCTATGAATAGTGACAGCCGGGAGTTGCCCAGGAGGAGCAACTGCCTGGCTATCGCCGCGCACCTGCGTGATCGCGCTCCCAAGCACGAACACCAAGCCGAGGCTTAGAAGGAGTTTGCTGATGATATTTGTTTTCATTTTTATTTTTCTTTCTTGTTTTGGCTTTCGGTGAACTCTCGTCTTGAGAACTCATTTCTGGCCGTTCACTGAAGTAGTGCGTAAAATTCCGCGCGAGGTTACGCGGAAAGTTGTAGAGCTAGCCGGACTGTCGAGGCAGCCGCCTGCTCGCGAACACCTTCGGAGTGCCGGCTGCGAGAAGACAACTTCTCCAAAACGAACAGCAAACCGGGGATTACCCGCCTTCGCTCAGGCTACGGCGGGCAGGCAGCAGATGTCACCGATCAGGGTAAAGATGCTCCAAAACAGAAGCTAACAACCGAAACCAAGGTCCCTTTTGTCCTGGTGAACCCTTTGTTATCTGTGGTGGGAAACTGACGGAAAGCTTATTTCGTGGCTACGCCTAACCGACTCCGAGTGAAGCGCGCTCGCTGCCGAAACATATTCCCTATTGCAGCTGCAGCCGCGGTCGGTGACCCCGGCCACATGCTGCGGATTCACGCCTTGGACTTGCACATCCATTTCGCCTCAGGCGATATTCATTGAGAAGAGACTGGCATTGGCTGCAAGGCGACATGGGAAAAGGTTTCGCTCAGAGCCTGTCCGGAGGCAAACGTGCTTCGCGTCGCCTGCTGAGTGAACTTGTAAATGGCACTTGGAACGACGGTGCCGGCGCCGTTCGTCCCGCCCGCATCTACCACAAGCAGATTGCCTGCGCCGTCAAAGGCCAGACTTTGTGCGCTGCCCGGCACCGAACCAAAAGTCGTTCGAGGATACCGATGGAGAACTCCAGGCGGATCGTATCTGTAGATGTTCCCGCCCAAATCCGCCATAAACAGATTGCCGATGCTGTCGAAGGCCAAGCCGGCAGGGC
>QHNK01000110.1 GCA_003218415.1 Verrucomicrobiota bacterium | reverse complement strand
GGGAGGCTAACGTTTTACTGGTCTGATCCTGCGCGACACTTGTCTAACACGATGCTCAAGCCAGGAGGCTTGATATTGTATGGTAGATCATCTCCTACTTTCCAAGGCGGTGAAACTGGCCATCTATTAAGACGCTTATCCATCGTAATCTCGTTTTGTGTCGGCGGGTCTGAGGCGCTTTGAATCACGGTAACTATGCGGAATTCGGTTGTACGTTCAGTCAGCTTGAAGCAGACCAGGTATGAGCTGCGATCGCACTCTACTCCGGCGCCTGGACTGGTGATTACAACGTGAAAGAGATAAAAAGGCCAATCTTTGTCTACAATGTCTACCTTCTCGAAACTCGCTGAGAAGGGATGCGACACACCATCCCACACCAAGAATTGGGCTTGTCTGCGTGCGATATCGTCGTTGTTAGCAGCATCAAAAAGCCAGTCGAGACTTGCAGCGTGCGTTTGGAATGTGGCAACCGTTAGTGCGGTCAGTATAACAGTGAGCTGGCGCATAAGAGTTGCTAGGCGTCTAATCCGCTTGGCTTCTCTCGTGACCGCCCGATAAAAGCGGAATCATGGAAATTCATTTTAGCGGGAAGTGCGACGTGACGCGAGCAAAAAACTTTACGGCTCTTTGAAATCGCCCTTGTGCTCGTGCGTTTCGATCACGTTGCCAACCGCGTCGTAAACGCGGATCACGGTATCTTTGTGCGCGGCTTCGGGGCATCGCGTAGCCGATTGCCATTTTGGTTCAGTGGGTAATTTGTTCTTCTAAATCAATTTCTTCTGCCAAAAGATTTTCGTGGAAAATCCCAGTTAGCACGCTTGCGCAATATCGCGCGGTTTCCGCGCTTACTTGTTCGCCAACAGCAACGGGCATTTTTGAATCTAAATCATAAACAATAAAGGTTTTCATTTTAAAAAATTCCTTTTCTATTAAATTTTCATTGTTTTGGCCTCTCTGGTTTCCATTCATGTACTGCGGAAAATCCGACGCGAGGTTATGAGGAAAAATGCAGAAGCGCGTGTGAAGACGTGGAAGGTGCAGAAGTTGGAAGCAACGGTGGCGCAGGAGCAGGAGGTTTTTCAGTCCAAGCTCGCGGAACAGCAAAGGCAAATTGAAGCGCTTACTGCTGGCTTACAGAAAGTGAGCGCACAGCTTGAAATGAGCAGGCCCGCACCTCATGGCGCGTGAGCTTATTCAAAAACGTCATTTGCGACAGTTCATGCGTCATTTTGTCATTGCCGTGCGGAGAGCAAAAAAGGCAGAATGCGCTCAGCGTGAAGGAGTATGCGACTACGCTCGCAATTTTGGCACTTCTGTCAGCGACACTCGCGCTGGCTGAGGACTTCAAAACCGTTAGGGGTAAGTTATACAAGGACGCCACGATCATCCGTGTCGAATCGGATGGGATTGTGCTTAAAACCAAAACGGGAATTTCTAAGGTCTATTTCATTGAACTCCCCAATGACGTTCAGGAACGGTTTCATCCCAGTCCTGCGAAGACCGCCGCAGCACAGCGCCAGCGCGAGCCGATCAAGTTACAGGGCTGGGCAGCGGTGATGGCAAATCCGACTGCCGTTGTCATGTTCTTCGTTGCCGGGACAATCATCATTGCCGGCGTGGTGTTTGCTATCGTCCGTCGTCGTTTTCAATGACAAGCAACGATGCAAGCAAAGTCTAAATGAAGTACTGGGAGATCATCGCTGACAATCTCAGCAAAGCTGGATGGAGTTCGGGCTGCGTCTAGTGGCTGTCTGTGGTGCCCGTGGTGCCAGTGCTGCCTGTGGTGGGCTTGGATTCGCCCGTAACACCGCCGCCACCTTTGACGTCTTTTACTGGCTTCAGGTCACGAATTATGGCGTCCTTTATGTCCTTTTTGATTCGGCGCCAAGCGGATCGAACTACATTGATGTTTGGGATTTGTGTCTTCATGCTCAAACGGCCTCCCCAATTATTTCGTAGCAACGTTTTAGCGATGAGTCCCGGCGAGAGCAAGCCAAAAAGCTGTTTGTTCGTGTGCGTTACGTGATGCGAACAAACCGCTCACCACTCTTTGAAATCGCCCGCGTGCTCGTGCGTTTCGGTCGCGTTCCCAGCGTCATGTAAACGCTACCTAGAGCAGCCTAAATCGCCGTTTTCGGGAAACTTCGTGCCGCAGTCCCCGTAGAACTAGGTGAAATGAAACCATCCCCCAGAGCGGCGGCGGTCTGCGTCGCTGCGATAACTAGTCAACACCGTCCGAATGTCTTGCCGCTTAAACGCGAAATCGATCTGCACGTTTCGCCTGCTGTCACACAGTCACTTAACGCAATCACCGAGGAAAAACCGGAACGGATCGTGATAGATCTTTCCCGCGCGACTTACATAGATAGTGCGGGCTTGGCAGCGCTGATTCTAGCCATGCAAAAGGTTCAAGCCTTTGGTGGCAAGTTTTTCCTGGCTGGTCTGGACGAAACTATGAGCTCGATTTTCGAGACTTCGCGGCTTAATCGAATATTTCAGATTTTCCCAGATGTAGACGCTGCGCTGGCCGCGATCTGATGAGTGAAATATTGCAAAATCATCGCTGACAATCTCAGTAAAGCCGGTTGGAGCTTAGGTTGCGTCTCAGGCGTGGATTCTCGCGGGCGAACAATTTGGATTGTGGACGCGCATCGCGGCGATGGAAGGCGTTTCGTTGTGCGAGGGGATGAAAAGTTCGCAGCGCATTTTCCTCGTCAACCAAACAATGGCGCACGAGCATAAAGCATCCTTAATTGCGAATTGATTGCCGTACCGTCCAGCCCAATGCGATGTCACAAGTGCGAGCCGACGAAGTTGTTCATTGCGGCGAAGATTACGGCGAGGCGGCTACTTAGCCACGAGCGGTATTGGCCGGTAAGTCGACTATCTATCTGAATCGCTTGAACACCCGACAATGCCTCCAAGTGGCCAATCTCCCAGCGAACAGGCGGATTTGGCCCCGACGTTGCCATAACATACGACCGAGTCGAAGCAACTCTGTGAGTAAGGAAGTTTCTAAAGTCGCGAAGTTCCGTAGCAAGTGCGTCCGCGTTTGTAGATACGAGCGCGACGGTCAGGGCGTCGGCAGAAAATCGTTTGTCAAAAGAATTCGCAACACCGCGGAAATCAGCCGTCCTAAGGCTTTGGCCCGTTAGTGGGAATGCTGCAGCATCAATCATGTTGCCGAGCGCATGAAGAGCGTACGCCAAGCTATCCAGAACTGACACAGAATTCGTGAAGAACTGAAACAAGGCTACTTCCTGCCGAAAACGTTGCTCGACTGAGTTCGGCTCGTTCAAGCTCGATTGAAATGCATCGTCGGCTTCCGCAGCCGATCTGAAGCGAATTACGACAGCATTCCAAGCGCCTGCATTGTGACGATATGCATCGGGAAAACGCGGCTGAAGAGGCCCAATGTGGGCGTGGATGTCGTTGTATGACGCCAGCGGAAAATCGGCGGGCATGTGGATTCCGATGGTGTTTGCGACCATGCCCAATCTAGTTGATGACGCGTGTACTGCTTTTCCACGGAAGCGCGCCAGCAGAGCGGCGATCTTAATGAAGAACTTTGATCCCACAGACTTTGCGACTGTTTATATCACTTTGTCGTTGCCGTGTGGAAGCAAAACAGGCAGAATCCCGACGCGATATGGGGCTACGTATTTCTCGCAATGGAGAAAATGCTCGGCGAATGGACTAAGACTGAACTGTATCCTTTGCTACGTGCCAGCGAAGTATTTTCCGAGTGATTACTATTGGGATGACGAAACATCCAAGTGGAGACGATTAGCCGAGTTACCGTGTGGCAAAAGCGTTCTAGCCACGCCAGCACAGCGGCAGATGCTTACGAATCGCGGCTTACCGTGGGACGAATTTACTACGAAGTATCAGGTGCAGGAATTAATCGAATCCCGTCCCTGCACAGACAAACAACGGGCGTTTATGGACGATTTGGGAATCACGCATTTCGATGGAATGACGACAAGAGAGGCCTCCGATCTGATCGACGCCGAACTAGCGAAAGAGACACCAGACGGCCCAGCAACCCCCTAAACAGATCGCTATTATCCGTAGCTTAGCCGCAGCCACGCGAATACAACCAACCATCTCTGATTCGCCAACACGCCGCGACGCTGCGTGTGAGATTCAAGCCCTTCGGTGTTTTGCGGGCCGATGAAATGTAGCGTGAAATACTGGGAAGCGTTTTGTTGTGCACGCCGATGAAAAGTTTACCGCGTTTCTGGAACTCGATTCGCTTTGCAAAAAAAGATTGCCTACGAAAAGACGATCCGGCTAAAGATGTAACTCTGTGATTGAAATTGCGGCGCTGGTAGTTGCGGTTGCCTCCGTCTTCATCGGGGTTGCGAGTAAATCGAATCGCGAAATTGCTAGAAGAACGAGAGCAGCGAGAGCAGCAAAAACAACGAGTGCGCAGCCTAGAGCAAATCAAGCCGTGACGAGAAACTCACGGTTCCTTGAAGTCTCCCGCATGCTCGTGCGTTTCGATCAGATTGCCCGCCTTCATCGTAAACGCGAATCATAGCATCGTGTGAACGGCTGCGAAACTTTGCGCAGCCGGTTGCACTAGCAATTGCGTTTGGTTCGCCGTACCACAGGCGACCAAATGGCAGCGCCTCGGAAATTAGATGGACGCAGCGATGATCTTTGCGCGGGCAGACTTCGTAAACCTCCAAGCTCTCCTTCATAACGTTTGAAGTTTCATTACCGGATGATCTTCCAGATGTGAAATCCATAATCGATACGCCCGGATGGTGAAGCATTCACGAATGAAGGAACTAAATGAAGAAAAGCGCTTTCCCAGCCACTCCGGTGCCGCGTCAACACCGTCCGAATGTCCTGCCGCTTAGAGGCGAAATCGATCTGCACGTTTCGCCTGCTGTCACACAGTCACTTAACGCAATGACCGAGAAAAAACCGGAACGGATAGTGATAGATCTTTCCCGCGCGACTTACATCGATAGCTCGGGCTTGGCAGCGCTTATTCTAGCCATGCAAAAGGTTGAAGCCTATGGTGGCAGGTTTTTCCTGACTGGTCTGCACGAAACCATGCGCTCGATTTTCGAAAGTTCGCGGCTTGATCAAATATTTCAGATTTTCCCAGATGTAGATGCTGCGCTGGCCGCAAGCTGACCCTGACTTAACGTAGTCGAACGGCAGGTACCGCCGATTTAATCCGCATTTACGATGCCGCGGGAAACGTCATCGATTCGGCGTTGCCGGCGTCCATAGGCAAAGGAGGCGCCATCGTGGTGATTGCGAACAGATCGGAGATCACAGCCCACTGGGCCATACCCTCGTGCCAGTACAATGTGTCCGTGGGAATTTGGCCGACCTTCCACATTTCTTCGAGCTGCGCCTTTTCGTAAGGCCCGCGTCGTTGGCCCTGCATGTACACGTAGATGTTCACGGTTTTTCACTTCCGTCCGGGAGAAACCGAGAAACGATCAAAAATTTAGTTCGGATTCAAAAGCTGTTATGGTCGCCTCGACCCTCGAAAATGTGTACACGAATGGTCCATCCGGCCAATCATCGGCGATTCTAGCGCGTGAAGCGACAAGGCCTGTTGAATTTGGGTAGTGTACTAATTTGACCGCTAATCAAGAGGCCGCGATTGCCAGCAAAGCTCGATCCGAAAAATGAGACGGGGCGGCGGAGTGATGCGTCCGGTTTTACACCTCGAATAGCTTGGGGTGCGTACCCTGCACTCCGCCCCCGACCCCCGTCTAATAAAAACCTATGCCGTGCGTCAAGACAATTCCTTAAGGAAATTTGCCTAGGAGCATAACCCGGGTAAGGAAACTGCGTAATTTGGCAACGAACCCGCAACGGCGGGACTAACCCCCTAGCATAGCCGTGGATTTTGAGTCCAGCGCGTCTGCCAATTCCGCCACGCCGGCTTTTTCGAACGAGAGCGAAAAGAATACGAGATTCGCGCCTAAGCTCAACATCGTCGTGCTGTAGCGTGCTCTGTCCTCAGCGCATCCGGGCTTCGGGAGAAGCGGAAATCCGCTGAGGACAGCCGACGCTATTGCAGATCGAGCCCTTGCAAACTTCGCGGCGGCCCGAAAATTTCGCGTAGAATGATTGCATCGCGCAAACCGGATTTCGATGCGAGCAAAGTCGCGATGTCTGTTTTCAACTCTACGCCTTTGGCAACCCCGAAAGCTTTCGGGGCTGCATAAGCTTCTACCGGCGCTTTGATAATCGGCGGCGGTTCGATCGGTAACGGTCCTTCGTGAACTTCGAACGCTGGAACACTTGGTATTGCTGGCGGGAATATTTTCTCCGCGCGTTTCGCAGTTTCAGGCGCAGGAATCCCTCTTCGAATGACGTCGGGTTTGCGTCGTCCTTCTCGGATTATTTTCCACGCTTGCGGAAGAGGTGGCTGCACCGGCGCCACCGGTCTGGGTGGAATGTCCGTACGAGGTACCATAGGCGGAGGCGGTCTTGATGCAGCCGGTTGGCCAAGCGCTTCCAGGAATTTGCGAATCCGTTCTTCATCTGATTCTGCCGGTACGCGCGGAATTGGCTTCGGCATTCTGGGTGCAGGTTTTGATGTGGGCTCTACCTCGTCCGTGTTTTTCTTTCCCACCGCCCTCGCCAGCAACTGGAACAACAACGCAACGGCGAGAAGTAAAAGGAAAATGAGATTGTCGAAATGAGCGGCAATCATCTTACGATCTCACGCCTCAAGAAATCATCACGTTCCCTCCGTCCGCGGTTTGTCTCCACCTGCGATTGATTCGCGCATCGAGGTGTCGGCCTGAACATTCTTCATTCGGACATAATCCATGACCCCGAGGTTGCCTGAGCGAAATGCGTCTGCCATTGCCTGGGGGACGAGCGCTTCAGCCTCGACCACTTTGGCTCGCATTTCCTGCGTTCTGGCGCGCATCTCTTGCTCCACAGCGACAGCTGCTGCACGGCGCACCTCGGCTTTCGCCTGCGCGACGCGTTTGTCCGCTTCGGCTTGTTCGGTCTGCAACTTCGCGCCGATATTGTCGCCGACATCCACATCGGCGATGTCGATTGAAAGAATTTCAAACGCCGTATTGCTGTCGAGGCCTTTAGCCAGAACTGTCTTGGAAATGCGATCCGGATTTTCCAGCACTTCTTTGTAGGAATGCGCAGAGCCAATTGCGCTGACAATGCCTTCGCCGACGCGGGCGATGATTGTCTCTTCCGTCGCGCCGCCGACGAACCGATCAAGATGCGAGCGCACGGTCACACGAGCTTTTACTTTCACGCCGATTCCATCCTGTGCGACGCCGTCGATGGTTGTGCGTCCCATTGTCGGGTTGGGCGCGTCAATCACCTTTGGATTGATACTCGTGCGCACCGCTTCGAGCACCGTCTTGCCAGTGCCTTTGGTGGCCAGATCGATGGCGCATGCACGGTTGAAATCGAGCGAAATGCCCGCCTTCTCAGCGGCAATTAACGCGAGAACCACATGGCTCACATCGCCGCCCGCCAGATAATGCGCTTCCAGCGCGTCGCTTGAAACCTGTAGGCCTGCCTTCACGGCTGTGATTCGATTGTCCACGATCAATCCGACCGGGACCTTGCGGAGTCGCATCCCGACCATTTTGCTCATTTGGACCGGCGCACCCGCGATCCATGCCCGAACCCAGAGACCGAAAAAGTTGAAAAGAACAACCGCCAGCACGAACGCGAATAGCGCCAGCACTGCAATGCCGACCAGATAAAGCGCTTCCATATTGGTGCGAAGACTATCGGAACGGAAGCAGCGCGCAAACGTCTAATTGCTGACGGGTAGCGACGCCGCGCTGCGGCGTCCGGACAGCGCAGCGCGCCGTCCCTACCACGAAAATCGTGCTCGGGGCGGGACTTGAACCCGCATGCCTTTCGGCATACGCCCCTCAAACGTACGTGTCTGCCATTCCACCACCCGAGCCTTATTCGGAAGCGTCAAAACTTTCCGCAGACGGCAACCGCTGGCAAGTGCCCTTTCTGTTCTACCCTACAAGTTGCGATTGTGCGTTGGTACGCGCGAGAGCGATAGCGTGACGCTCGAGCCTTATGCGAGCTCCTTCGCTTCACTCGCGATGATGTGCACCTGGGCACGTCACATTTTGAAGCGTTCGCCGAGATACAGCTGGCGGCTGATGGGATCGTTGATCAGGAAATCTTTTGTTCCTTCACTCTCCACCCGGCCATCGTAAATCAGATAGGCGCGGTCCACGATTGAGAGAGTCTCACGCACATTGTGGTCGGTGATCATGATGGCGAGTCCTGACTTGCGCAGGTTTACGATAATTTGTTGCACGTCATATACCGCAATGGGATCGACGCCGCTGAAAGGCTCGTCGAGCATCAGCAACTTCGGGTGCGTGACCAGCGAACGCGCAATGGTCAAACGTCGCTTCTCGCCGCCGCTCAATGTGAGCGCGACGTTTTTCGCGATCCGCTCAATGCCAAACTGGTGCAACAGTTGATCGCAACGGTTTCGCCGCTCGGCCTTGCTCAGCGGTAGCGTTTCCAAAATTGCGAGGATGTTTTGTTCCACTGTCATCTTCCGAAAGATCGATTCCTCCTGCGGCAGATAACCCATGCCGATGCGGGCCCGCTTGTACATCGGATAGTCCGTGACATCAGTGTTGCAAAAAATCACGCGGCCGCTGTTTGGCCTGACCAGACCAACGATCATGTAAAAACTCGTTGTTTTACCCGCGCCGTTTGGCCCAAGCAATCCCACGATCTCGCCAGCCCGGACGTGCATATCGATCCCGTCCACCACTGCCCGGCCGCCGTAGATCTTAACCAGCTGCTCAGTAGTCAGGACAGTTTCCGCTTTCGTCGTGACCGGCGAAGGAATCTTGGCAGTCGAAACCGGCGCAGTTTGGCTGATCATGGCTTTGGGAGAGCCGGAGCAGGCGGGGTCTGGGCCGGCGAGGTCTGAGAGGGACTGGCTTCGCCCTTCTTTTCCTCGTTTGGCTGCTGACGAATCTCCGTGCGACTTGGGCCGTGTGTCGTCAGTTGGCTGTTCTGGTTAATGATCATGACTGTATCAGGGCTGGTCGCCACGTGCATGTTCAATCCCTCCTGCACACGCGGCGTTCCTCTTAATTCAACATCTCCGGTTGCAGCCGTATAAGTTGCTTTGTCTGCTCGGCCGACGGCGCGCGTTGGCGGTCCGCCATTCGGATCGGGCCGATCGCGCACCAGCCCGACGTTCCCCTCGGCGATGGCTTTCTCTAGGCCCTGATTTTGTCCCTTTGTAATAAACACTGTCAATTTGTCAGATTGAAGATTGAAACGCGGATCGGTTACCTTCACCCGGCCGCTAAAGATGCCCTTGTTCTTGGTTGAATCAAAGAACGCCTCATCCGCGTAGATTTCCGTTGTGGTGGGTGCGTTCGACCCATCCTGGCCAAATAATTTTGTGCTCGGCGATTCATTTTTTTTGTCGGTCGCCGTTTTCTTTGCTTTCTTCTCTGGCGCAGCCTGGGAAGCTTTCGTGGGCTCCGCGGCAATCTGCCCCTGCAAGAGCGGCCCCGTCGCGCAGGCGATAAACAGGATCAACACCGCCAGTTTTTTCATTCGCTGCTGTTTGGTTTGGCAGTCAGATGCGATTGATCAGTGATCACCATTTTCACGTTTCCGATCAATCGCCCGGTCCTCGTGTTGGTGTCGAAATACACTGAATCGCCAGCAATGTTGAAATCCGCGCGCTGGATCGTCGTGCGTTCCTGCGAACTGAGGACCCGGGTTTTTAGATCAAGCACCGACGTGTGCATGTCGATTTGCAGGTCGGGCTGATTCTCCGGGCTGTAGGTCGTGATTTTGAGGTGTTGAAATCCGATGTGTTCCTGATCGATCCGGTGCGCCGTCCCCGCTTCAAATTTTCCCCGCAGATGGCCTTCGCCATCGAAATCTGGCAACACAAGGCCCTTGGCTTCATGGCCGATCGGCAGGGGGATGTTTGTTAAGCTCTGTTCGCCGGGAGACGCAGTCGGCGTCGCTGTCGCGCGAGCCCTTTTCTTATGGCCTTTTGACTGACCGGGCACCTGAGGCGCCGATATCAAAAAGGACAACGCCACTGATAAGAACCAAACCAGCAATACCCAACGCCGGTAGGGGCGGTTGACCCCAACCGCCCGCTCCCAAAACGTGATACCCTTGGTGCCTGGGCGATTGCGGTCAATCGTCCCTACCCGAGACGGCAGCATGAATAGCCTTTAACATGCACAGGTGCTTCGGCAAATCCTTTAGCGGAATCTGATTCGGCCCATCCGACAACGCGCGCGCCGGATTTTCATGCACCTCCATAAAGATTCCGTCGCAGCCTGTGGCCATCGCGGCCCTGGCCAGCGCTGGTGCCAGGACGCCGTCGCCAGCCGTCGAGTCCCCTGCCCCGCCTGGCCGCTGCACAGAATGCGTCGCGTCAAAGATCACGCGATATCCCGCTTCGCACATCCAATAGAGCGAGCGCATGTCGGCCACGAGGTTGTTATAGCCAAACGTCGTGCCGCGCTCGGTGAAACAGAATTGTGAGTTGCCAAAGGCGATCAGTTTTTCGGCAATGTTTGTTACGTCCCACGGCGCGAGGAACTGACCTTTCTTCACATTGATTGCGCGACCCGTTTCCGCGGCAGCGCGTAGCAGATCCGTTTGCCGGCAGAGAAACGCCGGGATTTGCAACATGTCGATCTTCTCGCCGGCGATCTCCGCTTCGTTCGGGGAATGAACATCGGTTGTCACTGGTATCTTCAAGTCGCGCCCGATGGCTGAAAGAATCTCGCAGCCTTCGCGTACGCCGATCCCGCGAAACGATCGCACCGAAGTCCGATTTGCCTTGTCGTAGGAGGCCTTGAAAATGAAATCAACATCTGCGGCAGAGCAGATTTCAGCGATCTTCTTCGCCATGCGCCAGACAAACTTCTCCGACTCAATCACGCACGGCCCGAGAATGAACGCCGGACGTTTCCCGCCGATCACGACGTTGCCGACTTTGAGAGCTTTGACTTTCATTGACCGCGCTCACTCTCGCGAAGCGGGCGATTGAGGTCAATCGCCCCTACCCCAGCACTCCCAGCAACCGAGGTAGCGGCGGTTCACCTGAACCGCCACTCGAATGGCCGCCTCGCACGAGATCGACGATGGCAAATGGCGCATACAACCCGAGAAAAAAGAGTAGTGCGACTCCGTGCATTTGCAGGAGGTACAACGGTCGCGAATCGGAAAGAAAACTCAAAATGGAAAAGGCTTCCGGTTTGCGCAGCAAAAATCCGTAATTAACATCCGTCAGTTTGTCGATAACCAGAGTAACCACAAAATAAAATTCCGACCACAGCCAGACGCGCACAATTGACATCGGATACGGCCGGTATCGCCGGGTCAACATCAGGAAAACCACGCCGACGATAATGCCGCAATGCGAGGTGAAAAAACTGATGAAACGCCAGTCTGGAAAGCCAAAGAGCAGGTTTGGCGTGAGAACGGCCTGCAACGTGCCGCCAATTCCCCAGAAGTATGCCACTTCGAACCAGCGTTGATTTCCGGTCCACATCGCCACGATTACGACCACCATGCCCCAGTCGCACATTTGCATTGGCAACATTTGCCGCCAATCCACAATGCCGTGGCTGCGGATAAAAACTAAATACGCGATATAATTCAAGACGAGCACGGCTGAGAGGACGCCGATAATGATCTTCTCCAGGCGCTGCGATTTTGTGCGCCGCACAATCGCAGCAAGCGCAAACGGCAGCACGATCGTGAGAAAAATGACCGTAAGATGCGGCAGGCCGTACGGCTGAAATTCAGGCGCGTCGTTCATCACAAGGTGGATCGGCTTCCCCGAAGACGATGCCAAATAACTGCGCCTTCGGCGCCTGACATTATCATCGCGTTCAGAGAACGCGATCCACCTCTAACGAATCACCCAGAGATTGCACGGGATAACATCTGTAATCCAAGCGATGTTACTGGGAAGCGGCTGACTTGCTTCGCCATTTTTCTGCAGCGGCACTACCAGCAAATCCGCCTTGACCGATTGAACGAAGTCCGACGCAGCCAGTCCGGTATTGCCGCGGACACAGCGGACCTCAATCGGTACATCCGTTGCACCGGCCGACAGAACGAATTGTTCCAGCGCCTCTTCCTCCGCGTCGTGTGCGCTGGAATCTTTGCCTTTAGTGCCACCCGCGCCCATCGACGCGCGGGCCTGATCAAACGTGGTAATAATGCGAATAACGTAAAGCCGGTCGCACGGTTCGGACGCGGCCAGCGGCAGCGCTATTTTCAAAGCCTTTAGCCCGTGACTGGAATAATCGGCAACGAAAACGATCCGGCGCAACGGTTTGGGGTTCGCCGCAGGCCTCGTGAAGAGCACAACCGAACAGGGCGCTTCTCGCACGAGGCGGCGCGCGACATTACCAAGAAATGGATGCAACACGACCTCTTTTTCCAGCGCGCCGGCCACAATCACGTCGATCTTCTCACGAGCGAGCGCGCGCAAAATAGCTTCGGCCGGGTCTCCCTGCTCATAATGAATCGCTGAATTGGCCGGAAGATGCAGCGCCGCGAGGGCGTCGCTAAACTTCTCTGCTGTTTCTTCATTTCGCTCGCCCACATAGATCAGATGAAGATCGGCCGGAAAACGTTCCCGGATTCGCTTCGCTTCGGCTAGAACCTCTCTGAAGCGCGGCGAAAATGTCGTCGCCACGGCAATGCTTTTGTATGGCGATGGATCAGCCATGGAATGCATTGAACTGTCGCGCTCCGGGGAAATTCGGCAACACAGAGATGGCGCCCTCGGCGGCCGCGCCTTACCAATCTGCTTTTCATTTCTAAGTTCCTCTGCGAATTTTCGCAGATGCGACGCGCGATTTATCCCGGCAGCTTCGATCCGGTGACCAACGGTCACCTGGATGTGATTGAGCGTGCAAGAAAACTATTCGATGAAGTCGTTGTGGCTGTGGCGCATAATGACGAGAAACAACCGCTTTTCTCGTTAAAGGAACGCCTCGATTTGCTGCAAGAGACCGCCGGTAGAATCGACAATGTGCGAATCGCTGAGTTCGAAGGGTTGCTCGTCGAATTCGCCAGGGCGGAACAAGCCGGAGCAGTGATCCGCGGTTTACGCGCGGTCTCCGATTTTGAGTTCGAATTTCAAATGGCGCTGATGAATCGAAAACTGGATGCCGCGGTAGAAACGATTTTTTTAATGCCGAAGGAGGAATACACTTATCTCAGCTCTCGAATTGTAAAAGAAATCGCGCGTCTCGGCGGCGATGTCTCGAGTTTCGTTCCAGTGTGTGTGGCTAAGGCGCTGAGGAGGAAATGTAGATAAATATGGCGAAAGGATTGGCTCATGAAAGTGCACCTAAAACAGATTCCAGCCCAAGGTCTGCATCTGGAAGGGGAAGAGGATTGCCCAATCCAGGAACTGGAATCAGAGGGAATTCGTTGCGCTGGTCGACTGCATTACGATATCGATCTTGGCGTTGCGGGAGGCGCCCTGTGGTCGAATGGCTCGCTGTCACAGCTAGTTGAGCTGCGTTGCGTGTCGTGTCTGGAAAAATTCGTGCACGAGGTTCGAGTGCCTGCATTCGCCGTGCACATGGAGCTGCACGGGCCGGAGACTGTCGATCTTACCCCCTCTATTCGCGAGGAAATTCTACTAAACCTGCCAGCGCATCCGCATTGCGACAGGGACGCCCGTCGGGTTTGCAAGGCGAAACAGGTCAAAACTGCGGAGCAGGATGCAAAGAGCAAGTCGGATTGGAGCGCGCTGGATAAGCTGAAAATCAATCGGTGACGGGTTGAAAAAGGGAAACTAAGGCGCTTCAATCCCTCAACTTTTTAACCGTTTAATGCTTCAACATTGTTTTCCTTCTTCAAATATGCTTTAGTCGCCGCCTGTCATGGGAGTCCCAAAACGCAAAACATCCAAGATGCGGTTACGCATGCGCAAAGCAGCGAACCGTTGGCATGCTGCGCATCTGAACAAGTGTCCGCAGTGCGGAAGCAGCGTCCCGTCGCACATCGCTTGCCCATCGTGCGGCTATTACCGCGGGAGACAGGTGTTAACACTCGAAGGCAAGTAGCTGTAGCCGTCGCCCTGCCTGGCGCGCCGTAGCGCAGCGGAGGCGGGCGGGCGACGCATTTTCACTTTGCATTCGGCGACTAAAGTTCGCAAAGTTTTGCACTGATGAAGATCGCCCTCGACGCGATGGGCGGTGACTTTGGTCCGCCTAACCTTGTTGCCGGCGCCGTAATGGCGCTGCGTGATTACCGGCAGGTAAACAAGCTTTATCTGGTCGGAGACACCGCTGAAATAGAAAACGAGTTGCGCAAACATCAGTGCAACGATTCGCGCATCGACATTGTGCATTCCACTCA